>NZ_BTHK01000002.1:0-221824 GCF_033242365.1 Lachnoanaerobaculum sanguinis
AAAAAACTGGTTGGTTTTAGTAACCTTGATGCCCTCTATTTAACCAAAGCTGAAGTCGACAATTTCTTTCAAAACTGCATGCTCTTGGATACCTAGAGTACTAGGTTTTGAGAGAAACGACGGAAGTCAGGTATGATATTCTAACATATATAAAGAAAAATGCCACTTAAAATTTTCTTACATCAAAGAGTATACACCATATATCATGCATAACAGGTTATAAGATATATGTATAATGTAAAACTTTACTTTTTTTATAAATTATCTTACTATAGTAAAACGAAACAAGTCGACAGACTTTTAATATATATGTTAGGAAGTAGAGAAATGTTTAATATAGATGTAAAACTTACACCGGATGATGAGTCGGAGGTACTTAGGTATCTTCAGCACAACGGTAAAGAAATAGATGAAAACCTGCATGCACAGGTGCTCGAGTGCATGGATAAAATAAATGCCATGGCAAAGCCGAACTTTGTTTTCAGAGAATGGGATCTTGAAAACAAGGGAGAATTTCCGGCGGAGCTTGATTTTTTTGTGGGAAACAGTATCAAAAAGCATATAAAAGATTGTCATAAGCTTATTTTGATGGCGGCAACAATAGGAGTCGGAGTTGACAATGCCATAAGAAAAGAAGAACTTAAGAATGTAGCAAATGCACTTATTATGGACTCATGCGGTTCGACACTTATAGAAGCTGTTTGTGACAGCATAGAAGCAGGCTTTAGAGAGCAGTATTTAAAGGAAAACAATTATCTGACATTCAGATTTTCACCGGGATATGGTGATCTGCCTATAACCATACAGAGACAGTTTGTAAATGTGGTCAATGCGACAAGAAGAATAGGAGTAAATGTCAGCGACAGCGGAATAATGTTACCGAGAAAGTCGGTAACCGCCATAATCGGAGTCAGCGATCAAAAACTGGAGACGCTTAAAAAGACCTGCGCAGGATGTAATCTTTTAAAATCCTGCAGATATAGAAAGATAGGAGTCAGATGTTATGCATAAATTATTGATACTTGACGGTGCAATGGGAACAATGCTTCAGGCTGCCGGAATGAAGGCCGGAGAACATCCTGAGGTTTTCGGGTTTGACAATCCGGATATAGTAAAAAATATACATTTAAAATATATAGAATCAGGAAGTAATGTAATATATACAAATACATTCGGAGCAAATGCACATAAGCTTGAAGGTTGCAAGATAGATGTGGATACGGCCGTAAAGACTGCAATTAAATCCGCAAAGGAAGCAATAGCGGAGAGTAAAAGGGATGTAAAGATAGCTCTTGATATCGGACCTATAGGTGAGCTTTTGGAGCCGCTTGGCGTATTGAGATTTGAGGACGCCTACGAAATTTATAAAGAAATGGTAGTTGCAGGTGAAAAATACGGGGCCGATGCTATCATATTTGAGACATTTACAGATCTTTATGATGTAAGAGCGGGTGTACTTGCGGCAAAAGAAAATACAAAGCTCCCTGTATGGGTCACAATGACATATGAAACCACAGGAAGAACTTTTACCGGAACAAAGATAGAATCTATGGCGGTAACACTTGAGGGACTTGGAGTGGATGCGATAGGTTTTAACTGCTCTCTTGGACCGAAGGAAATACTGCCGCTTGCAAAAAAGCTTAAAGAATGGACTAATCTGCCTATTATAATAAAGCCTAATGCAGGACTTCCAAATCCTTCAACAGGTGAATACGATCTGCTTGCAACCGATTTTGCAAAGCTGATGGCGGAATTTGGAGAAATAGGAATAGAGTACGCAGGAGGATGTTGCGGTACATCACCGGAATTTATCAGCGAGTTAAAAGCGGAGTTTGAAAACAGAGAGTTTTCCGAGATAAAGCCGGCAAAGGCAAAGACAGGTATATGCTCCGGAAATGAGATGGTGGAGCTGAACGGTGTAAGAGTTGTAGGTGAGAGATTAAACCCTACCGGAAAGAAAAGATTCCAGGAAGCACTCTTAAACCATGAGATGGAGTATATATGCAAGGTTGCAATAGAGGAAGAGGAATCGGGTGCTGATATACTTGATATAAATGTAGGTGTTCCGGGCGGTGATGAAGTTGCACTTATGATAGAGGCCGTAAAGGCGGTACAGTCTGTAGTTAATATTCCTTTGCAGATAGATTCATCAAATCCTGAGGCAATAGAAGCCGGACTTCGTGTATACAACGGTAGAGCTATAGTAAACTCTGTAAATGCCGAAGATGATAGACTTGATCTCATACTTCCTATCGTAAAAAAATACGGTGCGGCGGTTATAGGACTGGCTTTAAATGAGAACGGTATACCTACAACAGCACAGGAAAGATTTGACAATGCAAAGCATATACTTGATAAGGCACTTGAATACGGCTTAAAGAAAGAGGATGTTATTATTGATTGCCTTACACTTACAGTTTCGGCACAGCAGGATCAGGCAAAAGAGACGCTTGAGGCTGTAAGAAGAGTTACAAAGGAGCTTGGCTTACATACCACTCTTGGTGTCAGCAATATTTCTTTCGGACTTCCTGCAAGAAGTCATATCACAGAGAATTTCCTTATACAGGCAATGTATGCAGGACTTGATCTGCCCATAGTAAATCCGAATATTGAAGGCATTATGAATGCAATATATTCATTCAAGGTGCTTTCAGGCGAGGATAAGGATTCTGTAAAATATATTGAGAGATTTGCGACTGTAAAGGCTGAAACCAAGGTGGTAGCGGTATCGGACAATGGTGAAGTTACAAAAGAAGTTGTGCAGGATGCAATATTAAAAGGACTTAAGGAAGAGACTTATAATAATGCAAAGAAGCTTTTGGAGGATCACGGAGAGCTTGAAATAATAAATGAATACCTTATACCGGCACTTGATACGGTGGGAGATTTATATGAAAAGCAGGTGATATTCCTCCCACAGCTTATCAATGCCGCCAATGCTGCAAGCTCCGCCTTTGAGCTTATCAAAGAAAGAATAGCAAACAAGGGTGAGCACAATGTAAGCAAGGGTAAGATAGTTGTATGTACCGTAAAAGGCGATATACATGATATCGGAAAAAATATAGTTAAGGTAATCTTAGAGAACTACGGTTACAGAATGATTGACCTCGGAAGAGATGTGGATATTCAAAGGGTTGTGGACACAGTAATAAGAGAGGATGTAAAGCTTGTAGGACTTTCAGCTCTTATGACTACCACATTGCCTGCAATGAAAAAGACTATTGAAGAGATTAGAAAAGTATCAAATGATTGTAAAGTGTGGGTAGGTGGTGCCGTACTTACAAAAGAATATGCCGACGAGATGGGTGCGGACTTCTATGCACCTGATGCCAGAAGTTCGGTTGATATAGCAAAGACAGTTTTAGGATGATAATTTATGGAAAATATTAGAGATTATTTAAAGAATAATGTTTTGCTCTTTGACGGAGCAATGGGAACATACTATGATGAACTTACAGATGACGGTATCGGATGCGAACTTGCAAATATAAAAAATCCTGAGCTTATAAAGGGTATTCATAATGAATATATTGAAGCTGGAGCAAAGGCGATACTCACAAATACCTTTTCCACAGGTATAGATGCATTTTCAGGTGACAGAGAGCTGCAAAAAAAAGTAATAGTTGCAGGTATAGACATAGCGCTTGAGGTTGCAAAATCCAGAGCATATGTATTTGCGGATATGGCGTCAATAAATGCCGACAGCAACAGCGCGGCATTTGAGGAATACAAGATCATTGCGGATATTTTCCTTGAAAAAGGGATAAATAACTTTTACTTCGAGACAAGAAACAGCACCATCGGTTTGAAATCCATAGGTGAGTACATTAAGGAAAAATCACCGGAAGCTTTTATAATAGCATCATTTGCAGTAATGCCTGACGGTTATTCAAGTGAAGGGTATTATTATAAAACAATGTTTAAAGAAATCTCTGAGTCCGGTTTCTTTGACGGAGTGGGACTTAACTGTGTTTCCGGTGCAAATCATATGGCAAAACTTTTAAAGGATGTGGACACTGAAGGATTATACCTTGCAGCTATGCCGAATGCCGGATATCCTATAGTAAGAGACAATAAAATATACTACGGATCATTGGCAAATTATTTTGCGGCTCAGATAGAAGATATTCTTGATATGGGTGTAAACGTGGTCGGAGGATGTTGCGGAACAACTCCGAAACATATAGAGCTTCTAAAAAAGAGTATGAGCGGAATGCTTATAAAGCCGAGAAAATCCGTAAAGAAAGAAAAGAATATTTCACAGAAAATAAGATTAAACAGATTTGAACAAAAGCTTATATCCGGACAAAAGCCTATAGCCGTAGAGCTTGATTCGCCTATAGATACCAATATTGCCAAGTTTATTGACAATGCGGCAAAATTAAAGTCGGCAGGTGCGGATATAGTAACTATAGCGGATAATCCTATAGCAAGAGCAAGAATGGACAGTTGTTTGCTTGCTTGCAAAGTAAGAAATGAACTTGACTTTGATGTGCTTCCGCATATGACTTGCAGAGACAGAAATGTAAATGCTGCTAAGGGCCTATTGCTTGGTGCAAGTGCAATGGGAGTTGACAATGTACTTGTAATCACAGGAGATCCGATACCGAACGCCCAAAGAGATGAGATAAGATCGGTATTTGAGTTTAATTCGGTGAAGTTTGCAAACTTTATCAAATCTTTGAATGATGAAGTTTTTGAAAGTCCTATGAATATCTGCGGTGCATTAAATGTAAATGCCAAGAACTTCAGTGCAGAGCTTAGAAAAGCTAAAAGAAAACAGGAAAACGGTGTAAAGGTACTCTTTACTCAGCCGGTTTTGACACAGAGAGCCATTGATAATCTTAAAGAGGCCAGAGAAAATCTGGATGTTAAGATAATGGGCGGAATTATTCCTATAGTAAGTGAGAGAAATGCGAGATATATGCAAAGTGAAGTAAACGGCATATATATTACCGATGATATAGTGGAAAAGTATATCGGCAAGGAAAGAGAAGAAGCGGAAGAAATCGCACTTTCAATGTCAAAAGAGATAGCAAATGAAATCTATGATCTGGTGGACGGATATTATCTTATAACTGTTTTAAACAGGGTAAATTTAATGGAAAAACTTATAAAGACAGTAAAAGAGGTTTGCGAAAACAAATAATATTTTACAGTATAATCCTGTGAGTTGAGTTCAAATCACAGGATTATACATTTAAAATTTAGATCCTAAGCTTTTCTATACATTTTTTTAATATTTCAAAGGCTTTATTGACCTCATCTTCCGTATTGTACTTGCTTAATGTAAGTCGCAAGGAGGATGAGGCTCTTTTTTTATCATTTGAAATTGCCATAATTACATGAGAAGGGTCTATACTGCCGGTGGTACATGCTGAGCCAAGAGATGCACATACACCGTTTTGATTTAATAAAATCAAGAGCAGCTCACCGCTTATATTTTCAAAGTAGATATTTATATTGTTAAAAAGTCTGTTATTTATATCCCCATTTATATGAGAGCCTTCTATATTTTCAAGTATCAAAGAAAATAACTTATCTCTTAGAGATTTTACATATAAACTGTCTTTATCCAAAGTTTCATAGGAATTTTTCAAAGCATTTGCCATAGCGATTATACCGAATGTATTTTGTGTACCCGCTCTGCGATTTCTTTCCTGACTGCCGCCATGTATCAATGAAGTAAGCTTGATACCGCTTCGTATGTATAAGAAGCCTACTCCCTTGGGAGAGTGAAATTTATGTCCGCTTGCACTGAGTAAATCAATATTAAGCTCATTAACATCAATGGCAAGATGTCCTACAGCCTGTACCGCATCAGTGTGAAATAAAATACTATACTCACGGGCAATCTTTCCGATTTCTTTAACAGGTTGTATTGTACCTATTTCATTATTTGCAAACATTATGCTTATAAGGACTGTATCCTCTCGGATAGCAGATTTAAGCTCATTTATATCAATAAGCCCTGTTTCATCAGTACCTATATAAGTGACTTCATATCCTTTTTTTTCAAGATAAGAGAGTGTATGCAGTACAGAGTGATGTTCAATTTTTGAACTGATGATATGCTTTCCCTTATTTTCCATAAGTTCACAAGCCTTTAGTATTGCCCAGTTGTTTGCTTCACTGCCGCCTGAGGTAAAATAGATCTCATTATATCTTGCTCCGATCAAATCAGCTATCATTTCTCTGGCATCTTCCATATCAGCCTTTACATAATTTGCCATAGAATAGCTTGATGAAGGATTTGCATAGTTTTCAAATAAATATTTTTTCGCTATATCAAAAGCCTCTTTATCTACAACAGTGGTAGAGGCATTGTCCATATATATCATAGTACTCCATTCTTTTTACAAAAGTATGGCACGCAATCCTTTATAAAAAAGGTTATATCCGCATCATACAATATAAATAGTATCAACAATAAAATAGTAAATGATTGAATTTGAATTGACAAGTATAATATGAGTATTGTATAAAAATCCTATAGTTAAAAAGAGGTGATATACCGATTCTAGAGCAATGATATAGAGGTGATTATGAGATTTGAAGGTAGAATACTGGGGAAAGCCGGTGTTAATAAGTTGCAGACAACATATATATTGGGCCATATCCTTATGGATATGGGCTATAGCATGAGATTTTCTTTTGATAAATATGTGTACAGTATATCATATATGAAAGAGGAAAATGATATTTTGTTCTTTAATGATGCGGAGCATATGATAGAGGTGTACAGTTATGAAAGGAATCTTGAAATACCGACCGAAAGAGCAAAGGAACTGGGGCTTGAGACATATTATCGTTTTTCAAATATATATGGAAAAGAACTGATTATTCTTGAATTGTTGCACAGATATTTAGAGGAGAATCCAAATGATATATTTTATGTGGACAATGGAAGATATTATAATAAAGCAATGATAGACAGTATTTATAAGGGAAAGCCTGATAAGAATTGGATTTACAAATCACCATACAGCGTAGGAAGTATGGATTATTATATAAATATATGTCTTACGACAATCGGGGCTTTTACTAAAGGTATGCTAAAGACATTGTACTCTAAAAATATTACAGAAGGTGTCGAACTTAGATATGAGGGAAGAATAATCGGAAAAAGACTTCAATCAAAGCAGGGTATTCCTTACAGAATGGCACAAATATTGAGGAAAATGAATAGAAGAAATACTGTTACTGTTAAAAGAGAAAGTTATAATATATTATATACAAAATTTAATAGAGACGATTATTTTTATTATGACGATGACAGGGTGATTGAAATATACTGTAACACTCAGATGACAGATATCCCTACAGATGAAATAATGCAGATGAGCTTTGAAACGTATTTTAGGATTACCGATCTTATCGGAAAAGAGATGCAGGTGCTTGAAATAGTACATAACTATTTAAATAAGTTTCCGGAGGATATTTTCTATATTGATAACGGCTGTTTCTTTACAAAAGCACAGATTGATGAAATATTTAATAATAAAGATAAAAATGAAAAATGGATATTTAAAGAAAGAGAGAGGAGCAATTTTAAGTCGGTAGAATGGCAGGAGATGTAGGAATATTAAGAAGAAAAGGTGATAATTGTTGTAGAGATATAAAAGATATTGTAAACATACTGATGTCGCGAGGATTTACCAATGAATTTTTGAGTGATTATGGTGATTATTATACGTTTTCCATAAATAAACCCGGTTACGATGATGATGGAAGATGGTATTTGGATGACGCTTCTTCATGGGCAGTTATGTATGTACATATAATAAAAGATGGATTTTCAAATTATACAGTAGAAGATGCTTCAGGACAAAAGACGGATTACTACAGATACATATATATTGAAGGTTACGGAGACAGAGCTTTTATGTATTTGAATTTTTTACATGAATATTTTAAACTGTTTCCCGATGATATTTTCTCCGGCGCAGCAGATCACTTATATACAAAAGAAGATATTGACAGGATATATGAAAAAGAAATATGGTCAGAGATTTGGCATTGTCTTGATCCGAAAACTTTATAGTATATTAATACAAATCAATTAAGTATATGATATACTGTCTGTCATGGAATTTAAAAAATCGGAGAATATATGGAAAAGAAAAAAGTAGTGGTAGGTATGTCCGGTGGAGTAGACTCCTCAGTGGCAGCCTATCTTTTAAAAGAAGCCGGATATGATGTCACAGGTGTGACCATGCAGATATGGCAAAGTGAAGATGAAGAGGATATGTCAGGAAGCGGAGGTTGTTGCGGACTTTCAGCTGTGGATGATGCCAGAAGAGTGGCAAGAGATATCGGCATACCATATTATGTGATGAACTTCAGAGATGAATTCAAAGATAAGGTAATAGATTATTTTGTGAATGAATATGTACAGGCAAGGACACCCAATCCATGTATTGCCTGCAACAGATATGTAAAATGGGAATCTCTTTTAGAGAGAAGTATGATGCTTGGAGCTGATTATATTGCCACAGGTCATTATGCCAGAATAGAAAAGCTGGAAAATGGAAGATATGCACTCAGAATGTCCAAAACAAGTGCCAAGGATCAGACCTATGCACTTTATAATCTTACTCAGGATCAGCTCTCAAAGACATTGATGCCTGTAGGAGATTATGAAAAAGATGAAATAAGAGAGATTGCAAAAAAGTTTAATCTTAGAGTGGCAAATAAGCCTGACAGTCAGGAGATATGCTTTGTTTCAGATAATGACTACGCCTCATTTGTAGAAAATGAAATAGGCAAAAAAATGCCTGAGGGAAATTTTGTAACTGCGGACGGAGAGATACTTGGGAAGCATAAGGGAATACTGCATTATACCATCGGGCAGAGAAAAGGACTTGGTATAGCGCTGGGGCATCCCATATTTGTTACCGAGATAAGACCTGAAACAAATGAAGTTGTAATAGGTGAAAATGATGATGTTTTCGGATACAGTCTGGAGGCAAATAATCTTAATGCAATGGCGGTGGAAAGCTTTTTTGACGGCATGAGAGCTATAGGAAAAATAAGATATTCACATAAGGGCGAACACTGTACAGTCAAGGTGCTTGGAGAAGACAGGATAAGAATAGACTTTGATGAAAAGGTAAGAGCTATCACACCCGGGCAGGCGGTAGTCTTATATGATGAGAGCGGACTTGTGCTTGGTGGAGGAACAATTATAGGAAGATGCGATTAATTACAAGGTACTATATAAGCTGTAATAACAGAAAGGTTGTAGATAGATGAAAAAATATCTTTTTAGAATTTCGTTAATATCAAGCATGGGTATAAGTTACATAATCGCAATGATACTTTTTGTAATGTATCAGTTGGCGGAGTCTTTAAGATCATATGTCTATGGTTTAAATAGGCTTAGTTTACAGGAATTTATACCGGGCTTAATTATGTGGAGTTTCTTTGTATCTATAATATTGGTGTACCCGATAGTTTTGACGGGGTATCATATTATACTTTTATATCTGGAGGCAAATAAGCATCTTTTAAAACCTTTTATCAGATTTGATCAGGTGGCTATATGGTATGGCTTGATATTGGAATTCTTGTACCTTACAGAAGGAAAATATGTCACAGATTCTGACTGGAGTGTACAGCTAAAGAATCTGGAAATGCATACACCGATTTTTTCAGAAGCGGCCCCCACAATTACTTTTATTTTTATAATAGGTATTGCGGGGTACTTGTATCTGAGAGTTAGGCCATTAAAGAAAATACCACCTTTGATGGCGATTATTTCAATGTCTGCAATGTATCTTTGGGTAATTGAAGTTATTGTTTTTACAGTACAGGTTTTTAAAGGTGATTTATCGGGTGACAATTTGCTTGATTTGTATCTGCTTGTTTACCCTATTTGTATTATCTGCATTGTTGCAAGAACAGTGATTTCAAAGGTTCATGAATGGCAGGAATATGAAATGGAGAGAACAAAAATACAATGCAATCCGCTTTTAAATTTTGCAGATAAAATACTGTCAAACTCAAAACTTTGGCCTATATATGCAATTATCTTTATGTTTCCTTTACTTGGAATAATAATAGGAATACTGCTGCTTTTCGGTCAGGCACCTGATTCTGTTATAAAAGCATGGACCGAAACTGCAGATTGGACATTGTCACTAAAGGAAGCACCTCAAAATATCGAATATGATGAGCATTACCTTTGCACCGTAGCGGCAGGAGGGCATAAAAAGATTGTAAAGCCTGTAAGAAAAGGAATCCGTCATGGTCATGAGGTTATAGTAAACAGACAACTCTGTATAGCCAATGCCTTTGAACAGATTTTAGAGGAGAAAACTCCATGCTTCCACAAACTTGTAAGAGGAATATATGATCGCTACGGCTTCCCTATTGCAAGGCTTATAAAGAGTAAATGGATTGCAGATATTATATATATCATGATGAAGCCCTTAGAATGGATATTCTTAGCGGTAATATATATGAGCGATGTACATCCGGAAAACAGAATAGCGACCCAGTATATGGGGAAAAATAATATATGGAGATTTAACTTGATAAAGCTCTGATTTATATGATTTTAAATATTAGTAATTTGGCATAATATACATAATATTGTATGTTATGCCGTTTTTTCTTTGTTGAAGTGAATATCAAATACATAAAAAAGTTTCAAAAGATGAAGATATAACAAATTATAAATTATGCTATAATTATTTTATGTCACTGATATTGAAAGGATAAGTAAAACAATGGCTAAAAAGAAAACTGATGAGAAAACGTTAAATATAGATAATATTCTATTTAATTGTAGAGATTATTTGCGTGCTGCACGTAATTCAGGTTCGTTTTTTGAAAAGAGAGACATGATGCTCACTCTTGTATTCTTGAGATTTATCGGAGAAAAATATGAAGATGGTATAGAAGCTCTTCGTAAAACTCTGATTGAGCAAGGACTTGACCCGGATGATGAAAATATCAGGGCTGCATTTTTTGATGATGCTACTTTTGCAGATGGAACATATAACATTCCCTTGGAAGCGAGATGGTCAACAATCATCAATACCCCTGCACCAAAACTTAATGTTGCACTGGATACGGCGCTGGCAAGGCTTGAAGAGGAAGATACTCAGCTTAAAGGCTGCTTTATCAAGGGTACATTTACTACCAGAAATTTAGCGCCTAATGATATTAAAAAGATTGTTGATGAGGTAAATAAAATCAGTCATAAGGCATTTGGAGCTGAAAAGGATTTGATTGGATACGTATACGAATATTTCCTTAAGGAGTTTGCAGTAAATGCAACGAAGGAAGAAGGTGAGTTCTATACCCCTCATGACGTAGTTCAACTTATAGCAGCTATGATTGAGCCTTTTGAAGGTACTCTTTATGACCCTGCTTGCGGTTCCGGTGGTATGTTCATTCAGAGTGCAGAACTGGTAAAATCAAAACAAGGAAACCTTAACAGCATTAATATCTATGGACAGGAAAAGGAACCTGCAACATATCGTCTTGCTAAAATGAATCTGGCACTACGTGGTATCAGTCATAATCTTGGTGGAGAAAGTGACTCATCCTTTACGCATGATTTACATAAAGGATTGTCTTTCAATTACATCATGGCAAATCCGCCTTTCAACCTGAAGGGCTGGTATGATGAAAATTTAAAGACTGATCAGAGATGGGCAGATTATGTTACACCTCCGGAAAGCAATGCAAACTATGCTTGGATTTTGCATATTCTCTCTCACTTAAAGACTTCCGATGGTGTGGCAGGTTTTCTGCTTGCGAATGGCGCATTGAATGATAGCGATACATTGGAAATTCGTAAAAGATTGATACAGAATGATAAGATTGAAGCTATTGTCGTTCTTCCCAGAGAATTATTTATAACTACAGACATCAGTGTAACACTTTGGATTTTGAATCAGAACAAAAAAGGCGGAAAATATCACGGTAGAAATCTCCGTAATCGTGAGCATGAAATCCTGTTTATGGATTTACGCCAGTGGAGTGAAAATGCTGTTAAGGGGGAGAATAAAAAGAAGGTTCGCTTGGTTAGTGAACAAATCGAGCGTGCAGCTGATATCTATCATACCTGGCAGTGTGAAGGTACAAATGGTACAAAATACGAAGAGCCTGAACTTTACCGCAGTGTTGGAATCAGTGAGATTGAAGAAAAAGGATGGGCACTTACACCAAGTAAATATATTGAGTTCATTGACCATGATTTAGAGATTGATTACGAGAAGGAAATGATGCGCATTCAAGCAGAGATGAAAGAAATAATGAAGCAAGAAAAGCAATCGCAGCAGATGCTGGAAGATGCATTTAGGGGAATTGGTTATGGGATTGACTAAATATAAACTTGGAATATTTTTAGAACTGCGCTCAAATATAAACACAGATCTATTATTTGGAATGGATGATGTTAGAGGTGTTAACAATCAAAAGCAGATGATGCCAACAAAGGCAGATCTAAATGGTCGAGATTTAAGTAAATTTCAAATTGTTTATCCGGGAGATTTTGTTTTTAATCATAGAACTTCAAGAAATGGATCTAAATTTAGTATTGCATATAACGATGGAGAACAACCGGTTATATGCACAGAAGACTATGTTGTGTTTTGCGTTCGTGATGAATGTAAAAATGCATTAAGCTCCAGATGGCTATATATGTTTTTTAATCGACCTGAGTTTGATAGATTTGTCATAACCAATTCGTGGGGAAGTTCTACGGAATTCTTTAACTGGGAAGACATACAATTAGTAGATTTTACATTACCGGATATTGAAACACAGCAAAAATATGTTGATGTCTACAATGCCATGCTATCAAATCAACAAAGCTATGAGCGTGGATTGGAAGATTTGAAACTTGTATGTGATGCTTATATAGAGGATTTGAGAAGAGAGATGATTAGTGAGGCAATTGGAAATTACATTATACAAAAGAATGAACGGAACAATAATAAGACTATTGATTTTGTTATGGGCTTAAGTACTAAAAAAGAGTTTCGTGAACCACAAAGCCGTGTAAACAGAGATGAATTGGGTAATTATAAAATAGTTAATCATGGAGATTTTTCATTTGTACCTACAACTGATACGTGGAAAGTGTTGGCGTTTGCATTAAATACGTTTAAACAAGATTTAGTCGTATCACCAATTTATGAAGTATTTAGTGTAGATAGAAGAAGACTGTTACCAGAGTATTTAGCAATGTGGTTATCGAGACAGGAGTTCGATAGATATGCAAGGTTTCACTCATGGGGATCAGCGAGAGAGAATTTTTCTTTTGAAGATATGAAAAATGTAAAAATACCAATACCATCTTTAACAACTCAAAAAGCGATAGTAGATATTTATAAAGTTTATAAAGAAAGAAAAGAAATCAACGCAAAGCTTAAAGCGCAAATAAAAGATATTTGTCCTATTTTAATTAAGGGATCTATTGAAGAAGGAAGGAAAACAAAGGTGTAGTCTATGGCAAAGCTAAAGGAGTATAACGGTCACTACTGTGAGTCTGAATATGAGTATGCCTTTATAGGATTTTTGGAAGTGGAAGGTTGGGAGTATATCTCAGGCAATAATATACAACGTATAAATAAAAGAGATGTATTGATTGCTGACGATTTCCAAAAGTTTATCTCTGATACAAATCCTGAACTTACAAAGGATGAGGTTATAAAGATTTTTGATAATGTTCGTCTTGTTGGTGCAGAGAGTGATTTTGCTACATTACATAAGGTTTATGGATGGATGGTTGACGGTATTCAGTTTACATTGCAAGACGGTACGGCAAAAATGGTATCACTTATAGATTTTGAGAATCCCGCTAATAATATCTTTAGAGTAGTTAATCAGTTTACGGTTGAGTATACAAATAACAGACAAAAGGAGAATCGCAGACCGGATGTGCTGTTGTTTGTAAATGGGATGCCGTTGTGTGTCATAGAACTGAAAAATCCTGCCGATGCTCATGCAACAGTTTACGATGCTTGGGAGCAGATTACTATTCGTTATTGGAGGGATATTCCGCATTTATTACACTACTGCCCATTGGCTTGTATCTCAGACGGAGTTAAAACAAGACTTGGAACGGTGCGTACACCTTATGAGCATTTTTATGCTTGGAGGCGTGTGAATGACGGTGACCAAGTTTCGACCTTGCCATTTGCAGAGACAGAAACAATGATTAAGGGTGTGTATTCACCGGAGAGATTTTTAGAAATTTTTAGAGATTATATTTATTTTCAAGACAGCATTTATGACAGTGCGGAAGTGGAAATAGTATGTAGATATCCCCAGTTTTTTGCGTCCAAGCTTTTGAAACAGAGCATAGCCAATTCTGTCGTTACTAAAAGTGGTAAAGGTGGAACATATTTTGGTGCAACAGGATGCGGTAAAACATATACCATGGCTTTCCTTGCCCGACAGCTTGCTCTTAGATGCTCTAACATTCCGGAAATCGGTTCACCCACAATTATTCTGATTGTAGATCGAGAGGAATTACAAAAACAAGGGGCAAAGCTATTCACCAAGAGTAAAGATTTTTTAAATCTTGGGGAAGTGTCTGTCGTAAAAAATCGAGCACAGTTAAGGCAGGAAATTGGTGCAAGACAGAGCGGCGGATTTTATATTTGTACTATTCAGAAGTTCTGTGACAGAGAAGAGGATAAAATCGGTCTGATTAATGATCGTAAGAATATTATATGTTTCTCTGATGAAGCACACAGAACACAACTTGAACATTCTAAAAAGATACAGTTTAGCAAGGATACAGATGAAAACATGAAAGCAATGGTATCAAAACCATATGCAAAGGTACTGAAAGAAGCATTTCCACATGCAACTTTTGTAGGCTTCACAGGAACACCTATTGCTGAAACTTATCAGACCTTCGGTGATGAAATTGATAGATATACAATGGATCAAGCAGTTGCAGACGGTCTTACCGTTTCTATTAAGTATCATCCTCGCATTGCAAAGGTATTGTTGGATACGAAAAAAGCTAAGGAAATTGAAGATTACTATAAACTATGTGCTGATGATGGAGCAACATATGATGATATTGAAGCAAGTAAACGGGCTATGAGTTCTATTGAAGTAATACTCGCAGAACCGTCAAGATTGGAAAGACTTGCTGCTGATATTCATGACCATTATACGGCATCTTGTGATGCTGATCCGGATAGAGTTCAAAAAGCAATGATTGTATGCTCAAGTAGAAAGATTGCGTATTCCCTTCTTTTGAAATTCAAGGAAAAATATCCTGAATGGCTTCAAGAAAAGAAATCGCCGGAGGGAGTTAAGGTAACAGATGAGGAATTGAAAGCATTAAAACCTATGCCGTTTATTGCTATGGTGTCCAGTGTAGGTAGCAATGATGAATCCGAGATGTATAACTATCTTGGAGGAGTGAAAAATGACAAACGTTCTGAAGAATTAGATATATCTTTTAAGAAGGAAAAATCTAACTTTCGTATTGTGATTGTAGTGGATATGTGGATTACAGGGTTTGATGTTCCGTCACTTACCTATTTATACAATGATAAACCTTTAAAGAAACACTTGCTGATTCAGACAATTAGCCGCGTGAATAGAAAATACCCCGGCAAGGATTATGGCATGATTATCGACTACATAGGTATTCGTAATAATATGCGTGAAGCCATGAAGATTTATGGTGGAGATACTTCTGTTGCACCGACATCAGATGATGTTGAGCAAGCTACCTCTGTCTTTAGAGAAGAACTAGAAGTACTTAAATCGTTGTTTAGTGATTATAATTTGGCTCCCTTCTTGAACCCTGATTGTAATCCGTTTGAAAGATATAAATTACTTTCCAAAGCGGCTGAGTATGTTTTTGCTTCCACGGAGATTTTGCATATGGAAGGAGCTGTAAAAAATAATCAGGTTTCTTTTATGACATATTTTTTAAAAACGGTTAAGAGAATGAGAGGTGCCTATGATATTTGTCAACCTTCAGGTAATCTGGGAGAAGAAGAATCTGCTCTCGCTCAGTGTTTTATGGCTATTGCCGGCTTTGTACGTAAAATGAGTGGAACAAGTGATGTCGATGCGGATACCATGAACCGTGTGGTTTCAAAAATGGTTGAAGAAGCGTTGAAATACAATCAGGTAGAAAGTGTTCTTGAAAGCGGTGAGGAAGAAGATATCTTCTCTCCGGAATATTTTGAGAAGTTATCTGATGTGAAAATGCCGGCAACAAAGCTGGAATTGCTTATCAAAATGCTTCGAAAGCAGATTAAAGAGTATAGTAAAGTTAATCAGTTAGCTGCAAAGTCTTTTCAAGAAATGCTGGAAAAGACCATTGCTGAATATCATGAAAGAAGAAAGCACCTTACTGCCGAAGAGGCAGGAGTAACTCAGGAAACAGCGTCAGAAGATATTATCAAGGCTGCAACTAAGCAAGCCTTAGAAATCCTTCGTCAAATGAATGAAGATAGAGAAAGTTTCCGTAAGATAGGATTAACTTTTGAAGAAAAGGCATTCTATGATATTCTGATTGCTCTTCGTGACCAACATAATTTTGAATATGGTGAAGACAAAGAGGTTGATGGAGTTTTGATTAATGATAAATGTAAATCTCTTGCCAAAAAAGTTAAGGAAATTATAGATACGAAGTCCTCATTTGCAGACTGGCTTAATAACCAGAATGTTCGTAATCAATTAAAGCTTGATATAAAGATTTGTCTGATTAAGAATGGCTATCCGCCACAGTATAGCCCGGAAGTTTTTAATAAGGTAATGGAGCAGGTAGAAAACTTTGAGGAGCATTCAGAGGCTAAATCTGAAAATAGTGTTATTCATTTTACCTATTCTGTTTCTACAAAAGGAACTAAACAGGTTGCGGATGATAACATTCCATATGGAAATAAAAATAATTAATCAGAGGTTTGTATGTCAATAAGTAAAATAAAAAGTGTATTTGAAAATTTAGATTCCCGTGATGACTGGTCACTACAGCTTCTACAAATAAAAAATTCAAGAAGAAATGGAACGTCATATTGTGGACGAGAGGTTACATTATCTCCAAAGGGTACACTTATGAATTTTTTAACTGAGATTAATGCTAGATATTGTTCTCAAGAAAAAGGGTTAGAAAATATGTTTGAGAATGTGACTGATTATGATGGATCAACAATAGATAAAACTATTTACAAATTAGAAAAAGATAGTGAACTTATTTCAAATGAATATCAGCTATTTATTGAAGCTATTGGAAATCCGGATTCTGAGCTTAATCCACTTGAGTTTCAAGCACAAGCATATGTAATTAAAGGTGTGATTTCTATTAGTGGAGAAGATGTGGCTGTTAAGCTCATTTCAATGCAGAACCCTATCACATCATTAAGTAATAAATATTGGTTTTCAAATGGAACATTCAAAGAAATTTCAGACAAAGTAATTTCGCTAAGAAAAACGATAGATGTTGTTATTATAGATAATATAGTTTATATGTTAACACTTGCCGGAGAAAACTTATTTAATATGGAAAGAGCATATAAATCCATTTGTGAAAAGAAAATTACAAATATTATAGATTTAAATATATTCAATGAAGCTGAGATATTTAGAAGTGTTGCAAGTCGTGGACATAATCCGAGAAAGTTTTTATCATTTAATGAATCATATTTGCAAAAACTAACAGATGCTAATATCAGAGCGATAGTAAGCAATAAATTCAATATTCCACTTTTTGGAGATAAGTTTGATATGAGTAAGCCGGGAGCTGCCGATAAGATAGTTAAGATATTATGTAGCAGGGGAATGGTTGATCCATTTGATCAAAATCCTATGGAAGTTTCAAGTTCTAAAAAATGGGAATAAGGAGGATAATAAGTGTCAAAAATTGTATCAAGCTGTCTTTATTTTACTTCTTTTCTCCCTTTGTGGATTTCAATAATATTCATAGATATTAAAAGTATGTTTGAGAATACTGAGAATCTATGGACAGAAATAATAAGTGTTTTTATTATTGTACTGGTAGGTATTGTATCCATAATAGTAGTATTATTTGTATTTGCTACAAATTCAGAAGACGGATTAGATAAGCGTATGATAAAGGAGGTTACAGAAGATAAGGCAATAACTTCTGAATATTTATTGTCATATATTCTTCCATTATTTGCTTTCGATTTTACAAAATGGGATCAGGTAATTCTATTTCTTGTGTTTTTTGTAACACTTGGTTTTTTATGTATTAGCCATAATCACTTTAGTGTCAATGTATTGTTAGAACTATTTAACTTTAAGATATTTACCTGTGAACTTGAGAATGAAGATAAAGTTATTATACAAAGTAAGATAATTAGTAATAGACTGTTGAATGCACATAAAGGTGAAGATATATATTTAAAATCATTGAACAATGAAATTAAGTTGGATATAAAAAAATAAATATAACAGCAATTTCGTATACCATTTTGATATTGGAGCAAAAAAACGACCATACAGAAGTATTTTTACTTTTGTATGGTCATTTTTGCTTTGTACATGATTGAAGCTCTTACTTAAATTGTTTCACAATATTGAAGTAAGAGCTACCAATATGAGACTTTCACGGAGGCGAAGAGATTCGAACTCTCGTGCCACGAAAAAGTGACAACCTGATTTCGAGTCAGGCTCGTTATGACCACTTCGATACACCTCCATGCTCTAGTATACAAAAAAATACGAATTAAATCAACCTTAATAATGATTAAGAAAAACACAATAATTACATTTAATATAGAAGAAACTCACATTTAGATAAATATTTTATTGTCATATAGCAATAAAATAGATTGAAAAATAATACAATTTATGTTAAGGTATTGGCAACAATAAAATATCTCGGGAGGGTTAGGCATGCAGTGTAAAAAATGTGGTTCTATGAACATCGACGGAGCAAAGGTTTGTGAGAGTTGTGGAGTTACCATGGAGGACGTGAACATGAAGCAGAATCAAAATGATACCGGAACAAAGATATCTAATACCGGTAGTACCCCCGGCAGTCAAAAAAAGTTACCGAAAAATCTTATATTCGGTATAGCAGGTGCTATGGCTGCGTTTCTTATTATTCTGATAGCTGTTTTGGCTATGAATTCAAGTAAAGTTATTGATTTGAACAAATATATCACTTTTGAGTCTAGCGGATATGACGGTTATGGACAGGCAAGTATAAATATTGACTGGGAAAAGCTTGAAAAGGATTATGGTAAAAAGATAAAGTACAGCAGCAAGGGTAAAAAAGAGTACGGTGTTTTGACCTATGCTTTTGAGCCTGTGTATGTACTTCATGATGCCGTATCGGGAGTAGAACTTGAAAAGACTGAAAAGTTAAGCAATGGCGAAAAGGTTAAGTATACCTGGACGGTGGATGATGAAAAAGCCAAGGGTATAAATTATAAGTTAAAGTATAAGAATGGAGAATATTCAATATCAAACTTATATGAACTTGGGAAGTTTGATCCTTTCAAAGATATAAAGGTGGAGTTTTCAGGGATTGCACCGGAGGGAGAAGCTAAGTTTACTTATAGTGGTGACGATATAATACATAAAGGCAAGTTTAAAATTGATAAGCATGATAACCTGAAAAACGATGATGTAGTGACAATAAGTCTTGATCTTAATGAAGATGAAATCAGCTTCTTGGCAACAAGATATGGAAGAGTACCTGAGAAAATGAGCGAAAGTTACACCGTATCGGGACTTGAAACTTATGTAACAAAATACAGTGAGTTTCCGGAAGATTTTATAAAAGAAGCAAATGATAAAGCAACAGAGGCTATAAAAGAATATACAGACAGTGCGTATGGTGAGGGTACTACACTTTCAGACTTGAAGTATGAAGGCTATCTTTTCAAAACAAATGTGGACGGATACAATGTATTATACATCATTTACAGCAGAGTACTTACAAGTGTGGAACATAAATATGTGACTACAAAGATGTACTATCCTGTGGCATTTAGGACACTAATGCTTAGTGATAAGGTAAGCTATAAGACAGGTCCGGAGTTGGTCGGCAAATCCTATGGAGTCGGAGATAACAGTGATACAAAGGGATTTAAGTTCCCAAGTGAGCTTTATAACAGCAACTATAAGAATACAGTCATAGAAGCCGGAGACGGTTTTGAAAAGTTCAAGGAGCAGTCATATGTACACAAACTTGAAGATATGACCGACGAATACAGAAAAGCATTGCAGGATGAGGCAAGAGTAACTTTGGACGCATATATTGCAAAAGATTATAAGCCGAACATGCAGGTAAGCGATATTGAATTTGCCGGAGAGTATTTACAGTATACCTCAGATGACAAGCGTCAGTTTAACGGTACAAATGTATACTTTGTAGTGTTTAAGGCTAATTTGTCGGACGCAAACGGTAAATTTCCTACTACCACAATTTATTATCCGGTAGAATATACCTATATAATGAAATTAAGTGATAATGATTTTACCGCAGCCAATAATACAAGTGTTTTCCTTAACTACACAACTCTTCCAAATACCTACGATACGACAAGAGGTTTTATAGACGGCAATGAGATGTACAATAAAATAATAAGCAACCGTACAAAGTTATACGAGTACCAAGTCAGCGACAGTTTGAAGCAATTTGGAGAGTAATAATAAATATTTTATGCTTATATAAGTAAATATGTAGAATAGTAAAAAAGGGGCTGACAGTCAGCCCCTCTTTTATAACGTAATCGTTTGAATATTGGATAAATCTAAAGTAACAGTAGCTGTTTTAAAGTGTATTTCATATAATAACAATAAATTTCCTGCATGTTCTATCGTGTTTTTGTAATCGGGTATCTTGTTACAAAAGCAATCTGCCAAATCAAAAACAGTTTGCTTGCTTCTTACGGCAATTCCTCTTGCCTTTATATGTTCATTGCCGTTTGTGGGGATTGTTGTAAAAGCTACATTTCGATTTTGATCTATTTCTTGTACTTTTTTATTATCTTTAAAGGTTGCAAAGTATATGATATTATTTTTAGGATTAAAATAATAGTTGACTATTCTGACATTTGGATTACCGTCTGTTCCGACGGTTGACAAAGCAAGGTCAGTCTGTGTAGTCATGATTCTTTGGAATTCTTTTAGTGTATCCATGAAAACCTCCGTTTATTTATAATAAATGAATAATACAATACCGAAAAAGGTTTATCAAGCCGATATTGCGTGTAACTCAATACCAACTTGGAATAGACATAAAAGCTCATTTGATGTATACTTTTCTCTATGTAAGATATCAAAAGATATCGTCTAAATATTTAGATATAGAGAAAAAGGGGAAGCCATGATTGATATTAAATTTTTAAGAGAAAATCCGGATATTGTAAGACAGAATATAAAAAACAAATTTCAGGATTTTAAACTTCCGATGGTTGACGAAGTTATAGAACTTGACGAAAAGCTTAGAAAGACAAAGGCTGAGGCTGATGAACTCAGATCAAAGAGAAACAAGATCTCAAAAGAGATCGGTGCTTTGATGGCGCAGGGCAAAAAGGAAGAAGCAGAGCAGGTAAAGGCATCTGTAGCAAGTATCGGTGAGACATTGGCAGGTTTGGAGCCGTTTGAGGCTGAACTTGAAGAAAAAGTAAAGAAAATCATGATGACCATTCCAAATATCATTGATCCTAGTGTACCGATAGGTAAGGATGACAGTGAGAACGTGGAAATCGAGAAATTCGGAGAGCCTTTTGTACCTGAGTTTGAAATACCTTATCATACAGATATCATGGAAAAACTTAACGGTATCGATCTTGACAGCGCAAGAAAGGTTGCAGGAAACGGATTCTACTATCTTATGGGAGATATTGCCAGACTTCATTCAGCTGTAATATCTTATGCAAGAGATTTTATGATTGAGAGAGGATTTACATACTGTGTACCTCCTTTCATGATCAGATCCGAAGTGGTTACAGGTGTAATGAGCTTTGCCGAGATGGATGCAATGATGTACAAGATTGAGGGAGAAGACCTTTATCTTATCGGTACAAGTGAGCACTCTATGATCGGAAAATTTATTGATACATTAAATGATGAGGCTAAGTTGCCATATACACTTACATCTTATTCACCATGTTTCAGAAAAGAAAAGGGAGCACATGGTATTGAGGAGAGAGGTGTTTATCGTATACACCAGTTTGAGAAGCAGGAAATGATAGTTGTCTGCAAGCCTGAAGAGTCAAAGATGTGGTATGAGAAATTATGGCAGAATACTGTTGATCTTTTCAGATCTCTTGATGTACCTGTAAGAACACTTGAGTGTTGTTCGGGAGATCTTGCAGATCTTAAGGTGAAATCATGTGACGTAGAGGCATGGTCACCAAGACAGAAGAAGTACTTTGAGGTGGGAAGCTGCTCAAATCTTGGAGATGCACAGAGTAGAAGACTTAGAATCAGAGTAAAAGACGAAAACGGAAATAAATATTTTGCACACACACTTAATAATACAGTGGTTGCACCACCTCGTATGCTTATCGCATTCCTTGAGAACAATCTCAATGAAGACGGAAGCATAAGAATACCGGTAGCACTCAGACCTTATATGGGTGGAAAAGAAGTTATAAAAGGTTAAAAATATTACACCCTGTAGAATATACAGGGTGTATATTGTAATGAAAGGGATAAAAATGAAATTTTCATTTGCACATTTTAATTTTAATGTACTTGATTTAGAGAGAAGTTTGAAGTTTTATAAGAAAGCGCTTGGTCTTGAGCCTGTAAGAACAAAGGAAGCAGCAGACGGATCATTCACTTTGGTTTATCTTGGAGATAAGGAAACAGGATTTCAGCTTGAACTTACATATTTGAGAGACAGAAAAGAGCCATATAATTTAGGAGAGCTTGAATATCATCTTGCACTTGAAACAGATGATATGGAAGCGGCTCATGCATTACATGAAAAGCTTGGCGTAATATGCTATGAGAATCCGGGTATGGGAATATATTTTATAAGTGATCCGGACGGATATTGGATAGAGATAGTACCTAAAAAATAAAAGTTTATAGAATCAGAGGTAAATATGGCGAAGATACAGATGATTACTCCACTTGTTGAGATGGATGGAGATGAGATGACAAGGATTCTGTGGAAGATGATTAAGGATGAGCTTATTCTTCCATTTGTAGATTTGAAGAGTGAATATTATGACTTGGGATTAAAGCACAGAGATGAAACGGACGATAAGGTAACTGTGGAGTCGGCCAATGCTACAAAAAGACTTGGAGTAGCTGTAAAATGTGCTACCATCACCCCGAATGCCGCAAGAGTTAAGGAATATGACTTAAAGGAGATGTGGAAATCTCCAAACGGTACTATCAGAGCTATTTTAGACGGAACAGTGTTTAGAAAGCCTATATTGGTAAAGGGTATTGAGCCTAATGTCAGAACATGGAAAAAGCCTATTACCATTGCACGTCATGCATATGGTGATGTATACAAAAATACTGAGATGATTATTGACGGACCGGGCAAGGTGGAGCTGGTATATACAGACAGCAATGGTAATGAAAAGAGAAGTCTTGTACATGAATTTAAAGCTGCCGGTATTGCACAGGGAGTTCACAATCTGGATGCTTCTATTGAAAGCTTTGCAAGAGCCTGTTTTGAATATGCTTTGAGTCAGAAAGAGGATCTTTGGTTTGCTACAAAGGATACCATATCAAAGCAGTATGATCATACCTTTAAGGATATCTTTGAGGAGATATATGAAAAGGAATATAAGCAGAAGTTTGAAGAGGCCAATATCACATACTTCTACACTCTTATAGATGATGCGGTTGCCAGAGTTATGAAATCCGAGGGCGGATTTATCTGGGCATGTAAAAACTATGACGGAGATGTAATGAGCGATATGCTCTCATCCGCATTCGGATCTCTTGCAATGATGACCTCTGTACTTGTTTCACCTGACGGATGTTATGAGTATGAGGCGGCACATGGTACGGTTCAAAGACATTATTATAAATATTTGAAGGGTGAGAGTACTTCTTCAAATTCGGTGGCTACCATCTTTGCTTGGAGCGGTGCGCTAAGAAAGAGGGGAGAGCTTGATAATCTTCCTGATTTGGTGAATTTTGCAAACAGACTTGAAAAGGCAACTCTTGACACCATAGAGTCAGGTAAGATGACAGGTGATCTCGGTGCGATTTCAAGCTTAGAGAATATACAAGTTTTAAACAGTGAAGAATTTATACATGAGATTGCAAAGAAGTTGCAATAATGTGGTATTGACTGAGGGTTTACCTCATACATAACAATGGATGGCAGTTTCCTATGGAAGCTGCCATTTTTAGGAGAAATATGGGATACAGATTTTATTTTGGAGCATCGGGTGCAGGAAAAACCTATAGAGCTTTTAGCGATATTATAAATGAGTCTATAAAGAACAGGGAAAAAAGATATTTTATTATTGTACCTGAGCAGTTCACAATGCAGACTCAAAAAGATATAGTGCAGATGCATCCAAGTCATGCAAGCAATAATATAGATGTATTAAGCTTTAACAGACTTGCATACAGAATTTTTGAAGAACTGGATATAGAAAATCCTAAGCTTTTAGATGAGCTTGATAAGGCACTTATACTTAGAAAGATAGCAAATCAGGTAGAGTTAAAGGCATGGAAGAAGCAGTTTCAAAAAGCAGGCTTTATAGACAATATCAAATCACTTATATCAGAGTTTATGCAATATGATATAAGCGATAAATTTATAAAAGAGCAGCAGGAAAATAATGAAGTAAACTCCTTATTAAAAATAAAACTTGAAGATATTTATAAGCTGAAAAAGGGTTTTGGAGAATATATAGCAGGGAAATATTTTACCAATGAACAGGTACTTGATATACTAAATCAAAATATTGAAAACAGTGAATTGCTAAAGGATGCGGTTATACTATTTGACGGTTATACCGGATTTACTCCGATACAAAACCGCATAGTTGAAAATCTGATGAAGGTTGCAAAAGAAGTGAGATTTTCAATAACTTTGGGAAAGAACATAAATCCTGATATAAAGTCATCTGAAAGTGATTTGTTTTTTATAAGTACAAAGATGATTTCTCAAATCAATGATATGGCTAAAAGATGTGATATCAAAAGACTGCCTGATATAAATTTAAATACAGGTGAAGTACACAGGTTTAAAAATTCAAAGGATCTTTACTTTTTTGAAGAGCATTTTTTAAGATATGACGGTAAGAGAGCAAAAGAGGTTTCAGATATCGAGATAAATCACCTGCTAAATCCGCTTGATGAGATAGATTATGTGGCAAATAAGATATTAAAACTTGTAAAGGATGAGGGCTACAGATACAGAGATATTGCGATAATATACGGAGATTTGGAAGGTGTATCAAACTCGCTTGCCAACAGATTCCATCAGCTTGAAATCCCGTACTATCTTGATGAGAAGATGGATATAAACAATAATGAACTGGTGGAACTTATAAATGCTTTTATTGCTCTGATAAGCGATAACTTTTCATATGATGCGGTCAACAGGTTTTTAAGACTCGGTCTTTTGGACTTTGACTACAGAATGGTATCATTACTTGATAATTATCTGCTTGAAACCGGGATAAGAGGATATAAAAGGCTGCATACAGATTTTACATATTTGCCGAAGAGTTTTTCAGAGACTGAGCTTGAAGAGATAAATGAGTTTAAAAATACGGCGCTTGAAAAGATTTCTCCTCTTTATAAGGCGATGAGTAAGAGTAAAATAAATATAAAGGATGTATGTGATGCCTTCAGAAAAATATTTGATGAGCTGGGGATAGAGGAAAAGCTTGAGAATGTAAAAAATGAGCTTGAATTTTGTAATGATATAAAAAGAGCCAGAGAATATGAGGGTGTACTTGATGAGGTGCTAAGTCTTTTTGAAAGGCTTGAGCTGATACTTGAAGGTGAGAGTATAACAAAAAAGGAGCTTTCAGATCTTTTGCATACAGGCTTTGAAGAGATAAAGCTCGGTATGATACCTGACAGAGTTGACAGGGTTGTTATAGGTGATTTAAAAAGAACGAGACTTGGCAGTATAAAGGCATTATTTGTATGTGGAGCAAATGACGGTTCCCTGCCCACAGTAAAGGATGCGGGCGGACTTATAAATGACAGGGAAAAAAGAGAACTTAAATCTATCGGATTTAATCTTTCGGATACTGTCAGAGAAGATTTGTATACAGGAAGATTTTATTTATATCAGGTGCTTACAAAGCCTTCAAACAAGCTCTTTGTAAGTCTTACAGGTATGGATTTTGACGGTAAGAGTTGCAGGCCGTCAATACTTATAAATATGATAAAGAATATTTTCCCGAATATTGAAATAAAGAATCAAAAAGAGACTGAAATATACTCAAGATTTGAAGCCGAGGAATATTTGACCGACAATCTTAGAAAACTGAGAGCGAAGGAGAATGTTGACGAGGACTTTTTAAGGTATGTAGCTACATTTTTTGATAAGGAATTTATCAGAAAGCTTACAACTTTCGCTATGTACATATACCGTGACTCGGGTATTGGAGAAAGTGCCGCAAGGGAATTGTTCGGTGAGGAGCTTCGTGTAAGTGTAACAAGGCTTGAAAACTATAACGGCTGTCCTTTTGAGCATTTTATCAGCTACGGTTTGGGAGTGGAAGAAAGACAGGTACATTCATTCAAGGCTTCCGATATAGGTACTTTGGTACATGAGATGCTTGAAAGATGCTTCAGATATGCCAAAGCAAGAAAGAAAACTGTTGCAAATATGGACGAGACAGAACTTTACTCTCTTGTGGATGAAGCTGTAAAGGAAAGCATGGCATCAGAGAAAAGTAATATCTTTGAAGAGAGCAAAAAGTCAAAGTTTCAGCTTGAAAAGATAGTAAGAATGACAAAGCTTACAATGCTTGTACTGGCAAAGCAACTTGCTGCCGGAAACTTTAAGCCGTTTGATTTTGAAAGAGTTTTTGTAGAAAAGGACAATATTGAAGCCCTAAATATTGACTTGAAAAACGGTGCAAAAATGTATCTGAGAGGAAAGATCGACAGGGTGGATACCTGTGATACGGACGGAAAGACACTTGTTAAGATAATAGATTATAAGACCGGAAATACGAAATGGGAAACAGATATGCCATATTATGGAAGAGCATTGCAGCTGGTTATATACCTTGATGCTGTAATGGAGCAGCTCTCAAGATCGGGTAAAGAGATATTACCTGCAGCATTTTTCTATTATCATATAGATACACCTTTCCTTACCAGAGATGAGGCAAAAAATGAGAATGCCGTTTTAAATAAGCTTAAGCCGAGCGGAATAGTAAATACGGATCTTGATATAATAAAAAATCTGGACAGAAGTTTTGTAACCGAGAGTGATGTAATACCCGTTTCCACCAAAAAGGACGGAAGCTTTGCAAAATCTGCAAGTGTAGCAAGTACAAAAAGAATAAATTTCCTTAGGGAGTATGTAAGACAAAAGGCGAAGGATACGGCTGAAAATATCTTAAGCGGTGAGATAAGTATAAAACCGTCATTAAGGAGAGGCTTGGCAAAATGCGATTACTGTCCATATACCGCCATATGCGGTTTTGATGAGGGAATAGAAGGATTCTCATACAACAGCTTGACACCTATAAAAGATGATGAAATTTGGAAAAAGATGGAGAGTGAAAAAAATGTGGACTGAGGCACAACAGGCGGCAATAGATATAAAAAAGGGCAGTATATTGGTATCTGCAGCGGCCGGAAGCGGAAAGACCGCAGTACTGGTCGAAAGAATTATAAAAAAGATTACAGACAGTGAAAACCCCATAGATGTGGATTCTCTTTTGGTGATGACATTTACCAGAGCCGCAGCCGCTTCCATGAAGGAGAAAATTTATAATGCGCTTTTAAAGGAAATGGAAAAGCATGATAATGATTCCAAAGAATTTAAAAGACTTAAGGAACAGTCAATACTTCTATCATCAGCAAAGATAATGACCACCGACAGCTTTTGCCTTTCAATACTGAAGGAAAATATAGACAAAATAGATATAGATCCGGCATTCAGTGTGGCTGATGAGAGTGAAATATCACTTTTAAGAGCCGACACGATGGAGGAGCTTTTGGAAAGTGAGTATGATGCGGGGAGTGAAGACTTTATTGAACTTTCAGATGCCTTTGCAAATACCAAGGGAGATAGAAGCATATCGGAGTTTATCGAAAAGCTGTATCGCTTTGCAATCAGTAAGCCATGGCCGGAAGAATGGCTGGATTCATTGAATGAAAAGGGAGATGAGTGGCAGGAGTATATTTTTAATGAGATAAGCAGAAGTATTGATTCCATTTTGTCCGACATAAAGGAAATAATAGAGATTTGTAATGAGGATGAAGGTCCTGTGCAATATCTTGATAATATTTTAGAAGAGCAATCAAGTATCGGCAATATAAAAAATGCCGGTGATATATTTGAATTGTCCGAAAGACTGAATAATGTAGGTTTCGGCAGACTAAAGTCCGTAAAGGGTGGCAATGAAGAATTAAAGGAAAAGGCCAAGGGACTTAGAGATGCATATAAGAAAGCCATATCAAAACTTTCAGAGGAGTATTGTTTTGACAAAAAAAGGCTTTTGGAAGAGGAAACAAAGGAAAAGCCGAAGATCAGAGCAATTGTAGATTTGACAAAGAAATATATTGCGCTTTTTAACGAAAAGAAGAGGGATAAAAATATTGTAGACTTTTCGGATATAGAGCATATGGCACTTGGAATACTCTTGGATGAAAATAAAAACCCTACAGAGATTGCAAAGCGTTATAGAAAAGAGTTCAGTGAAATATATATTGACGAATATCAGGATTCAAACTACTTACAGGAAGCCATTGTGACGGCTATTGAAAAGAACAATATATTTATGGTAGGTGATGTAAAGCAGTCTATATACGGTTTTCGTCAGGCTTCACCACAGCTTTTTATGGATAAGTACAAGAGTTTTACACACTTTGAAAAGGCCGATTTTGATGATGAAATACAAAAGAAGGTAATTCTCAGTAAGAACTTCAGAAGCCGCAGTAATGTGCTCAGTAGTGCAAATGCTATTTTCAAAAAGATTATGAAAGAAAACACAGGTGGAATTGAGTATGATGATGATGCGGCACTTTATCTCGGTGCGGATTTTAAAGAGGGAAAAGAATATATCAGTGAAATAATGCTTACACAGACCTCGGATATAGAAGATGATACAAATGCCATAGAACTTGAGGCAAGAGCTATTGCAAAAAGAATAAAGGAGCTTAAGACGGAGCTTAAAGTAGGCGAAGGCAGGGATTTAAAGTACAGCGATATTGTAATCCTTGTGCGAAGCAATATAGGTGAGAGCATTGCGAAGGTGTTAAATGATGAAAATATTCCGGCATATGCCGAAAGTAATAAAGGATATTTTAAGACTTTTGAGGTAAGAAAGATACTTGCTATACTTGCTGCAATTGACAATCCTTATTCAGATGTGGACCTTACGGCATTTCTTAACTCAAACCTTGTTGGAATAACAGATCTGGAACTTGCAAATATTGTTTCTGCGTACAGGAAATCAAAGAATATAGAAAAGTCGGCAAAGATTAGAATGATGGATGCTATTTTGTATGAGGGAAGTGAAAGCAATATTGAGCTTGAAACAAGAGAAAAAATAAAAAATGCTCTGGAATTCTTAAATAAATACAGAAGAAAATCCGCATATATGAATATTGCGGCCCTTTTGCAGGATATTTATAATGAGACCGACTTTTTAAACCTGATAGCGGCTATGCCGGGAGGACAGGTCAGAAGAGCAAATCTGATGTTGCTTATAAATAAGGCAAAGACATTCAGTAATTCGGGATATAGCGGGCTTTATAATTTTATCAGATATATTGCCAAGTTAAAGGACTTTGACAATGACTTCGGTGAGGCAGGTATACTATCTGAAAATGATGATATAGTAAGAATCATGACTATACATAAGTCAAAGGGACTGGAATTTCCGGTATGTTTCCTTGCATGTGCACATAAAAAATTCAATAAAACGGATTTAAGGCAGGGTATGGTAATAGATACCGACTTCGGATTGGGTGTACAGTATATTGACAGTGAAAAAAATATAAAAGACAGCTCTATAAAGCAGAATGTAATAAAACATAAGCTGAATGTGGATCTTATGGGCGAGGAGCTGAGAGTATTGTATGTGGCGCTTACCAGAGCTATGGAAAAGATGATCATTTCGGGAAGCTGCAGTGATGCCCAAAAGGAACTTGAAAAAATGAAAGATTCCCCGAGTTTTCTTGATATAAGATCCTGCAATTCATACCTGGATATGATACTTTTGGGACGTGACAATGTACATTTTGATATTAAAACATATGATTATAATATGCTCTTAAAAGAAGAGGTAGAAACTCAAAAAGAGGTAAGAGATCTTCATAAGGTGTTTGAAGAGTTGAGTGAGAATGAGTATGATAATTTAAAAAACAGGCTCGAATACAGCTATCCATATGCTGAAAATATCGATTTAAAGACAAAATTCTCGGTATCCGAGATAAAGAGAATGTCACAGAGTGAAGAGTTTGAAGTGAAGGAAAATAAAAAGCCGAGTATAAATGCCGGAAATGCAAGCGAGAGGGGAAATGCATATCATAAGTTGATGCAAAAGATTCACTATGAAAATATTGATAATTTCAGCAGTAGAGAGGACTTTGTAAAAGAAGAAATTTCACTTTTAAATAATCCTGTATACAGAGAACTTATCAACCCTCTTGATATAGTAAAGTTTTTAGACAGTAAACTTGGAGCTGACTTTATAAAGTATAATGAGAACTTGAAAAGAGAAAATCAATTTATTATGGGAATCTCAGCTAAGGAAGCAGGTATGGGTGAGAGCGATGAGACAATACTTATACAGGGAATTATAGACGCATATATTGAAAAAGATGACAATATAATTTTGGTGGATTATAAGACCGATAATGTAAGAGATGCAGAAACACTTATAAAGAGATATAAAACCCAGCTCCTGCTTTATAAAAAATCACTGGAAATGAGTACAGGTAAAATAGTAAATGATATTTTCATATATTCATTTGCACTTGATAAGGAGATAAGAATAGAATGAAAGATATAAAAATAATTCTTGCTTCGGCATCGCCCAGAAGAAAGGAATTATTAAGTCAGATCGGACTTGATTTTGAGATAATGGTTTCGGATAAGGAAACCGAGATAGACAGTAAAGACCCGAGGGAGGCCTGTGAAAAGCAGGCCTGCCAAAAGGCGATAGATATTGTAGAGCAGGCGACACTAAAATACAAGGAAAATGATTTTATCGTAATAGCTGCGGACACCATAGTGGCATTTGAAGGTAAAATACTTGGGAAACCGAAATCAAGAGAAGATGCAAAACGGATGATTGAAGCCATTTCCGGCAGAAAGCATAGAGTATATACGGCGGTATGTGTTTATAATTCTATTAAGAAAAGCTATGAGAGTTTTGTAGATGATACTCCGGTGGAAGTAGCCAAACTTTCAGATGAGGAAACAGAAGATTATTTAGATAAAAAAGAACCCTATGATAAAGCCGGAGCCTACGCAATACAGGGATATTTTTCAAGATATATAGTCGGAATAGAAGGTGATTATTACAATGTAATGGGATTACCGATAGGTAGACTTTATAGGGAACATTTGAGAAATTACATTTAGGATTGGAAATTTCATTGTTTTTCTTTCTTTTTTTTTGCTATAATATTATAAGTTAGATTATTCTAACCAACTATGCAATACTATATTTTCCTTTCTAATCTAATTGGATAGCAGATAGGAATATCCCCTGAAGGAGAAAACTATGAGAGAAAATTTTCAAAATATTGATGGTAAGAAGTTAGAAATTGTCCATGAAATAAAATCCGCCTATGATGAGGGAAAGATTTCTTTGGAAGAAGCAAGAAAAGCCCTTAAAGATAGAGTACAGCACCTTGCCCCCTATGAAATTGCCATTATCGAGCAGGAAATGGTGGAGGAGACAGAAGATGAGTGCATTAAGGAAGATATTCAAGCTATGCTGGAGGTCTTCCAGGATGTTTTGGTCACAAAGGATCAAGAGCTTCCGGAAAATCATCCCATCTCCTGTTACCGTAGGGAAAATGCCAAAATGAAGGAACTACTGCTTTCCGTTGAGGATTTGGTGCAGTACCCTCTCATTAAAAACCAATGGCTGGAGCTTTATGAAGACTTGTTGAAATTCAAGATTCATTTGTCCAGAAAGCAAAATCAATTATACCCGGTTTTGGAAAAGAAAGGCTTTACCCGCCCTACCACCACCATGTGGACTTTGGATGACTTTATCCGGGATGAGATTTCAGAGTGCTACAATCTTCTTTTAGAGGATAAGGAAGAGGAATTTATCGGAAAGCAGGCAGAACTTGTGGCTGATGTTCGGGATTTGATGGACAAGGAAGAAAATATCCTCTACCCTACCTCCTTGGAAATGATCAATGAAGAAGAGTTCCGTTATATGGCTGAGGGAGACCGGGAAATCGGTTTTGCCTATATTAGCGTGCAGGCAGATAAGTCCGGCAATTCAGCTTCGGCTTCATCTTCTGCCTCAGCTTCTACATCCGGTGCTCCCCTATCCGGACTTTCTTCCGCTCCCGGTTTTGCGGAAGAGCTTGCCGGTCTTCTGGGAAAATACGGCTTTAACAATAAAGAAGAAAAGTTGAATGTTACTACCGGTCAACTTACCTTGGAACAGATTAATCTGATTTATCAGCATATGCCTGTGGATCTTTCCTATGTAGATGAAAATGAACTGGTTTGCTTCTACACCGACACCAAGCACAGAGTTTTCCCCAGAAGTAAAAATGTCATCGGAAGAGATGTGAAAAACTGTCATCCAAAGGCTTCGGTACATATCGTTGAGGAAATCATTAAGAAGTTCCGTTCCGGAGAACAGGATAAGGCGGAGTTTTGGATCAACAAGCCGGACCTCTTTATTTACATCATTTACTATGCGGTTCGAGATGAAAAGGGAAAGTTCCGCGGTGTGCTGGAAATGATGCAGGACTGCACCCATATCCGTTCCCTACAGGGCTCTCAAACTCTTCTGACCTGGGAGCAGCAGGAAAAGGGAGAAGGCAAAGAGACTGCTGAAGACGAAGACAAGAGAGAAGACTCAGAGACTTCTGAAGATGTAGGCAATAAAGAAAACGCAGGGACTTTGGGAGACGAAGAAAATAGAGAAAGTACAGAGTCTTTGACAGCCGGCAAGCTGACAGAAATCACCGAAGACACTCTGTTAAAAGATATTTTGGAAGCAGATCCCAATGTAAAGACTCTCCTTTTCCGATTAAGCGATCGCTTTAAGGCCTTAAACACTCCTCTTGCTCGTATTATGTTGCCGAAAGCCACGGTAAAGATTATGAGTGAACGGGCAGAGGTGGATCTTAACACTCTGCTTCGAGAGCTTAGGGAGTATTTTAAACTATGAGTTTTCAAGGTTTACTCTTAGGATTGGTTTGCTTTCTCTGCATAGGGATATTTCATCCCATAGTGGTGTATGCGGAGTATTACTTTAGTAAAAAAATAGCCTGGCTTTTTTTCTTAATAGGTCTATCCGCTTGTATAGCCAGCATTTTTCTCCCTTCTCTTTTCCTCTCCGGAAGTTTGGCCATCTTTGGCATTTCCTGCTTTTGGAGTATCCATGAATTATATGAGCAGGAAAAAAGAGTGGAAAAAGGATGGTACCCGAAAAATCCAAAGAGAAAATAGTTCAATACAACGAAAATAAAGCTATAGATGCTGTAAAGATAGAAAGCTCTCTTTAGGCAACAACTCATGAAAAGAGTTTCAAGCTTCTATTTTTACAGCCACTTTTTTTAATTTTCTATTTTATTCACTAATACATATAAAAAATTATTTTTCATTCTCCCTATACTTCTAAAATCACCCTCATATTCTTCATTATGCTTTTTTCTAATAAGAAAGGAGAAGGTGACAACGAGATGTTGCTCCAGACCGTCTTCGTTAATCCATCGGTCTTTATAGAAAGTCTTCTCGTAGTTCTCAATCTCATCTAATTCACTGAGCTTATACTCTGTTTTATCTCCGATAAGGTGCCATCCATCTTCATCAAGACAGTAATCATTGAGATGTCCTTTCAGCTTTTTGATTGGTTGCGTTGTAACAAATTTTCGGTTCGGCGTGTTGTTGAAAACACGGTTTGAAGTTGATGATAGTCCTGCATCTGTACAAACAATAAATTTCGTCATTCCAAAGTCAGAAAGAATCTTTTTCTCCAATGGTTTCATCGAAGGTTGTTCATTCTCATTTCCGTTAAAGAGGGAGAAGGTGAGAGGAATCCCATCTGCATTCATAAACAGCCCCATCTGTACAATCGGATTCGGACGGTTTTCTTTGGAATGACCATATTTTCTGAAGTCATCCGCTTCCTCAATCTCGAAGTAATAGTTAGTGCAGTCATAGTAAAGAACTCTTTTATGTCGATTCAGTACCATTTCGGAATTCTTGTAAAGTTGAGACTGGAAAAAAACATTCTCCTTTGCAAGGATTTCCAGTGCACAGTAAACGTGATGGAGCTTGCAGTCAGGCTTTTCAAGGCCTGAGGAGATTTTGGAACTATTTAACTGTCAAACTACCGAGCTGAATAATGGGAACGTGTCTACTTATATTGACTGCTACAGGTTGGAAATCCGGGAATCTAGGTTGACAAAACAATCAAAAAATATTATAATAAAAGCTGACTGAAGTCAGTCAATATATATGAGGTAGAATTTATATGGCAAAAACTAAAGAAGAAAGACGCAATGAAATCATTGAGACAGCTGGAAAGCTGTTTGAGGAGAAGGGATATGAGCAGACACAAGTACAGGATATTGTCAATGAAATTGGAGTAGCAAAGGGACTTTTCTATTATTACTTCAAGTCAAAAGATGAAGTAATGGAGGAGTTGGCAGATAGATATGCAGACGCGATAATAGATGCTGTCAATAATTTGATAGATAAGGATATAACCACCTTTGACAAAATCAATCGTATTTTTCAAATTTTTATTGATTCGGCAGAAAAAAAGTTTGGCATATTTATGGGAATCCTAAATGTGAAAAAAGGTATAACACACGAGAGGATTTTTTTCAATGTTGGGAAAAAAATGGTTCCTCTTGTAACAGAACTTATACTTTCTGGAAATGATAATGGAGAATGCAACTGCAGCGATCCAAAGTTTATCACTGAGTTTTTGGTTTCAGGATTGTTTAATATCATGAATCAAATTTCTCCAGATGAGAAGATCGATTATTTGAAGGAAAAACTACCAACAATCAAGACAATGATTCTTAAACTATATAATTTTGCTTAACAGAAGGAGAGCAAATGAGTAGAAATAACGTATACACAGAATTAACAAATGCCATTGAACAGGCGATGCTAGTAGGCGGTCTTTAGTCAGAAAGTACGCAAATATCTCATTTCATTGCTGAGCATGGTGAACGTTTCCATTTTAATCCCGAAAAAGGACGATATTTTATTAATAGTTTTTATCCGTCTTTTCCTGGTAAAGCATGGGAAAGATTTGTTCAAGGTGGCTATAAGATGGTGTCACAAAATACACGAATACCTATTCAAGCAGATATCGAAAGTACTAATCTATGCTGCCGAAAATACACAATGGCAACATGCTCTAATTTATGTTAAGTGGTAGATTGTATTCTTTACATAGCGAGGTGAATATATTGAAAGTAGTTACATTTGAGAATGTATCAAAGACATATAATGTTGGTGACAGCGAAGTAACGGCACTTGATCATGTTAGCTTCAGCATTGAAGACGAAAGTGTCACTGTGATTTTAGGACCGAGCGGATCTGGAAAGAGTACGATGCTCAATCTTATAGGTGGCATGGATAGAGCCTCATCTGGGTGCATACGAGTGTCAGATACCGATATTTCAAAGCTCAATGAATTTGAACTAACCGAATACAGAAGGAAAAAGATAGGATTTGTTTTCCAGTTTTACAATCTGATACCATCACTTAATGCGCTAGAGAATGTCAGTATTGTGGCTAAGATGTCGTCACATTCGTTTGACGCAAAGGAAATGATCCGTAGTGTCGGGCTGGAGGATAGATGTCAGCATTTTCCTGATGAACTTTCAGGCGGAGAAATGCAGCGCTTGTCTATCGCGCGTGCCATATGTAAAAATCCTGACATTCTTCTCTGTGATGAGCCAACAGGGGCTCTGGACAGCGCTACAGGAAGGAGTGTACTTCAACTTCTTACGGATATGGCCAGGAAATATAACAAAACCGTAATCATAGTGACGCATAATGCTTCTATTGCGCTATGCGCTAATGAAGTGATACACCTAAAGGACGGTAGGATCGAATTTTCTGAGAAAAATGAAAAACCTTTGAAGGTTGACGAGGTAAACTGGTAATGGGTACACTGTTTCGTAAAATGCTTCGTGACATCTGGCGATTGAAATCTCAGTTCCTGTCGATATTTATCATGTGCGCTCTTGGAATGCTGATATACTCAGGTATCGAGGGAGTATGGAACGGTATGGAGCAGGAAGAGACTGCCTATTTTAAGGATTCAAATCTGGCAGATATCTGGATCAGCGGTCTCGGATTTGACAATGATGATATTGGACAGATCAAAGAGCTTGATGGGATAAACGAAACCCAGCTTTCTGCTGTAGAAAGCGCATATCTGGATAGCGATTCCAATGTCAATATCTGTCTTATATCCAATAAAGACAATAAAATATCAAAGCCTTTATGTATTAACGGAAATGAATATAAGCCAACAGAAGACGGCATCTGGCTGGATAAAGATTATGCAGACAATAAGAAAATCCATGTTGGTGACCAGATTCAGATATACTACGGTGAAAAAAGTCAAAAGTTAGAAGTTAAGGGATTGGTCTACAGCCCTGAGTATATCTGCTATACAGGTTCATCTACATCCATGGTGCCAGATCATTCGAAATATACCTATGGATTCATATCAGCAGATACTCTTTCTCAGATAGTCCCTAATGCAGCCTATAATCAGATAAAAATTACTACAGATAATATAACTGACGTGGATTCACTGCGCTCAGATCTGAAAACTATTCTCAATGATAAATATATGATGTGTTATGACAGAACGGAATACACACCTGTATCTTCATACATAAATAAGATCGGGCAGATAAAAAAGATGTCTGTCATGTTTTCACTCGTATTTTTTCTTCTGGCACTCCTTACCATTTACACAACTATGACAAGAATTGTCAGGAAGCAGCGTACACAGATCGGAATATTAAAGGCGCTTGGTTTTCATCCTCTTCAGATCCAGCTACATTATGCTGTTTACGGACTTGTCATCAGCATTCCGGCAGCATTACTGGGCTACGAGCTTGCACCATATACAGTAACCCCTGTCCTTCTTTCTCTGCAGAAAAAGTTTTACAGCATGCCTGAATGGCTGGTGCGTAATTCGTATTATTCAGTAATCCTTATTGTACTGCTTATCACTATCTGTACATTATCTGCCTGGATTTCATGCAGATCTATCGTAGTTGAGACACCGACTGATTTGCTCCGTGATTCTGGCAGGCAGAGTCAGAAAAAGGTCTTTGCTGAACATTTTAAAGTTCTGTGGAACAGACTGAGCTTTGACTGGAGGTGGATCATCCGAGATGCAGGACAGAACAAAATTCGTACAGCAATAGGAATTGTAGGCGTTTTAGGGAGCATGATACTTCTGATGGCAAGCTTCGGATTAAAAGACACTATCAACATTGTAAACAGTGAGATTTATGGCAGGCAATACACTTATTATGAAAAGTTAAATCTCAGTATGTCTCCAACAGAGGATGAAGTCAAAAAAATAGAATCTCTTCTGTCAGGCGACTGTCAGTGGGTAAGCGAACAGTCATGTGAGGCAAGAAGTTCAATGTCTGTTCATTCTGAAAGGCTGTTTATTATTGGTCAGGGTTATTTTTTCACGACATATGATACTGATGGAAATGTGCTGGGACTACCTGTAGATGGAATAATTCTATCCAGTTCTTCAGCCAGAGATCTGAATGTGAAAGAAAACGGATTTATCAGCGTACTTATAGCGGGAAAGAGAAATTATCTGAAGGTCTCCCAGATAGCAGATATAAACAGCCCTCAGGGAATATTTATGTCGCAGTCATACTGGGAATCGCTTGGCAATACATTTACAGCTAGCGCATTATTGGCAGATGACAACATGAATCTGGACGATGTGAAGCAGATGTCTGTTATCAAAGATTCAGTCAAATTGAAGAAACAATACAGTGAGTCCGAGGAATTGCTGGACAGCGTTCAGGGAGTAATCATACTTCTGATTGCTGCAGCCATTCTTCTAAGTGTTGTGATCCAGTATAATCTCGGATTATTGAACTTTACAGAAAAATACAGAGAATATGCCACACTTCGTGTTCTCGGTAGCTACAATACAGATATAAAGAGTCTTATCTTTAAAAGCAGCCTGATTCCCATGGTGACAGGGTGGATAATTGGCTCGATTGCTGGATGGTATTTTCTTGGACTATATGTCAGAACAGTCTCAACAACCATGATTTCATATTCACCTCATTTACGATTGATATCATATATAATTGTTTCATTAATCGTCGTAGGCTGCTCTCTTTTAATCCAGCTTATGGTATGCAGGTTAACAGCACATATAGATATGGTCGAATCGTTGAAGTCGGTCGAATAAAATGTTGTCTTAAGAAAAAATAACCGCCGTCTGCGGATATTTAAAATCCGGTGCAAGATTACCGCACCGGGTTAACTGCATAAATCTTTTGTCTCCTGGTTCCCTGCGTTTGGGCAGAATAAATTCTTTCCAATCCCATGTCACTTAGCTGTATTTCGTAATGTAAGTGGAAAGTGGAGTCAATAAAAACCTTCCAATTAATCAATCTGTCATCTTATTCCATCACTACATCTCCTGAAGCAGTAAGATCCGCCTCGCTGATATCAAGTTCTGAAATCACTTCTTTACGGGAAGACGTGGAAGAAGAGTCTTTTTTTGAAAACTTAAATATCGGAGAAATAGAAAGAATGAATAAAACGGAATACTTATTCTTAAAAACAATAAGCAATACTATGTGTATTACATAGTAAATATGATACTCCCGTCTTTGACAGTTGCGAAAGAGTCAAGAGCCCATAAACAGCGTAATTGCGCCATTTATGAGCTCTTGTTTTCTTTAATACTTATAATCGTTGCCACGTCATCTTCCAGGTTTGTGCATACGGCATAGAAACCGTCACAACGTTCCTCTTCCGTGGCAACATCTTCATATATCGAAGGGATCATTTTATCTGCAATCTCGCCGTCAGAAGTACAGTGATTCTGACGCATAAAACGCTTGGGATCGTTCGGACGTTTTTCTGATGTCCTTCAGAAAGAGGTAGCCTACGTTTACGCTACGGCAGCTTTCTTTCTTAATCAAGGTCGAAGAGGAATACTTAAGTATAATGTCTTTTTTTGAAGCTTTTTCTTCTGCGGAGCGTTTGGTAGCGTACTGCTTTGCCCACTCCAGCGGAGTAAGATCTCCGCAAACCTTCAGAAGTTCATCTTCCGATAAAATCAAATAACAGCTTTTAAATTTTACAATTCTAAGTATATTAAAAAGGATTGTAAAATAAAAGCTGTTATAAATTAAATATATTTTAGTTTCCTTCAGGGTTTAGGCATTTGCCTTCTTTATCAAATTGATAGCTGACACCCTTTATATCAATGGAGCGGTCTCTGGCCATCTTGCCGTCAAGAAGCATATAGTACCAGCTGCCATCATCATTAGGTACCCATTCATTGGTAGCCATAGTACCGTTTGAATGCACATAGTAAGTATTGTTTCCGTCTTTTATCCACTTACGCATAGCCATCTTACCGTTGTAATTGAAATAATACCACTCGTTGTTGTCAGGATTTTGGGCCCACTCACCTTGTGCCATAGTACCGTTTGAGTGGAAATAGTAGTAACCGTCTTTTATCTTCTGCCAACCGGTAAGCATTGAACCGTTATTGCTTAAATAATACCAGTTGCCGTCTATTACCTTCCAACCTGTGGTTTTTTTGCCGTTGGCATCATAATAATACCAATATCCGTCCTTTTCTTCCCAATTTGTTTTCTCAACGACATTCACATGGATAGATTTGGTTATATCTCTGTATGTAACATTGATATTGGTCTCACCGACCTTTTTAGCATGTACCTCACCTTGATAAACATCTGCAATATCGGGGTCCTCCGAACTCCATACAGCAAATTGGCTTACATTGGTATAAATACCGCCTTCTAAAAATATTGCACTTGTATCAACGTCAAACAATAATTCCATATCCATCTCTGTGGGAGCGACAATAAGATGCTTAGTCAATCCGTCAGCGGAATCCGTACCGGCATTTGCCATTGCAAGGCCTGTCATTTTCTTTTCAATGGAATCCACATCATATTCATTTTCATAGTCGACACCGATACTGTTATAAACATCTCCGATATCTGTAGAACTGATTAATTCCCTTACGACACCTGTCTTAACCGAATTGTCTACGGCTGTAAGGCTGCCCTCTTCACCGGAAGACTTATTTTCGCAGCCTGTTATTAAAAAACTACTACCTATACCTAATGATAGTAATAAGAACGGTATAATCCTCTTCATATTCCTCCAAACTCTAAAACATTTACTTAGGGTATTATAGCTATTTAAAAATAGCATTTCAACATATATTTTAATATAATTCCATGAAAAAAATAATTCCCTGAGTATTTTTTACAAGACTTAATATAATATCTCGGCTGTTCTTTTGCTTACCCTGTATTGTAATTGTGGCCGCACCGCAGGTATCGGGTATCAAATTATTTTTTGTCAATTCAAGCTCGACTATATCCAAGTCATTTTGCCTGATATTGCTTAAGAAAATACTTAAAGGTATTTTTCTGTCGTATTCTATATATAATTCGACAGAGGTTGAGTCTTTTCTTAAAAATCCGTCCAAATTTTGAAGCAATGCCATTACAATAAAAATAGCCACTCCGCCTGCTATAGCGCCTTCATAAAACCCTATTCCTATAGTCAGACCGCAGCAGGCGGCAGCCCATATACCTGCAGCTGTGGTAATACCTTTGACTTGATTACGACCGGTAAGTATTATTGTTCCTGCACCCAAAAAACCTACACCGCTTACAACTTGAGCACCGAGTCTTACAGGATCGCCGTTTTTAAACACTTGGAATACATATTGATTTGTCATCATAACAAGGGTTGAACCAAGACAAACCAATATATATGTTCTAAAGCCTGCCGGCCTGTTTTTTCTTTCACGATCAAAGCCCAATATTCCGCCTATCAAAACGGACAGTATAATGCGAATTATCATAGAATAAAAATTTAATTCCCTTGGCATACACACTCCTTAAAATATTTAATGTGCCTATTATATATTTAATATCTGATAAGGTAAATATCAATATAAATTAATTTGCTTTTAACCTTTGTATAAGCTATAATTATAGGATTAATGTAGACAATATGGAGGATCATATGACAAGGCATTTGCTAAGAGAACATTGTTTTAAAATATTATTTGTTTTAGATTTTTATCCGGAAGAAGAGGTGGAGATCCAAATAGATAATTATTTTGAATCACCGTCTTTAGAAGATGAAGAAGATACACTTATTCATGATGCAAATTACAGTGATGGGGATATAGAATATATAAAGTCAAAGGCAATGCTTGTAATTGAAAGACGTCCTGAGATTGACAAAATAATAAGCGATTTGTCACAGGGCTGGAAGCTTGAGAGAATAGGACGAGTTGAAAGAAATATTTTGAGACTTGCCATAGCTGAAATGAAATACGACAGTGATATACCTGTAAGCGTAGCGATAAATGAGGCGGTAGAGCTTGCAAAGACATTCGGTAGAGATGAGTCTTATTCATTTGTAAATGCTATATTGTCAAAGGTGGAAGTAGAGTAGTAAAGACCCGGAGGATATATGGTTTATTCCGTATCAAAAGTGAATGCATATATAAAAAACATGTTTATGCAGGACTTTGTACTAAATAAGATATCAGTAGAAGGAGAAGTAAGCAATTGCACATATGCTAACTCTAATCATATATATTTTACCATAAAGGATGAAGGAGGGACCTTATCTGCGGTTATGTTTGCCGGTCAGAGAGGAGGTCTCTCTTTTGATATGAAAAGAGGGCAAAAGGTTGTCGTTACAGGTACTATATCCTGCTATGAAAAAGAGGGCAGATATCAGCTCTATGCAAATAAGATAGAGGAAGCCGGAAAAGGTGATTTATATGAAAAATATCTTCAGCTTAAAGAAAAGCTTGAAGATATGGGGATGTTTGATCAAAGATATAAAAAAGAAATACCTAAGTTTGTACAGAGTATAGGTGTGGCAACAGCTCAGACCGGAGCCGTAATAAATGATATACAAAATGTAAGTTACAGAAGAAATCCCTATGTCAGAATAGTTTTGGCACCATGCCTTGTACAGGGTGATTCCGCACCGAAAAGCATCATTTCCGCTATAAAAAAACTTGATAAAATGAATCTGGATGTTTTGATAGTGGGAAGGGGTGGAGGCTCTATAGAGGATTTGTACTGCTTTAATGATGAAGAACTTGCAAAAACTATTTTTAATGCCAAAACACCTATAATAAGTGCCGTTGGACATGAAACCGATTTTACAATAGCAGACTTTGTGGCGGATTTGAGAGCTCCTACACCAAGTGCGGCGGCGGAGATTGCAAACTTTATCTATAACGACTATATGTATACATTGGACGTCTATAATAGAAAGCTTACAGAGCAAGTTGAAAGAAAGATAGATTATGCAAAAAGAGATTTGGACATGCTTCTTATAAAGCTGAATACTCTAAGTCCGCAGATACGTATAAGAGAACAAAAGCAAAGACTGGAAAACTTTGCAAAGATATTACAAAATACTTTTAAAAACAATTTGGAAAATAAAAAGATAGAACTGGCAAACTTAAGTAAGAGGCTTGATACAGTATCACCTCTGAAAAGATTGTCGGGCGGTTATGCATATATAAGTGATAATAAAAACAATAAAGTTTTAAGTGCCAAAAGCGTAAAGCCTGAAGATGAATTAAATATATATTTTTCCGATGGCAAGGTAAGAGCAAAGGTTTTATAATAGAGGGAGAAATATGCCGAAAAAAGAAGAAAAAAAGCTTGGTATAGAGGAAAATCTGGTAAACATAGAAAATGTAATAGCAAAACTTGAAGAGCCGCAGACTACACTTGAAGAGGCATTTGTACTTTATGAAGAGGGTATAAAGCTGGTAAAACAGGCTAGTGAGGGAATAGCTCATGTAGAGAGACAGATGGAGATACTGTCGGGGGATACAAAAGATGAATAAGGACAATTTAAAGAAAATAGAAGATATAATAGAGTCATTTTTTTTCAGCGAAGATGATTTAAATAAAAAGGTAATCACGGCCTCAAATGAAGCAATCAAAAACGGTGGTAAGAGACTTAGACCTCTTATAATGTTTGAAACTTATAAGGCCGTTGCGGGGGCGGAATGTGATGAAGGAGTGATTGCACCTTTCTTGGCTGCAATAGAGATGATTCACACATTTTCTTTGATTCATGATGACCTTCCGGCAATGGATAATGACAAATTAAGAAGAGGTAAGCCTACTACATGGGTAAGCCATGGTGAGGATATGGCAATACTTGCAGGAGATATGCTCTGTGTACAGGCGTTTGAAATCATATCAGAGAAAATGCAGGATGTTGAAGATATTATTATGTTAAGAAGAATGTCAAAAGCATTGTACACATTGGCAAAAGCCACCGGAGGTTTCGGCATGATAGGCGGACAATGTGTGGATGTGGAATACTGCGGTAAAAAGATGAGTGAAGATGTTATGAGATATACTTACTCATTAAAGACAGGAGCATTATTACAGGCATCCTTTGTTATCGGAGGCATACTTGCAGGAGCAAATGATGAAGAAATCAAAATGCTTGAAAAAGCCGGAAGCTATATAGGTGAAGCGTTCCAGATAAGAGATGATTATCTTGATATAGTAGCTGATGAAAAGGAGCTTGGAAAACCTACACATTCTGATGAAAAAAATGAAAAGACAACATATGTAAATATAGTCGGTATTGATGAAAGCTTAAGAAGAGTTGAATCACTTAGTGCTGATGCTAAGAAATGCTTGAAAGAAGTAAGGGGAAATATGAACTCTATTTTTGAAATCATTGATATGATGGTAAATAGAACTTCATAAGAAGAAATATGATACTTGAAAATATTGAAAAGCCAAGTGATATAAAGAAATTAAAGAAAAAAGATTTAGATATATTAGCAAGAGAGATAAGAGATTTTCTTATTGAAAAAATAAGTATAACAGGCGGACATTTGGCAAGCAATCTTGGAGTTGTGGAGCTCACCATGGCTATGCATATTGCATTTGATCTGCCTAAAGACAAGATAATATGGGATGTAGGACATCAGTCTTATACTCATAAAATACTTAGCGGAAGAAAAAATGCCTTTGATAATCTGAGAAAATTCGGAGGAATAGCAGGATTTCCAAAGACCAGTGAGTCAAAATTTGATGTCTTTAATACCGGACATTCTTCAACAAGCCTGTCTGCGGGACTTGGAATGGCATTCGGAAGAGATATAAAGGGAGAAAACTACAGAGTTATATCAGTAATAGGAGACGGTGCTCTTACAGGCGGTATGGCTTATGAAGCTCTAAATAATGCGGCTCAGATAAAGAAAAACTTTATCATGGTCTTAAATGACAATGAGATGTCCATTTCAAAAAATGTCGGAGGTATGAATGATTACCTCAACAATATCAGAACCGGTGACGGATACAATAATCTAAAAAAGAGAGTTGTAAATTCACTGGAACGTTTGCCATATATCGGAAAGCCTATGATAGACAGCCTTAGACAAACAAAAAACGGCATAAAGCAGATATTGATACCGGGAATGTTGTTTGAAAATATGGGTGTTACTTATCTGGGACCTGTAGACGGACATAATATTACCGCACTTTTAAAAGTCTTTGAAGAGGCAAAAAAGGTGGAAGGACCTGTACTTGTACATGTACTTACCAAAAAGGGAAAGGGATATTCACCGGCGGAAAATCATCCTGAAAATTTCCACGGAATAGGTGCATTTGATATTGCAAGCGGTAATGCAAAGTCCGGAAGCAAAAAGCCAACATATACGGATGTTTTTTCTAAAAAAATAGTGGAGCTTGCAAGTGAGAATAAAGATATTGTTGCAATAACCGCCGCAATGCCGGAAGGCTGTGGACTTTTGGATTTTAAAAATAAATTTCCGAAAAGATTTATTGATGTGGGTATAGCTGAGCAGCATGCCATAACATCTGCGGCAGGACTTGCAGCATCAGGACTTATACCTGTTGTTTGTGTATATTCCTCATTTTTGCAAAGAGGATTTGATCAGATAGTGCATGATGTATGCTTACAAAATCTTCATGTGGTATTTGCAATCGACAGAGCGGGACTCGTAGGCGCTGACGGAGAAACACATCAGGGAATATTTGACGTGTCATTCCTTAGCTGTATTCCGAATATGACTTTACTTGCACCAAAGAACGCAGGAGAGTTGGAAGCATGTCTTGAGTTTGCGATAAATTATAACGGACCCGTAGCTATAAGGTACCCGAGAGGTATCGCATATGACAGTTTAAATGAGTTTGAAACGCCTATAGAGTTTGGAAAGGGTGAGATGCTTTTTGAAGAAAGCGATATAGCCCTGCTTGCAATAGGAAGCATGGTAAGTACTGCAAAAAATCTCAGGGAAAAGCTGAAGGCAAATGATTTGAATGTATCCATTGCAAATGCCAGATTCTTTAAGCCAATAGATTTCGATTTGGTGGATAAATTATGTAAAGACCATAAACTTATCGTTACCATGGAAGAGAATGTGATAAACGGTTCAATGGGTGAAAAAGTGAAAGCATATATTCATGAAAATCATAGGAATGTGGAAGTTTTAAATATTGCACTGCCTGACGGATATGTGGAGCATGGAGATGTGAGTCTTTTAAGAGAAAAACTTGAGATAGATTCAGATTCCATACTGAAAAAAGTTTTAGACAAATATGAGATGATGAAAAATGAAAGATAGATTGGATATACTTTTGGTAAAGCGTGGTCTTGCCGAAAGCAGAGAAAAAGCAAAGGCCATAATAATGTCGGGCATTGTATATGTTGACGGACAAAAGGAAGATAAAGCCGGACAGACATTTGCCGAGGAAGTAAATATTGAAGTGCGAGGCAGTACATTAAAATATGTGAGCCGCGGCGGACTGAAACTTGAAAAGGCTATGGAGTGCTTTGATGTAAGTGTGGAAAATAAAGTCTGTATGGACATAGGAGCATCAAGCGGAGGCTTTACCGACTGCATGCTTCAAAACGGCGCAACAAAGGTATATGCCGTGGATGTAGGACATGGACAGCTTGCATGGAAACTTAGAAATGACGAAAGAGTAGTAGTCATGGAAAAGACGAATATAAGATATGTAAAACCTGAGGATATAGGTGAGGAGATAGATTTTGCAAGTATAGATGTATCTTTTATCTCATTGTCAAAAGTTTTACCGGCAGCTTACAATCTTTTGAAAGAAAACGGTGAGATTGTCGCACTTATAAAGCCACAGTTTGAGGCCGGAAGAGAAAAGGTGGGTAAAAAAGGTGTGGTCAGAGAAAAGTCCACACATATAGAAGTCATAGAAAATTGTTTTCAGTATGCAAGAGAAAATAATTTCTCTGTGGAAGAACTTGAATTTTCACCTGTAAAGGGTCCTGAGGGAAATATTGAGTACCTTTATCATCTCGTAAAGAATAAAAAAGAAGAGAGTAATATAGATATAGAGGCGGTAGTAAATACCGCTCATGAGAGCTTATAAGAGAACGTGGAGGAAGCATGAAAAGTTTTTTTCTTGTTGGAAACAGTGAGAAGGACGGAATAAAAAGAGCACTGTCCAATCTGGAAAATGAAATAAAGTCAAAGGGCGGAGTATGCTATAAATCCTATGGCTATATTGATACAAAAGACTTCCCGAAAGTTGACTGTGTTATTACTCTGGGTGGTGACGGTACTCTTATAAGGGCTGCAAGAGATATATCACATCTTGGGATACCTATAATAGGCATAAATATGGGACATATGGGTTATCTTACAAGTATCAATAAAGCGGGTGATGTCAAGAATATGGTGGATATACTCATCAATGATGAATATTTCATAGAAAAAAGAATGATGATATCCGCCACCGTTATAAGAGAAGGAAAAGAAATATGTACTTTGAATGCTCTTAATGAAGCCGTTATTACCAGGCTTGAAAGATTAAAAACTATAAGATGTAATGTTTATATTGACGGGGATTTCTTGAATGAATATTCATCTGATGGTATAATTGTAGCAACGCCTACAGGCTCAACCGCATACAATTTGAGTGCGGGAGGACCTATCATAGAGCCGAGCTCCAAGATGATGCTGATAACGGCAATTTGTCCTCATGCCCTAAGTCAAAGAAGCATAGTACTTTCATCCTCAAAAGTAATACGTGTTTCATTTAATGACAATTTAAAGTCCAACAGAGAACTTGTAGTGGACGGCGATGAGAGTGTGATCCTGGAAAATAAGGACGTGATTGAATTAAGAGAGTCGGAAATATATGCCGGACTGATAAAATTAAAGAAGGGGAGTTTTCTGGACAACATCAGAAATAAGATGAATAGGATTTGATATGAAAACAAAAAGACATTCAAAGATTGTGGAACTCATTAACTCGTATGATATCGAGACACAGGAGGAACTTGCACAAAAGCTGGAAGAGGGCGGCTTTGTAGTAACTCAGGCTACAGTTTCAAGAGATATCAGAGATTTAAAGCTTTCAAAAGTGGTAACGGCTAACGGAAAGCAAAAATATTCTCTGATGCCTAAGCAGGACGGGATCTCTGAAAAATATGTAAGAATACTTGGAGAAGCCTTTGTATCAATGGATATGGCACAAAATATTCTTGTAGTAAAGACCGTGTCGGGTATGGCCATGGCGGCTGCGGCGGCTCTTGACTCCATGCAGATGAGTGAGATAGTAGGTTGTATTGCGGGTGATGATACAATTATGGCCGCCATAAGAAGTGTAGATGATACTGTGGTTGTCATGGAAAGAATAAGAAAACTTGTTTATAAGAATGAATAAGTATAACGATGTATCAGGGTAGTATCTAAAAAGGAGAATTATGCTGATAGAATTACATATAAAAAATCTTGCATTAATAAAAAAAGCGGATATTTACTTTAAAGAGGGACTTAGTGTACTTAGCGGTGAGACAGGTGCGGGAAAATCTATTTTGATAGATTCAATAAATCTTGCTTTGGGTGCAAAGACGAGTAAAGACATTATAAGAACAGGTGAAAATGAGGGTATTGTAGAACTTATTTTCACATTGGATGAGAAGCGAAAAGAAAAACTGAAAACATTGGATATATCTTTTGAAGACGATTTACTGATAATAACCAGGAAAATAAGCTCCACAAGAAGTGTGTGCAGAATCAATGATGAAACCGTAACTCTTGCCAAGTTAAGAGAGATTACAGACACATTGATTGATATTCACGGACAGCATGAACATCAATCACTTCTAAGTGCAGGTAACAATCTGATACTGTTGGATTCTTTTTGTCCTGAAAAGCTTATGGAGATAAAGAAGAATTTATCAAAAAATTACGGTGAGTTAAAAAAGATAAATCAAAGAATTCAGGAAGGAATAGATGAAAGGCTCAGGAAAAGAGAAATCGATATACTTGATTTTGAAATCTCCGAAATAAAAAAAGCAAATATAAAGCCTAATGAAGAAGAGGAACTTGAGCAGGTATTTAAAAAGGGAAAGAGTATATCAAAGATAAATGATGTGCTTTCAGATTTACTTGAAGAGCTTGAAAACGAAGATATAGGAAGCAATATCAAGTCGGTTTCAGAGATTGCCTTATTGGACGACAGTCTGGACATTGTATTGTCAAATTTAAATACAATTGAAGATTTGATAGCCGAAACAATGCATTATACAAGCAGATATCTCGATAATCTTGAATATGACGAGGAAGAACATGACAGGGTAATAGAGAGACTGGATACAATAAGACATATAAAATCAAAGTATTCAAGTGATTATAATAAAATCAAAGAGCTATTAAAAGAAAAAGAAAAGAGACTTGAATTTTTAAAAGACTTTGAGGATGAAGTACTTGTACTGAAGGAAAATGCGATAAAACTTGAAGAGAGTATTATAAAAGACTGTACCAAAATCAGCGAAATAAGAAAAGATGTTGCAGTTACATTGGCCAAAAGAATAAAGGAAGAACTTGAAGATTTAAACTTCCTCGGAGTGGAATTTGAAATCAAATTTACAAAGAGAGAGAAGATTTCAAGAGACGGATTTGATGCGGTGGAATTTTTGATAAGTACAAATCCGGGGCAACCTCTAAAACCTTTACATATGGTTGCAAGCGGCGGTGAGCTGTCCAGAATAATGCTTGCATTAAAGACTGTTTTTGCAAATAATGATGATATACAGACTTTGATATTTGATGAGATAGATACGGGAATAAGCGGAAACACGGCTGTAAAAGTCGGTGAAAAACTTAGCCATATATCAAAAACCCATCAGGTACTTTGTATTTCACATTTGCCGCAGATAGCTGTAATGGCGGATCAAAATTTGTTCATATCAAAGTCTACAGACGGAAAGTCTACACAAACGAATATTGATTTACTGGATAAGGATGGTAAAATAAAAGAGATAGCCAGATTGATCGGCGGAAATAATTTGACTGAAGTTGTACTTAAAACCGCAAGGGAAATGATACAGGAAGCGGACTCAAGGAAATAAGGAGGGAACACCTATGAAGAAGATATTATTTGTTGCATCGGAAGCGGTACCGTTTATTAAAACAGGCGGTTTGGCGGATGTGGTCGGCTCTTTACCGAAGTATTTGGATAAGAGATATTTTGATGCCAGAGTTATTTTGCCGAAGTATATGTGTATGAAGGAAGAAATAAGAAACTCTCTGGAATATATAGGTGATTTCTATATTGATTATGCCGGCTCAAGTAAGTATGTCGGAGTGTTAAAGAAGGAAGTTGAAGGAGTAACATTTTATTTTATAGATAATGAAGAGTACTTCGGAGGTCCAAAGCCTTATGGAGACTGGCTTTATGATATTGAAAAGTTTATTTTCTTCTCACAGGCCGCTCTATGTGCACTGCCTTTTGTAGACTTCAGACCGGATCTTATTCACTGTCATGACTGGCAGACCGGATTGGTTCCCGTATATTTGAAGGACAGATTTGCAGGCGGAGATTTCTTTAGAGGAATAAAGTCCGTATTTACAATACATAATCTTAAATTCCAGGGTACTTGGGATGTTAAGACAATACAGTATTTTTCAGGCTTAAGTGATTATTATTTCACACCTGATAAGTTGGAGGCTTTTAAGGATGCCAACCTCTTAAAGGGTGGACTTGTATATGCTGATGCTATAACAACAGTATCAAAGACATATGCGAATGAAATTCAAAATCCTTTCTACGGTGAAGGATTGGACGGGCTTTTAAGAGCCAGACAAAATGATCTGAGAGGTATTGTAAACGGTATTGATTATAATGAGTTTGACCCTGAAACAGACAAGCTTATTTATAAAAATTATAACAGCAAGAACTTCAGAAAAGAAAAAATTAAAAATAAGAGAGCTTTGCAAAAAGAGCTTGGACTGCCTGTAGATGACAATAAGTTTATGCTTGCGGTTATTTCAAGACTTACGGATCAAAAGGGATTTGATTTGGTGGAATATATGATGGATCAAATCTGTGAGGAGAATGTACAGCTTGTGGTACTGGGAACCGGAGATGACAGATATGAAAACATGTTCAGACATTATGCATGGAAGTATCCTGACAGAGTGTCTGCAAATATCTATTACTCCGAGGAGATGTCACATAAGATATATGCCGCTGCGGACGCCTTCCTTATGCCTTCGTTGTTTGAACCGTGCGGTCTCAGCCAGCTGATGTCTTTAAGATACGGAACTCTTCCTATAGTTCGTGAGACAGGCGGACTTTGTGATACCGTAGAGAGCTATAATGAATTTGAGTCAAAGGGTACAGGTTTCTCATTTGCAAACTATAATGCACATGAGATGCTTGACAGAATAAATTTTGCAAAGCATATTTATTATGATAAAAAAAGAGAATGGAATAAGATGATTGACAGAGCGATGGCTGTGGACTTCTCGTGGAAGCAGTCTGCACTTGAGTATCAGGCTCTGTATGATTGGTTAATAGGATGAAAGAATATTTAAATAATATAGAGTATATGGAATGCGTTAAAGATATACTTAACAGTGAAATTTTTCAAAAACTTGACGGCTTTGTTCAGCATGGATGTACATCCACAATGGAGCACAGTATAGACGTTTCATATACAACATATTTAGTGTGCAAAAAACTTGGTTTAAATTATAAATCTGCTGCAAGAGCGGCGCTTTTACATGATTTTTACCTTTATGACTGGCATAGACCGACAAAGGAAACGGGAGCATTTTTACATGGCTTTACACATCCTTATAAAGCGGCAAAAAATGCCAAAAAGTATTTTAATATAACAAATAAGGAAGCAAGTATGATTAAAACTCATATGTTTCCTTTAACACCGATTCCTCCTCTTTCAAGGGAGGGATGGGTGCTCACAATGGCTGACAAGTCAACTTCTGTAAATGAAATAATTGCAAATATGAAAAATGTTCACAGAGCAGGGGAGGGGACTGTATGAGTATTTTAGATGATATTGTTTCAAATCAGGTGCTCATCAGTGCGGCTCTTGGATGGCTGGTCGCTCAGCTTTTAAAGACAATGATTGATATATGGTATAATAAATCATTTTCACCCGACAGACTCTGGGGAAGCGGCGGAATGCCAAGTTCACATTCAGCTACGGTATGTGCTCTGGCAACCTCAAGTGCATTAAAACACGGGTTTGCAGGCTTTGAGTTTGCCGTTACATTTATTTTTGCTTTGGTTGTTATGTATGATGCAATGGGAGTAAGAAGAGAGACGGGAAAGCAGGCAAAACTTCTTAATATGATTCTGGAAAATAATATTTTTGAAGATAATTTTGAACATTTTGAAGAGAGATTGAAAGAATTCGTAGGACATACTCCGCTTCAGGTATTTATGGGTGCGATTTTAGGTATTGTTATAGCATTTGTAATTGGAGGAATATATTAATGATAAAACTTATTGCCTCGGATGTGGACGGAACTTTGGTAAGTGACGGCGGCGGCAAGCTTGACAAAAGAATAGTTGATATGATAAAGGCTGTTCATGACAAAGGAATTCATTTTGCCGTTGCCTCCGGAAGGCAGTGGGTGAGTATAGAAAATGTCTTTGAAGAAGTAAAGGACAAGATATTTTATATATCAGATAACGGAGCTTATATCGGGGTAAACGGTAGAAGTCTGTTTGTAAATGAAATGGATGATAAGATTTCAAAGGAATTGATTCTTGATTTAAGAAAAAACAAGGATTTGATTGCTGTGGTTGCCGATGAATCATCATACTATATTGAGGAAAACAATGAATTTCTTATAGACTGGATAAGAGGAGGATACAGGGGCAGAATAGAACTTGTAGACGACCTTACCAAGGTGGAAAATATAATAAAAATTTCCGCATATTCGGAGAATGTATACGGTAAGGCCGATGATATTATAGAAAAATATTCGGATAAACTTTTGATAAATTATGCAGGTGAGATGTGGCTTGACTGTACCGCAAAGGGAGTGAGCAAGGGAAATGCTCTAAAGAAGCTTCAGGAAGCTTTTGATATAAAGGAAAACGAGACAATGGTTTTCGGTGATCAGGCCAATGATGTTGAAATGTTTAAGGCGGCTTACTATTCATTTGCAGTAGAAAATGCGGCTCCTGTAGCAAAGGAAGCGGCAAGATTTATGGCAGACAGCAATGAAAACCTTGGAGTTTTGAAGATATTAAACTATCTGCTTTAGGAGACGGAATTGAAGAGAAAATTTTTAGTCGGATTCATAACGGCTCTTTTTATTTCAGGTTGTGGAATAAAAACGTCCGGCATAAGTGAAAATATAAAGATAAATTTATCAGAAAACAAACTTGGATATAATTACAGTCAGATGCTTATTCCCGCATTGTCGGAGAGTCAAATTATTACCGATACATATACAGATGCAATATGGGACAGCTATGTTGACAAGGACACAAAATTTACATTCAGAGATAATTTTTATAATGATTTAAAAAATTATTATAAAGAACTTGTTGTACTTAAAAGAATTGCGGAAAACGAAAATATTACATTATCGGAGCAGGATAAAACAAAAGCATTAAAGCTTTCAAAGATATTTTACGATGAAAATGTGGCAAACAGTGAAAGCTTTCCGGGACTTACACAGGAAGACTGTGATACGGTTTTCATGGATTATGTTCTGGTGGATAAAACAAAAAAAGAATTGATTGAAAAGAATGTAAAAGAAGTCAGTGAAAGTGAAGCCAGAATAATGGATTTTCATGTGATTGAGGTTTCTGATTATGAACTTGCAAATACTCTTTTAGACAGATTAAATAATGGTGAGAATTGTGTGAAACTGGCAACTCAATTTTCTGAAAGCGACAGTATTTCAAGAAGTATAGCGATAAATAACGAAACTGAAGATGTAAAGAACACTTTGGGAGTAATGGAAGACGGAAGTGTAAGTCCCATAGTTACAAACAAGGGTAAATATGTGCTTTATAAATGTGTAAAGAGCTATAATGCGGAAGCCACAAAAAAGAATAAGCAAAGAATAAAAGAGGAAAGAGAATCGGCATATCTGTTGAATTTATATAATGAGTTTGTAAAAGAAAATCCTATAGATATAAACGAAAGCGAGTTCGATAAGGTTTGCAAAAATTCAGGGTCTCATCTTTCGGGAAGAGATTTCTTTACACTGTGGTCGGAGGAAGCAAATGCAGGTCTTTGAGATTTTGGAAGTTAAGGAATTTACAAAATTACTCTTTATGACAGATATATTTGATAAATTTACTGTTGTGGAAGCCAAGTTTCATACATTTGTAAAATATGATATCAACTGTAGGCTTAATAAGCCTTATTTTGACGAAGAAGAAAACAGAGATTTTTGCACCTGGGGTGAGATAAGGCCTATTTGCTTTGGAATAATAAAGGGAAAGAGAAGACCTACTTTTTTCAAGCTGATTTTTAAGTTTTCAGAAGAATTTAAAAGAGGTTGGATTAAAAGCAATACAACAAAAGATATAGATGGGGATTTGTATTTGAATATAAGATATTCAAATAAAGAAATGAATTTAATATCTTCATTTTCACCGAAAACTTTTTTACCTGACAGAAAAATTTCAGATGCATTTGATTTATATGTAAAAAATATGTTTGGAAGAATAAATATTACAGTGGAAGAAACGGGAGAATAAAGTGAAAGATAAGAGCATTCTTGAGATGTATCTGGAGGATATGAAGGAAATAAAACCTCTTGAAGAATCGGAACTTGATACATTAAAAAAAGCACTCTTAAGTGGGGATAACAGTGCAAAAAACAGGATTATCGAAGGTCATATGATGTATGCTACAGAGCTTATACAACCCTTTGTAGGTTGCGGTCAGGAAATAACGGATTTGATAAGTGAGAGTCATCTGGCGCTTACAATGGCTGTGGCTGAATATAAATCGGGAGATTTAAAAGCTCAGATAAGAACAGCGGTGGAAAAAAGGCTCAATGAGATAATTGATGAGGAAACAAAGGTAAAGAATGCTTCAAATATGCTGGCGGAGAGATTGAACGACTTGATGGAAGCATCAAGGATTTTGGCACAGGAGTATGGCAGAGAAGCAAGCGTAGAGGAACTTTCAGACAGACTTACGGTTCCGAAAGATGAAGTGGAAGAACTTTTAAAAATAAGTTTGAACGCAATGGATCCGGAAAAAAATATTTAGAATATGGAGAAGCTTATGGAAGAGAGAAAAAATTTGATTGTAGGTCAGTCTGGAGGGCCTACAGCGGCTATTAATGCATCTTTGGCGGGGGTGTATTGCGGAGCAAAGCATTTCGGATTTGAAAAGGTGTATGGAATGAGATTCGGAATCGAGGGATTCTTAAATGAAAAAATAGTAGACCTTGATGAAACACTTAATTCAGAGCTAAATATTGAACTGTTAAAAAGAACACCGAGTTCATATCTGGGTTCTTGCAGATACAAACTGCCAAAGCCCGAAGCAGGCAATGAAGTTTATCAAAAGGCATTTGAGCTTCTTGAAAAGTACAGTATAGATGTTTTTATCTATATAGGCGGAAACGATTCTATGGATACAATACTGAAAATGTCGGAGTATGCAAAAATCATAGGAAGCCCGATAAAGTTTGTCGGAGTTCCGAAGACTATTGATAATGATTTACCTGTTACAGATCATACACCGGGATACGGAAGTGCGGCAAAGTATATAGCTACATGTATTTCGGAAGTTGTAAGAGACTCAAATGTATATGATTTAAAGAGTGTGACATTTGTTGAGATAATGGGAAGAAATGCAGGTTGGCTTACAGCAGCTGCAGCTCTGGCTAAGAACAGTTTCAATGACGGAGCGGATTTCATTCTCTTACCTGAAATAGGTTTAAATTTAAAAGAATTTATAAATATACTCGGAAACAGACTCAATGAAAAGAACAATATTGTTGTGGCGGTATCCGAGGGTATAAAAGATCAAAACGGAAATTATATAAGCGAGGATGAGGGAAATGTGGATGCATTCGGACATAAGATGCTCTCAGGAACTGCAGCTTACCTTGCTAAAAAAATAAAAAGTGAACTTGGCGTAAAAACAAGAGCCGTGGAAATAAATACATTGCAAAGAGCGGCGGCTCATCTTCAAAGTAAAACCGATATAGATGAGGCTTTCAATATCGGATTTTTAGGTGTAAAGGCCGGAATTGAAGGTGAAACCGGAGTTATGATGTATTTTGACAGGGTAAATGACGCCCCATATTTGTCTATTGTAAGAAAATGTGATATAAATTTAGTTGCAAACATAGAAAAAGAAATCCCTAGAGGCTGGATAAGCGAGGATGGATTTGGAGTAAATGAAAAATTCATTGAATATGCGAAACCGCTTATTACGGGTGAGCTTTCAAATATTGTTTGCGAAGGAATACAAAGTCATATAATTAGTCTTAAGTAGTGGTTTCCGAGGAGGAAAAAAGATGGGCGTTAGAAGGATTTATGTAGAAAAAAAGCCGGATTTTGCTATCAGAGCAAAGGAACTTTCGGGTGAGCTTAGGAGCTATTTGGGCTTGAAAAACCTTGATGATGTCAGGGTTTTGGTCAGATACGATATTGAAAACATATCGGATGAAGACTATAAAAAAAGCTTGGGCACTATATTTTGTGAGCCGCCGCTGGATATCTGCTTTGAGAGTAAGTTTTCACATCTTGAAAGTGATTTTTACTTTACTGTAGAGTATTTGCCGGGACAGTTTGATCAAAGGGCTGACTCCGCCATACAATGTGTGAAGCTGCTTGGAAGTGAAGATGATATAAATATCCGCTCCGCAACAACTTATATTTTCTCAGGGCGGTTTAGTGAAGCCGACAAGGAGAGGATAAGAGATTACTGTATAAATCCTGTAGACTCAAGGATTGCCGATGAGTCTATACCCGAAACTTTAAAAACAGACTTTGAAATGCCTAAGGATGTAGAGTCTATAGAAGGCTTTATAACTATGGATGAAAAAGCCTTGAAAGATTGTTATGAGAGTCTTTCTTTGGCTATGACATTTGATGACTTTAAATTTATACAAGATTATTTAAAAAATGATGAAAACAGGAATCCCTCTGTCACTGAGATAAGAGTATTGGATACATATTGGTCAGACCACTGTAGACATACCACTTTTTCAACTCAGCTAAAAGACGTAAGCTTTGAGGAGGGATTTTTTGGCGTTCCCGCAAAAGAATCATATGAAAGATATTTAAATGACAGAAAGATCCTTTATAAGGACAAAAAAGATAAAAAAATCTGCCTGATGGATATTGCACTTTTGGCTATGAAGAAGCTTAAGGCCGACAATATTCTTACCGATGTAGAGGAAAGTGATGAGATAAACGCCTGTTCAATCGTTGTACCTATTTTAGTAGACGGTAAAAAAGAGGAGTGGCTTATCAATTTTAAGAATGAAACTCATAACCACCCTACGGAAATAGAGCCTTTCGGTGGTGCGGCAACCTGCCTTGGAGGTGCTATAAGAGATCCTCTCTCAGGAAGAACTTATGTGTATCAGGCTATGAGAATTACAGGTGCCGCAGATCCTACATTGCCAATTGAAAAGACAATGCAGGGCAAACTTCCTCAAAGAAAGATAGTAACAGGAGCCGCACACGGATATTCATCATATGGCAATCAGATAGGACTGGCTACCGGCTATGTAAAAGAAATTTATCATCCTGACTACGTCGCAAAGAGAATGGAAATCGGAGCGGTAATGGGAGCCGCAAAGAGAGCAAATGTTATCAGAAAAACTTCAGACCCCGGTGATATTATAGTACTTCTGGGAGGCAGAACAGGAAGAGACGGCATAGGAGGTGCTACAGGTTCAAGCAAAGTTCACAAGACCGATTCCATAATTACTGCAGGTGCGGAGGTACAAAAGGGTAATGCACCTACCGAGAGAAAGATACAAAGGCTTTTTAAAAGACCTGAGGTGACAATACTTATAAAGAAATGTAACGACTTCGGTGCAGGTGGAGTGTCTGTGGCAATAGGAGAACTTGCAGACGGACTTATTATCGATCTTGATAAAGTGCCTAAAAAATATGCGGGACTTGACGGCACGGAGCTTGCAATCTCGGAATCACAGGAGAGAATGGCTGTGGTACTCTCACCTGAATCGGTAGAAGAATTTTGCAAATATGCAGAGGAAGAAAATCTTGAGACAAGTATTGTAGCAAAGGTTTTGGAAGAAAAAAGACTTCAAATGACATGGAGAGGCAAAACTATAGTCGATTTATCAAGGGCATTTCTTGATACAAACGGTGCCACCTCCACAACAGATGTTTATGTAAAAGCGCCAAATGAAGCAGAAAATCCTTTTGAATACAACAAAACAGAAAAAAACATAGAAAAAAGATGGCTGAAAACTGTTTCCGACTTGAATGTGGCTTCACAAAAGGGACTTGTGGAGATGTTTGACTCAAGTATAGGAGGAAAAAGTGTACTCATGCCATACGGCGGAAAATATCAGCTTTCAGAGACTCAAAGTATGGTAGCCAAGCTGCCGCTTTTGGATGAAGAAAGTGATGCGGTTACCATTATGAGCTATGGATTTGATCCGTATCTGTCAAGCTGGAGTCCATACCATGGGGCAATGTATGCTATAGTCAGCTCTTTAAGTAAAATTGTAGCCGCGGGCGGAGATTATAAAAAGGTACATTTTACTTTCCAAGAATACTTTAGAAGAATGACTGAGAGCTCGACCTGGGGAGAGCCGCTCTCGGCACTTCTTGGAGCTTATGAAGCACAGATGAGGCTTGGACTTGCATCCATAGGCGGTAAAGATTCGATGTCGGGTTCATTTAATGATATAAATGTACCTCCTACCTTGGTTTCTTTTGCAGTGGCGGTAGGTGATAATAAAAATATTATATCTACAGAGCTGAAAAAAGCCGGGAATAAGCTCTACTTCGTAAAATTAAAGAGAGATGAATATGATCTTCCCGATTTTGAATATTTAAAGAGAATATACAGTGATATTCAAACAGAGATAACAAATAAAAAAATAGTAAGTGCATTTGTTTTGGAGAGAAACGGAATAGCGGAGGCTGTTTCAAAGATGTGCTTTGGAAATATGTTAGGTGTAAGCCTTAAAGCGGATGAGGAGACTTTATTTGCTCCGGAGTTTGGAGGCTTTTTGCTGGAATCCGAGTCGGAACTTGATTTTGAAGGAGCAATTTATCTTGGAGAGGTAATTAAAGAGCCGAAGGTCATAGTAAATGCGGAAGAGATTTCACTTGATAAGATATTAAAAAACTGGAAAAAACCGCTTGAGAGTGTATTCCCGTCAGTGGAAGAGCCTTTAAATAAAGAGGTACTTGAAGATAAAATATATAGGGCTGAAAGCATTTATATTGCAAAAGAAAAAAATGCAAGTCCTAAAGTATTTATTCCTGTTATGCCGGGAACCAACTGCGAGTATGATTCAATAAGAGCATTTAGAAGAGCCGGTGCAAGTGCGGAGGCATTTGTATTTAGAAACAGTTCACCTTTGGCTATAAAGGAATCTGTAGAGCAATATAAAAATGAAATAAGAAATTCACAGATAATAATGTTCCCGGGAGGTTTTTCTGCGGGTGATGAGCCTGACGGTTCTGCAAAGTTTTTTGCTACAGTGTTCAGAAATGAAATTTTGAAAAAAGAGATAGAAGATTTGCTGGGCAGAGACGGTCTGATACTTGGAATATGCAACGGATTCCAGACACTTATAAAGCTTGGACTTTTGCCTGACGGAAAGATAAAAGAACAGGAAGAGCTTTCAGCAACTTTGGCTACAAATACTATCGGCAGACATATTTCCAAAATGGCATATCTTAAGACGGTAAGTAATAAATCACCATGGCTTATGAATGCAAAACTTGGAGATGTGTATGCAAATCCGGTTTCACATGGAGAGGGAAGATTTGTAGCCCCGAAAGAAAAAATTGATGAGTTGTTTAAAAACGGTCAGGTAGCTACAAGATATGTGGATTTAAACGGAAATCCTACCATGTGCGGTGAGTACAATCCGAACGGTTCTTATGCGGCCATAGAGGGAATTACAAGCCCTGACGGAAGGATTTTCGGTAAGATGGCACACTCCGAAAGAAGAGAAAAAGGTGTTGCTATAAATGTTTTTGAAAAACAGGACTTGCAAATCTTTGAATCTGGTGTAAAATATTTCAGATAAATCAGATAAAAAGGTTTGGAGAAGATAATGATAAAAGTAGTAAAATTTGGAGGCAGCTCACTGGCCAGTGCACATCAATTTAAAAAAGTGGGAGATATCATAAAGGCTGATAAATCAAGAAGATTTGTTGTTCCGTCCGCACCGGGAAAAAGAAATTCCAAGGATGAGAAGGTAACAGACCTTTTATATGAGACATATGATGCGGCCGTAGAAGGCGGTTCATATAAGAAAAAGTTTGAAAAGATCAAAGCAAGATACGAGGAAATTATAGACGGACTTTCACTTGATTTAAATCTTGATCATGAGTTCGCAAAAATAGAAGAACAGTTTTTAAATAAAGCCGGAAGAGAGTACGCCGCTTCAAGAGGTGAGTATTTAAACGGTATTATAATGGCAAAATATCTTGGGGTTGAGTTTATAGATCCTGCAGAGATGATTTTCTTCTTTGAAGACGGTACATTTGATGCCGAGGCTACAAACAAGGAAGTTTCAGAGAGACTTGAGAAAGTTCAAAGAGCGGTAATTCCTGGATTTTACGGTAGCGATCATTCGGGAAAAATCAGAACATTTTCAAGAGGCGGTTCAGATATAACAGGTTCTATAATTGCAAGAGGTATAAAGGCCGATTTGTATGAAAACTGGACAGATGTATCAGGCTTTTTGGTGGCAGATCCAAGAATTATATCAAATCCTGAGACAATAGAGTCGATAACATATAAGGAGCTTAGAGAGCTTGCATATATGGGTGCTTCAGTACTTCATGAGGATGCAATCTTCCCTGTAAGAAAAGAGGGTATTCCTATTAATATCAGAAATACCAACAAGCCGGAAGATAAGGGTACAATGATAGTAGAGAGTACTTGCAAGAGTTCAAAGTTTACTATCACAGGTATTGCAGGTAAGAAGGGATTTTGTGCAATAAATGTCGATAAGGCAATGATGAACTCTGAGGTAGGTTTCTGCGCAAGAGTATTGGATGTTTTTGCACAGAACAATATCTCTATAGAGCATATGCCTTCAGGTATTGACACTATGACCGTACTTGTACATCAGTCCGAGTTTGAAGAGCATGAGCAGCAGATAGTTTCAGGTATACACAGAGCCGTAGGCCCTGATACTGTAGAGATGGAGTCGGGACTTGCACTTATAGCTGTGGTTGGCAGAGGAATGAAGGCAAACAGAGGTACTGCAGGAAGAATATTTGCGGCACTTGCACATGCCAGAGTCAATGTAAAGATGATAGATCAGGGTTCATCAGAGCTTAATATCATTGTAGGCGTTAAGGAAAATGACTTTGAAACAACTATAAAGGCTATATATGATATGTTTGTAAAATCGGTATCTTAAAATGGCAAAGGTAATAATAATAGGCGGAGGTGCGGCAGGAATGATAGCAGCATACTCCGCTGCTTTAACATCAAAGCAGGTAATACTGCTGGAGAAAAATGAAAAACTCGGTAAAAAGATATTTATTACAGGCAAGGGCAGATGTAATCTTACAAATGCCTCAGACATGAATACGGTGATGGAAAATGTTGTAAGTAATAAAAGATTTTTATTCAGTGCATTTAAAAACTTCACAAATGAAGATATTATGAATCTTGTGGAGAACAACGGTACAAAGCTTAAGATTGAAAGAGGAAACAGAGTATTTCCGGTAAGCGACCATTCCTCGGATATAATAAAGTCACTTGAAAATGCAATAAGAGATCTGCATGTGGATATAAGACTTAACACCAAGGTGGATGAGCTTATAATAGAAAATGACAGATGTATAGGTGTGGTAATCGGAAAAAATAAAATTATGGCGGATGCCGTAATAGTTGCTACAGGCGGAATGTCATATCAGGCTACAGGTTCCGACGGTGACGGCTACAGATTTGCCAAAGAGGCAGGCTTAAGTGTAAGTAAGCTCTATCCTTCTTTAGTACCTTTTAACATAGAGGGCGAGAGAATAAAGGCATTACAGGGGCTTTCTTTAAAGAATATCCATGCTTATATCTACAATGACAAAAAGCTTGTATATGATGAATTCGGTGAAATGCTTTTCACACATTTCGGAGTGAGCGGACCTGTAATAATATCCGCATCTGCAGTTATCGGAAACAAAAATATAAAAGGCTACAGACTAAGCATTGATTTAAAGCCGGCTCTGGATGATGAAAAGCTTGATGAAAGAATTCTACGAGATTTTGCGGAGCAAAAAAATAAAAGTTTGAAAAACTCTTTAAATAAGCTCTTTCCTGCAAAGCTGATAGATGAGGTTATATATCAAAGTAAGCTCGATCCCGATAAAAAGGTGAACCTACTTACAAAAGAGGAAAGACACAGTCTTGTTCATGCTACAAAAAATCTTGAATATGTGATAAGCTCTACAAGAGGCTTTAATGAAGCTATAATAACAAAGGGTGGAGTTGAAGTTTCACAAATAAATCCGAAGACTATGGAATCAAAGAAAATAAAGGGTTTGTTCTTTGCAGGTGAGGTGCTTGATTTGGATGCATTCACAGGCGGTTATAATCTACAGATAGCATGGTCAACAGGATATGCGGCAGGAGAAGGAGCGGGAAATGAACAGTATAGCGATTGACGGACCTGCGGGAGCGGGTAAATCGAGTATAGCAAAGGCTTTAAGTAAAAGACTCGGATATATTTATATAGACACAGGTGCAATGTACAGAGCTGTGGCACTTTTCTTTTTGGAGAATAATGTGGCGGACGGTACGGACAGCAGAATCGAATCTTTGTTGGACAAGCTTGAGATAAGCATAAAGTACGAAGACGGTGCACAGAAAGTTATCCTAAACGGAGAAGATGTAACAGGTAAGTTAAGACTTGAAGAGATAGGAAAACTGGCAAGTAAATTCAGTGCAATAGGCAGTGTGAGAGAAAAGCTGGTGGCACTTCAAAGAAAACTTGCACAAAAAGAAAATGTGGTGATGGACGGCAGAGATATAGGTACTGTAGTACTTCCTAATGCCGATTTAAAGATTTATTTAAGTGCAAGTTCAAAAGTCAGAGCTAAAAGAAGATATCTGGAACTTTTAGAAAAGGGACAGACGGATTTGGACATAAATGATATAGAGGATGAGATAATAAAAAGGGATGAAGCCGATATGAACAGAGAGATTTCACCTTTAAAGCAGGCTGATGATGCCTATTATCTGGATTCATCCGATATGACACTTGAAGAGGTGGTATCAAAGATACTGTCGATGGTAAAAGAGGAAAGATGAAAGTCGAATTAGCAAAAAGTGCCGGTTTTTGCTTCGGAGTTGAAAAAGCGGTAAACACCGTGTATGAAGAAGCCAAAAAAGGCAATGATATAGTCTATACTCTGGGACCCATAATTCACAATGAGGAAGTTGTGAAGGATATGAAAAAAAGAGGTGTGGAGGCCGTGAAGATAGAAGATTTGGCTTCACTGCCGAAAGGCACTGTAATCATACGCTCACATGGGGTAAGCAGAGAGATATTTAATTTTGTAAAAAACAGCGGACATAGAGTGGTAGATGCCACCTGTCCTTTTGTTAAAAAAATTCATGCCATAGTTTCCGTACAAAGCGGTAAAGGAAAAACTGTGGTAATAATCGGAAATCCCGAGCATCCTGAAGTGATGGGAATAAGAGGCTGGGGAGATGAAAATACCTATGCGGTTGAAAATATCGAACAATTTATAAATTTAGAATTAAAAAAAGATAAAGAAATAATAATTGTAGCTCAAACGACATTTAATCATAAAAAATTTCAAGAAATCATTGATAAAATATCGCTTTTGGGTTATGATGTAAGATGTTTTAATACGATTTGCAATGCAACACAGGAAAGACAAGCTGAGGCAAAAAATATAGCATCAAATGTGGATGCCATGATAGTTATCGGAGACAAAAAAAGCTCCAATACAGGCAAGCTTGTGGAAATATGTCAGGAAGAATGTAAGAATACAGTTTTTATTCAAACTCTTGAAGACCTAGATTATGATGCTTTACTTTCTGTGGATAGTGTAGGTATTACGGCAGGGGCGTCAACCCCAAAACATATCATTGAGGAGGTTCAAAATATTGTCAGATCTAAGTTTTGAACAAATGTTAGATGAGTCATTCAAGACTCTACACACGGGAGAAGTTGTCAACGGTAAGGTAATTGATGTTAAGGAAGATCAGATCATTCTTAATGTCGGATTTAAGTCAGATGGTATCATCACAAGAAGTGAATATAGTAATGACAACGGTTTAGATTTAAGAACAGTTGTAAATGTCGGTGATGACATGGAAGCAAAAGTCTTAAAGATAAACGACGGAGAAGGTCAGGTTCTCCTCTCATACAAGAGATTGGCTCAAGATAGAGGTAATAAGAAGCTTGAGGATGCTTTCAACAACCATGAGGTTCTTACAGGAAAAGTTGTACAGGTAGTTGAGGGTGGTCTCAGTGTAGTGGTAGAGGATGCAAGAGTATTTATACCTGCATCACTTGTATCAGATACATTTGAAAGAGATTTATCTAAATATAAGGATACAGAGATTGAGTTCGTTATCACAGAGTTCAATCCTAAGAGAAGAAGAATCATCGGTGACAGAAAGCAGCTTCTTGTAGCTAAGAAGGAAGAGCAGAAGAAGGCTTTATTTGAGAAGATAACACCGGGTGATGTAATTGAAGGTACAGTAAAGAATGTTACAGATTTCGGAGCATTTGTTGACCTTGGTGGTGCAGACGGTCTTTTACATATCTCAGAGATGAGCTGGGGTAGAGTAGAGAATCCAAAGAAGGTATTTAAGTCAGGTGATACCGTTACAGCCTTCATTAAGGATATCTCAGGTGAGAAGATCGCACTTTCAATGAAGTTCCCTGATCAGAATCCATGGCTTGACGCTGAAGAGAAGTTCGCACGTGGTAATGTTGTTAAGGGTAAAGTTGCAAGAATGACAGATTTCGGAGCATTCGTTGAGATTTCAAACGGTGTTGATGCATTGTTGCATGTATCTCAGATTTCACATGACCATGTTGAAAAACCTTCAGATGTACTTAAGGTAGGAGATGAGGTTGAGGCTGTTATCGTTGAGTTCAATGAGGCAGACAAGAAGATCTCATTAAGTATCAAGGCTTTGACACAGGCAAATGAAGAGCTTGAGAAAGAGAACGCAAGAACTTCAGAGTCTGTTGAAGAATAATAAATACTTTAGTTTATACAAGGTCGTAGGTGTTTTCATCTGCGACCTTTTTAACGGAAAAAATAAGGAGATGTATGAAGAGAAATTATAAAAATGTAGTATTTTGGTGCATTGTAGTTGCACTTTTATATCTTAGCTATGAGTGGCTAAGTGATGTTATATTCAGAGGCTTTAATTATCTGGATGTAAAATATATGATAGTACCTGATGCACTTTTGCCGAGCATAAATGCTTTTGTAGATACATTGATATCGGTGGTACTTATTGTTATCTATCTGATATTGGCTATATTTATAGTTAAGAAGCATGAAAAAGGAATTAAGCTCGGATTTGTAAAAGGGTTTATTTTCTGTATTGTAATGGGATTTGCATTCTATGGTATAGCAGGCCTTTGGTTTGAAATAGTTGACAGATTTTTGGTATCAATACCTTTTATAGCAAAGAATGTGGAGTATTTTTCGGGAGTATATGACGATCTTGAGTCGGGAGCATATATCTGGTCATTGCTTTCAATATCAATTATAGGACCGATAGTTGAAGAGATACTTTTCAGATTGCTCATTTTCAACTCACTTGAGAGAATAACAAAGAGCCCGTGGTTTGCAATAATTGTATCCGGAGTATTATTCGGTATCTGGCATATGATCTTTGTTCAGAGCGTGTATACAGCGATAATGGGCTGTATTATGGGACTTATTTACTACAAGACAAGAAATATTTTTTACACGATTTTTATACATATGGTAAACAATACAATCGGAAATCTGCCTTCAGCTCTTGATACCGATTTGGTAAATACGGCTATAAACCGTATATCATATGCAATGGTTATTCCGGCTGTTATTTTGCTTGTTATTTTTTGCTTAAAGAAACCTGAAAGCAGGGATACCGAATCCGAAACATACACATACGGATTATAAAAGATATGAATATAACTGTTTTTTCATTTACAAAAAATGGTAAAGATATAAATATCAGATTGATGGATATATTGAAGAATAACAATGTTTCATCATATACAATGTCAAAGTATATTTCAGACAGTAGAATGAAAGCCTTTACGGATTTGAAAGAAACCGTAAAGACACATTTTAGTGATGATGCAATTATTTTTGTCGGAGCTACAGGGATTGCGATAAGAAGCATTGCACCATATGTAAAAGATAAATTTAGCGATCCTGCGGTGCTGGTTATAGATGAGCTTGGAAGATATGTGATATCTCTGCTCTCAGGACATGTGGGTGGTGCCAATGAGTTGGCGGAATATATAGGAGGGGCACTTGGTGCCACTCCTATTATTACTACAGCCACTGATATAAACGACACATTTGCGGTGGATGTATTTGCAAAAAAGCATAATTTAATAATCTCATCAAGAAAACTTGCAAAGGATGTGAGTGCCGCATTGCTTGATAAAAAGTCGGTGGATATTGACAGTGATATTGAAAGCATAAATGTGGAAGATATCAAAAAGAAATTGAATCCTTTAAATGCGGACTGTGAGCTAAAGGTAAGGATTACCGACAGAACTTATGATGACAATGTACTGACTCTTATACCCAAGGATATATATCTTGGTGTAGGATGTAAAAAAAATACGGATACACAAAAAATGTGGGATTTTGTAAATGAAGTAATGAAAGAAGAAGGCATTGATATAAGAGCCGTGAAGGCGGTAGGCAGCATTGATATAAAGAAAGATGAAAATGCAATCAAAGAACTTGCCAATAGACTCTCGGTTCCTTTTAATACTTTTTCAAAGGATGAACTGAACGAGGTTGAAGGAGAGTTTAACGAGTCCGATTTTGTAAAACAGACTGTAGGTGTAGGGAATGTATGTGAAAGATCGGTTCTTATACAGTGCAATAATCTGATACTGGGAAAAACGGCAAAAGACGGCATGACTCTTGCTATAGGACGGGAATGATATGGTATATCTTATAGTTGATAAAGAAAATGAAAATTATTCTGAAAAAATAAATTCTTATAAACTTTATTTGCAGAATCTGTATCATGATGATGTGGAATGTATCATAGAAGACAACAGGGTAATTACACCTCTCGGCAAAGAGGGGGAAGCTTTGGAAGAAAAGGGAAGAATTGTCAGAAAGAAACTCTCATGTGCAAATGCGGTATATCTTTGGCGTGATAATGAGTTTACGGCATTAAAGATTTGACGGACAAATTATTAGACTATAAATACAGGTTATGCCAAATATAATAAAAATATTTTCGATATTAATAATTTCATATTGCGAATATTTTTCTATTCATATATGATACAATGGTATCAAAGTAAAACTTACTTTCGAGGTGTGTTATGGTTACAGTTGCATTAGATGCAATGGGTGGAGATTATTCACCCGAAGAAATAATAAAAGGGGCGTTTGATGCCTTAAAGAAAGATAAAGACATTAATGTTATTTTAGTCGGTAAGAAGGAGGTTTTAGAGGGGAAGATAACCGAAGAGTATAAGGACAGATGCAGTGCGGTTTACGCATCTGAGGTAATAACAAATGAGGAAGCACCTGTAGCGGCTATCAGAGCAAAGAAAGATTCATCAATAGTAGTGGGAATGAACCTTGTAAAGGAAGGTAAGGCGGACGGATTTGTAAGCGCCGGAAGCACAGGAGCCGTTCTTGTAGGCGGACAGCTTATAGTAGGCAGGATTAAGGGAATACTCAGACCTGCATTGGCGCCGCTTATTCCTACGGAAAAAGGTGTGTCTTTGCTTATAGACTGCGGTGCAAATGTGGATGCAAGGGCTGAACATCTGGTTCAGTTTGCCAGAATAGGTTCCTTGTATATGGAAAAAGTAATAGGTATAAAAAATCCGAGAGTCGGCATTGTAAATATAGGTGCCGAGGAAGAAAAAGGAAATGCTCTTGTAAAAGAGACCATGCCGCTTTTGAAAGAATGTGACGATATCAACTTCATCGGCAGCGTAGAGTCAAGAGAGATACCTAAGGGCGGTGCCGATATTATAGTTTGTGAGGCATTTGTAGGTAATGTTATACTTAAGCTTTATGAAGGCCTGGGTTCTACACTGCTTGGTAAGATAAAAGATGCTTTGATGAAAAATGTCTTTACAAAGATAGGTGCAATGATGATAAAATCATCATTAAAAGAGACATTAAAGTCTTTTGACGCAAGTGAATACGGCGGAGCGCCTTTACTTGGTTTGAACGGCCTTGTGGTAAAAGCACATGGTAATTCAAAGGCAAATGAAATTTGTAATTCAATTTTACAATGCAAGAGCTTTAAAGAAGAAGCTTTGAGTGATATTATAAGAGAAAAAATGACAAAGAATTAGAATGGAGAAAAAAATGGAGTTTGAGAAATTAAAGAAAATTATCGCTGAGGTTTTAAATATTGATGAGAGTACAATTGAGCTTAATTCAGCTTTTGTAGACGATTTGGGAGCCGATTCACTTGACCTGTTTGAGATTATTACAGGAATTGAAGAAGAATTTGAGCTTGAGATACCTCAGGAAGTTGCAGAGAATATTCATACTGTAAATGATGCGGTAGAAGAAATAAAGAAGGCAACCGGTAACTGACTCCTGTAGATAAGAGATAATGAGGCTATTGTTAATTTGCCTATCGATCTGTATAAATGTATAATCTTTTAATTTTACAATCCTTGTAGCGTTTAACACTTTCGCAAAGCGAGACAGGATTCAGCAGTCGAGGACCTGTTTGAGTGCAGTTCGCTGCTCTTCAAGCGAACAAACGAGTTCCGCAGACTGCGTAAAATCCTGCGAAGCTTTAAGAAAGTGTTGCGATTAGGATTGTAAAATAAAAGCTATTATATTGCAGAACGGTAGCTCCAAGTTAAATAGCCTCTTTTGTAAAATTAGAAATAGTAGAGGGTTTGTATGAATAATAATTTAAATGAATTACAGGAATTATTAGGATATGAGTATAAGAATAAAGAGCTTTTGAGCCAGGCACTCACTCACAGTTCATATGCAAATGAGCATCAGCTCGGTAAAAACGGGTCAAATGAAAGACTTGAGTTTTTGGGAGATGCCGTGTTGGAGCTTGTAAGCAGTGAATTTTTCTATGGAGTCTACCCTGATAAACCTGAGGGTGAGCTTACAAAAATAAGAGCCGGTTTTGTCTGTGAAGCGGCTTTGGCGGACTGTGCCAAAAATATAAAACTCAGTAAGTTTTTAAAGCTTGGAAAAGGCGAGGAACATACAGGCGGAAGGATGAGGCCGAGCATTATAAGTGATGCATTTGAGGCACTCATTGGCAGCATCTATTTAGATGGTGGTTTTGCTAATGCAAAAGAGGTGATTTTAAAATTCATTCTGAATGAATACGAAAATAAAGTCTTCTTTTATGATAGCAAGACTATATTACAGGAAGTGATTCAATCACAGGACTCAAAATCTGTAGAGTATACCCCGATATCTGAAGAGGGGCCCGATCATTTGAAAAAATTCGTAGTTGCGGTAAAAATTGACGGTAAAACAATAGGAATGGGAGAAGGTGTAAGCAAAAAGTCGGCGGAGCAGGCGGCAGCCTATGAAGCACTAAAAAAATTGGGGAAAATTGAAGGATGTATTTAAAACGTATTGAAATTCAAGGATTCAAATCCTTTGCAAATAAAATTGTATTTGATTTTCACAATGGAATAACCGGTATTGTAGGCCCGAACGGCTCAGGAAAAAGTAATGTTTCGGATGCGGTAAGATGGGTACTTGGTGAACAGAGTGCAAAGCAGCTCAGAGGCGGAAATATGCAGGACGTCATATTTGCAGGTACCGAGCTTAGAAAACCGCTTGGATTTGCCTATGTTGCAATTACTTTGGACAACTCCGATCATAAGCTTGATATAGACTTTGAAGAAGTTACGGTTTCAAGAAGGCTTTTCAGATCCGGAGAAAGCGAGTATATGATAAACGGTTCAGCCTGCAGGTTAAAGGATATCAGTGAGCTATTCTTTGATACAGGTATAGGTAAGGACGGATATTCCATTATAGGACAGGGACAGGTCGATAAGATACTCAATGGAAAGCCTGAAGAAAGAAGAGAACTTTTTGACGAGGCGGCAGGTATCACAAAGTTTAAAAGAAGAAAAGGTCTGGCTCTAAAAAAACTGGAGTCTGAGAGAGAAAGCCTTGTGAGAGTAAACGACATTCTTACAGAGCTTGAAAAACAGGTAGGTCCTCTTGAAAGACAGGCAAAGGTTGCCAAAGAGTTTTTAGCTTTGCGTGAAGAACTGAAAACCTTTGACGTAAACAGCTACATAATGGAGTATGACAGCATAACTCAGAATCTGAATGAATATAAGAAGAGAGAAAAACTTCTTTCAGATGATTTAAACGATGCCAAAGCTTCACTTGAAAGATCGAAGCAGGACTATGAAAATATCACTGCAGATTTAAAAAAGATAGATGAAGAGCTGGATGAATTAAGAAATACAAGAAGCGCTACAAGTATTACATTGCAGGAAATCACTTCACATATTGAAATCTTAAAGGAGCAGATAAATTCCGAAAACAGGAATAATGAAAATCTTGCATCCAGAGGCGAAAATATAGACAGTGATATAGAAAAAAAGCAAAAAGAGCTTGATAAACTTGAAGAGGAAAAGAATTCTTTACAAAGGCTTTTAAATGAAGCACATGAAAAAGAAAACAGTGTTTTTGAAGAACTTGAAAATATTGATAAGAATATCAATGAACTCACAAAAAGACTTGAAGATTTAAAAAATGCTTCAGAAGAGTTCAACTCAAAGAATGCCGATCTTAGAGCAAAGAAGGAAAGATATAAAGGTATCCTTGAGCAGGTTAGACTTAGAAAATCTCAAATGACACAGAGACTTTTGGAGAGTAAAACAGGCCAAAATACTTTAGAGATAAAGATTGAAGAAGAGGATAAAAATCTTTCAGAGATAAATGCTTCGATAGATACCGTCAATGCGGCAAAAAAAGATCTTGAAAACAAGAATGAAGCAATTCATACGGAGATAACAAGATTTGCAAAGGTGGCATCGGACTTGCAGATTAAATACCAAAGAGAATCCGCAAGACTTACTTCGATGAAAAATATTGCCGAAAGATATGAAGGCTATGGAAATTCCATAAAAAAGATTATGGAGACCAGAGACAGAATCGGCGGCATTCATGGAGTTGTTGCCGATATTATCAAGGCGTCACAAAAGTATGAGATTGCTATAGAAACGGCTCTCGGAGGAAGAATTCAGAATATAGTTACAGATTCGGAGAACACTGCGAAGATTCTTATTGACTATATTAAGAAAAATAAATACGGAAGAGCCACATTCCTGCCGCTGTCATCAGTGAGAAATTCAACATTTTCAAATAAAGAATTTTTAAAAGAAAAAGGTGTTATAGGAATAGCATCGGAGCTTGTGGAGTTTGACAGTGCCTATGTAAACCTTGTAGGAAGTCTGCTTGGAAAGATTGTTGTTATCGACAATATTGATAATGCAATTGCTTTTGAAAAGAAATTCAGATATGAGTACAGAGTCGTTACACTTGACGGTGAGTCTTTAAGCCCGGGAGGTTCTATAAGCGGTGGTGCTTTTAAAGGTGCAGGAAATCTGCTTGGTAGAAAGCGTGAAATAGACGAACTTGAAGCCGAAATATCGGAGCTTTTAAAAAATTATACAGAGGCAAATGATAAGGTGGAAGCTTTCAAGGCCGAGAGAAATTCTATAAATGCAAAACTTGAAGAAAACAGAGTGCAGAGCCAGGAACTTATTATTGAAAAAAATAATATAGAGCATAGAAGAAACAGTCTTATAGAAAAGCTTGATGAATTAAAGGCTTCATCTGTTTCTGTTCAGACAGATTTTGAAAATATCGATAATGAACTTACGGAAATAGAAAATGAGACTAAGAGACTTGATAATACACTTCTTAATGTAGGCGAGGACTTTGGAAAAGTCGGAAAAGATATTGAAAATATCGAAAAAGAAATTCAAAGTTATAGAAGCAAAAGAGAAACTGTGGTTGAAAGACTTAATTCTTCAAAGCTTGAATACGCAAATATATCGCAGAGACTTGAATTCAGCGATGAAAATGTAAACAGAACAAAAGCGGATATGGATGCTCTTATAGCTGAGAAATCGGGACTTAAGGGTAAAGCTGAAGATATCATAAGAAATATAACCGAGAAACATCAAAGAATTGAAGAAGAGCAAAGGGCAAGAGAGGAACTTGCTCAAAAAATAGAGGAGCTTAAGAAAAAAGAAGAAGAGCTTAGTGAAATAAAGGAAACAAAAAGTAAGTCACAGAATAAGATATTTGAAAACAGAGATATTTACAGTGACAGAGTTTCACTTCTTGACAGAGATATCTATAGACTGCGAGGTCAGATAGAAAAATCCGAAGAAAGAATTTCCGAGCGAACAAATTATATGTGGAATGAATATGAACTCACATATAATTCTTCTCTGGAGCTGAAGACCGATACAGGTATGAGCTTAAATGATATCAGAGCAAAGATACAGGAACTCAGATCAAAAATCAAAGCTCTCGGAAATGTAAATGTAAATGCCATTTCAGATTACAATGAAGTTTCGGGAAGATATGAGCTTATGAAAAAGCAGCATTCGGATATCTTGGAAGCTGAAGAAACTTTGATAAAGATTATTGAAGAGCTTGATATTGCTATGAAAAAGCAGTTCGCTGAAAAGTTTGAAGAAATAGCAAAAGAATTTGATGAAGTATTTAAGGAGCTCTTTGGTGGCGGTAGCGGTAAGTTGGTACTTGAAGAGCAGGATGATATGCTTGAAGCGGGTATTGCAATTATTTCACAGCCGCCGGGAAAGAAACTTCAAAATATGATGCAGCTATCAGGAGGCGAGAAGGCGCTCACAGCTATTGCACTTCTTTTTGCAATACAAAACCTTAAGCCTTCACCATTTGCACTTCTTGACGAGATAGAGGCCGCTTTGGATGATTCAAATGTAGACAGATTTGCAAAGTATTTACATAAGCTGACAGATCATACACAATTCATAGTAATTACACATAGACGTGGTACTATGGTATCTTCAGACAGACTTTACGGAATTACTATGCAGGAAAAAGGAGTTTCAACTCTTGTTTCCGTAAATCTTATAGAGAATGAACTTGATAATTAGGAGTTTTATATGGAAGAAAAGAAAAGAGGATTTTTTTCGAGGCTTGTAGAAGGCCTTACAAAGACAAGAAATGCCGTTGTAAGCGGAATAGAAAATGTCTTTCTTGGATATGATGTAATAGATGAGGACTTTTATGAGGAGCTTGAAGAGACACTTATTATGGGTGATATCGGTATCAGAGCTTCCACAGATATCATAGAAGAACTCAGAAAAAGAGTAAAGGAAGAACATCTGACTTCACCTTCACAGTGTAAAGATGTGCTTATTGAAACTATAAAGCAAAGAATGGATTTGGGTGAGAATGCTTATGAATTTGAAAACAGAAAATCCGTAGTATTTGTTATAGGTGTAAATGGTGTAGGAAAGACCACATCTGTGGGAAAGCTTGCAAGTCAGCTTAAAAAAGATGGAAAAAAAGTACTTGTGGTAGCTGCAGATACTTTCAGAGCCGCGGCAATAGAGCAACTTGAGGAGTGGACAAAGAGAGCCGGTGTGGATATAATCGCCCAAAACGAGGGTTCAGATCCCGGAGCAGTGGTATTTGACGCCTGCAAAGCCGCAATAGCGAGAAATACCGATGTAATGATAGTCGATACGGCAGGAAGACTTCACAATAAGAAAAATCTTATGGAAGAGCTGAAAAAGATAAATAAAATAATTGAAAGAGAATATCCGGATGCCTACAGAGAGACATTGGTGGTACTTGACGGTACTACAGGACAAAATGCACTTGAGCAGGCAAGAGTATTTAATGAAGCCGCGAATATAACAGGAATAATACTGACAAAACTTGACGGAAGCGCAAAGGGTGGTATTGCCGTAGCAATACAGGCTGAGCTTTCAATTCCGGTAAAGTATATCGGTGTGGGGGAGAAAATAGACGATTTACACAAGTTCGATTCACAGGAATTTGTAGATGCACTGTTTAGCAATGAGTAATAAAAAAGCTGTTACAAATTATGCAAAATAGAATCGAGGCAATCATGAAGGAATTTACATTAGAAAAATTTGAAGAAGCCAGCGAGCTGGTACAAAGAGTTACATCGGAAACCAAGCTGGTTTTCAGTGAGTTTTTTTCAGAGCAATCAGGAAATAAAGTATTTTTCAAGCCTGAAAATATGCAGTATACAGGAGCATACAAGGTAAGAGGAGCATACTATAAGATATCGACTTTATCTGAAGAAGAAAAGAAAAAAGGAATTGTAACGGCATCGGCAGGTAACCATGCACAGGGAGTGGCATATGCCGCAAAACTTGCAGGGATAAAGGCTACGGTATTTATGCCTACAACAACACCTCTTATAAAGATAAACAGAACCAAAAACTATGGTGCAAATGTAGAGCTTTACGGGGATGTATTTGATGAGGCTGCAGCAAAGGCTATGGAGTACGCAAAAGAGAGCGGGGCAACCTTTGTGCATCCTTTCAATGACTTGACAGTGGCTACAGGACAGGGTAGCATTGCCATGGAAATAATCAAAGAACTTCCTACTGTAGACTATATACTTGTACCGATAGGCGGAGGCGGCTTATGTGCAGGAGTTGCAACTCTTGCCAAAATGCTGAATCCGAATATACATGTTATAGGTGTAGAGCCTGAAAATGCGGCATGTATGAAGGCGTCTATAAAAGAAGGTCATATAGTGACTTTAGAATCTGCAAATACAATTGCAGACGGTACAGCAGTAAAGACACCGGGGGATAAGTTATTTAACTATGTTAAGGAAAATATAGACGATATCATAACAATAAACGACAATGAACTTATAGTTTCATTCCTTGATATGGTGGAAAACCACAAGATGATAGTTGAAAACTCAGGTTTACTTACCGTTGCCGCACTGAAGCATCTGTATGTAAAGGGTAAAAAGATTGTTGCCATATTAAGTGGCGGAAATATGGATGTTATAACAATGGCATCTTTGATACAACACGGACTTATTGAAAGAGACAGAATATTTACAGTTTCAGTGCTCTTACCTGATAAGCCGGGTGAACTTGCAAAGGTAGCAGACCTTTTGGCAAGTGAGAGAGGAAATGTTATAAAGCTTGAGCACAATCAGTTTATAAGTATAAACAGAAATGCGGCAGTAGAGCTTAGAATTACTATTGAAGCCTACGGAACGGAGCATAAAAAACAGATAGTTGAAAGATTGAATAAAGAGGGGTACAGACCTAAACTTGTAAGGAGTAAGGGAACTTATAATGCTTGATGGAAAAGTAAATGTAGATTTCAGGGGATTTTTAAATAAATTTCATTTTAAAACCAATATAATATATTGCATAAAATGGGGAATAGTTTCAGTTATAATAGGCGTAGTTGTTGGTGTTGCGGGCTCAAGCTTCGGTCATGCCATAGATTTGGCAACAAGAATCTGGAGAAGTCACAGCTATACACTCTACCTTATGCCTATAGCGGGACTTTTGATTGCGGCACTTTATCATTTTATACATGCCGACAATCCAAGAGGGACAAATTATGTAATTGATTCTATATCATCAGGAGAAAGACTGCCTTTAAAGATGGCACCGGCTATTTATATATCGTCATTTCTTACACATTTGACTTCAGGAAGCGCGGGAAGAGAAGGTGCGGCATTGCAGATAGGAGGAAGTATCGGAAGCTTTATCGGAAGAAGATTAAAGCTTGGACAGAGCAGATTTTCAGACAAGGCCGATATAAATATTGCAATAATGTGTGGAATGGCGGCATGCTTTTCGGCACTTTTCGGAACACCGATTACAGCATCAATATTCAGTATGGAAATATTCAGCGTAGGTGTAATGTATCATGCGGCACTTATTCCATGTATACTTTCATCATATGTTGCGGTATATATTGCAGGACTTTTACATACACCTGAAGAGAAATTTATATTGCAAAATGCACCTGAGTGGAGCCTTAAGATGGTATTATTTATGATATTGCTTGCGGCTTTAAGCGCAACGGTGGCCATATTGTTTTCTGTAGTGATGCATGAAAGTGCGGATCTTTATAAAAAATATTTTAAAAATCATTATATTAGGATTGTAGTTGCATCAATTTTATTTATAATATTAACTGTAATCTCGGGAAGCAGAGATTATAACGGAGGCGGATTTTGGCTGATAGAAAGAAGTATGGAAGGAGATGTGAGATATGAAGCATTTCTCATGAAAATACTTTTTACTGCAGTAGCCCTTGGAGGAGGCTTTAAAGGTGGAGAGATTGTTCCGACATTTGTTATAGGAGCAACCTTCGGAGGTGCTTTTGCAAAGGTGTTCGGACTTCCGTATGAGTTATGTACCGCATGTGGAATGATTGCATGCTTTGTGGGAGTAACCAACTGCCCGATAGCATCGATTTTTATGGGAATAGAATTTTGCGGTAGCCTCGGACTTAATTATTATGCTATAGTAGTGGGAGTCAGTTTCGTTTTATCAGGCTATTACGGACTATACAGTTCGCAAAAGTTTGCATATTCAAAAACAGAAGCGAGATATGTAGGCTCAGATGCAATAAGTATCAGAAAGAAAAGACAAAACAGTTAGGAGGTCGTTTATGGCTATATTTGAAGGAGCAGGTGTTGCACTTATTACACCTATGAATGAAGACGGTAGTGTAAATTATAATAAATTGGAGGAAATACTTGAGGAGCAGATAGCAGGCGGTACGGACTGTATTATTGCATGCGGTACAACAGGTGAAGCTTCAACTCTTACAGTAGAAGAACATTTAGACGTTATAAAGAGAACGATTGAAATAGTAAATAAGAGAATACCGGTAATTGCAGGGACAGGTTCAAATTCTACAGAAACTGCTGTGGAGTTTTCAAAAGAAGCACAGGAATACGGTGCTGACGGTGTGCTTGTGGTTTCACCTTATTACAATAAAGCTACACAAAAAGGACTTATACAGCATTTCAGTGCAATAGCAAATGCAATAGATATTCCTGTTGTGCTTTACAATATTCCGGGAAGAACAGGAGTAAATATCGAGCCTGAGACTATTGCATACCTGGTAAATAATGTACCTAATATAGTCGGTGTAAAAGAGGCAAGCGGAAACTTCTCAAATGCAATAAAGACTTTGAGACTCTGCCCTGAGATAGATATGTATTCAGGAAATGACGATCAGGTTGTTCCGCTTATGAGTATCGGAGCAAAAGGAGTTATATCAGTTTTATCAAATGTAGCTCCAAGACAGACACATGATATGTGTCAGGCCGCACTTGACGGTGATTTTGTAAAGGCAAGAAAGATGCAGATAGAGGCTCTTGATGTTGTAGAGAATTTGTTTACAGAGGTAAATCCTATACCTGTAAAGGCTGCAATGAACTTACAGGGAAAGAATGTAGGACCGCTTAGACTTCCTCTTACACAGATGGAAAAGGCACATGAGGATGCTTTGGCTAATGCTATGAAGGAGTACGGTATATTATAATGACTAAAATAATATTAAACGGTGCAAACGGAGCTATGGGCAAGGTGGTCAGCGAGCTTATAGCTTTGGACCCTACTGTTGAAATAGTTGCGGGAGTTGACTTAAATACAGATGTGGACTTAGGATTTCCTGTATTTGATGATATAAGAAAGATAGATATAGAGGCGGATGCCGTAATTGACTTTGCTTCAGTGAAGGCTGTGGATAATCTTCTGGATTTTATTGAAGAAAAAAAGATACCTGCCGTTATTTGTACCACAGGCCTAAGCGAGGAACAAATCGGAAGAATCAATGAACTTTCAAAAAACACGGCGATACTTCGTTCAGCAAATATGTCCTTGGGCATAAATACATTATCAAAAGTTTTGGCACAGATAGCTCCCACACTTAGAGCTGCAGGCTTTGATATAGAGATAGTGGAAGCACATCACAGAAGAAAGCTTGATGCACCGAGCGGTACGGCTATTTTACTTGCGGATGCGGTAAATGAAAATATGGATGAGAAGCTTACTTATACCTATGACAGAAGCAAAAGACATGAGCCTAGAAGAGCTGATGAGATAGGGCTTTCTGCTGTAAGAGGCGGTACAATAGTCGGAGATCATGATGTGATCTTTGCAGGTGAAGATGAGGTCATAACATTCAGTCACAGGGCATATTCCAGAAAGATTTTTGCAAACGGTGCGATATCGGCAGCAAAATTTTTACAGGGTAAGACTGCAGGATTATATGATATGAGTGATGTAATCTAAATATGAAGATATTGGGGATTATTGCGGAATATAATCCTTTTCACAACGGACATGAGTATCAAATAAAGAAAGCAAAAGAAATTTCAGGTGCCGATTATATAATTGCAATTATGAGCGGAAATTATGTACAAAGAGGAGCACCGGCTATATTTGATAAAAGTATAAGAACGAAGATGGCGTTAAATGCCGGAATTGATGCGGTTTTTGAAATTCCGGCTCTGTTTAGCGGTGCAAGTGCAAATGATTTTGCGGGATACGGAATAAGTCTTTTAAAAATACTTGGCGTGGACTTTATATCATTCGGTGCAGAAAATGATAATTATAAACTTCTTGATACTGTAGCAAAAGTTTTAACTGATAAAGAGCAGGAGCTTGCTGTAAAAAAACATATGGCAGAGGGGCTAAACTATGCCAAAGCAAGGCATAATGCGATAATAGAGGCATTGAAAGAACGGGAGAGAGAAGATATTACTGAGATAGAGAATATACTTTCTTCTCCCAATAATATACTTGCAATCGAGTATTTAAAAAGTATAAGACTAATTAATGCTGATATTCATCCTGTTATAATAAGTAGAAGTGGAAGCGGATACCATGAAAAGGAAATAGAGGAAAGCAAGTTTTCATCGGCTACAGCCATCAGGAAGCTTGTCAGTGAATCAAACTCGGATATATTTATGGAAAGCATAAAAACTGCCATACCAGATGTAAATATAGATTTATTTAGAAAAAGTAATCCTGTGTTTGATGATGATTTTTTATTTACTGTACAAAGAAGCATATTGGAAAAGCTAGGTAAGGGTGATGACCTTTCAGAGTATTGCGATGTTTCAAAAGAACTTGCCAATACTATTGAGAAAAATATATTTGAACTTGAAAATAAAAATTACGGTGATTTTATTTTGAAGCTTAAAAGTAAGAACTTCACATACACCCGAATAAGCAGAGCAATTTTTCATCTGCTTTTAAATCATAAAAAGAAATTATTGGAAGAGATAAAGGCGGAAAAAAATATGGCTGCCTATCCGATGCTTTCAGGTTTCAGAAAGGATGCAGGCGATCTGCTTTCGGAACTGAAAAAAAGAAGTGCGCTTCCGATTATCAGTAAGGTAAGTAATGCAGGTGATATATTAAGTCCTGCTAGTCTTAAAATATTTGAAAATAATATCTACGCCGATTTTTTATACAATTCAATTTATTTTGAAAAATACGGTGAAAAGCTTTGTAATCCGTACAGAAGGAATGTGGTTATGGTATAATTTCACCTTGCCAAATCTTTTCCCGGATGTTAAAGTATCTTTTAGTAAAACAGACGGTCGCACAAGTGTGAGGAAAGTCCGGGCTTTATAGGGCAGGATGCCGGATAACATCCGGTGGAGGCGACTCCAAGGAAAGTGCAACAGAAAATAACCGCCGAAAGGTAAGGGTGAAAAGGTAGTGTAAGAGACTACCGCTCGTATGGTAACATATGGGGACAGTGTAAACCCCATCCAAAGCAAGACCGAAGCGAATAGGGCGGCCCGTCCGAAATTCAGGTAGGTTGCTAGAGCCTTGTGGTAACATAAGGACCAGATAGATGACCGTTTAATACATAACCCGGCTTATGTTTTGCTCAGGCTCCCGAAAGGGAGCCTGTTTTTATACTATGAGTGTGTAATATATTTTTTCAAAATTCATTGAAATTTAACATATAAAGGTATATGATTGTATTATCATATATTCATAGAGGAGTCTTTTCTTGTAGGTATTTTTATTGGTGCCGTTTTATATGGCGAATTTTTATAAGAAAAGAATGGAGGGTAACTATGGAAAGAGTGATTGATGTTGCACGATATATTTGTGATGAATATCAAAAAATGTCAGGGGAAGCAATTGATGAGATAAAATTGCATAAACTGCTTTACTTTTCACAGCGAGAAAGCTTTGCAGTAACAGGTAAGCCACTATTTGCTGATGAATTTGAAGGATGGCGTTACGGTCCTGTTTGTGTTGCAGTCAGAAAAAGCTTTTGTCAAGGAGAAATTATCTCTAAGGAAATAGAAAAAATATCTGATGAAGCAGTATATATTGTTTCTAATGTAATAGCACAATACGGAGAACTGGCATCATGGAAACTTAGCAAACTTTCACATGATGAGATTTCATGGAAAAATGCACGCAAAGGCTTGAGTGTTTGTGAGAATGGAGATAATAAATTATCTTTGGAAGATATCGAAGAGGATGCAAAAAAGGTTAGACCATATGACTATATATGGGATATGTATCTGGATGAATTCGAAGATTACGAGGATTTATGATGATAGGAAAAGTCTATAAATCCATTGTTCCTTATTATGATAGAGTTAATCGTAAACAAAGTTTTAAAAGCAGACCATGTTTAATAATAGGTCAGGCGGATGTAGGTGACTATGTAGTTTTGCCTATATCGTCAATTTCTGACAAAAGTAAGGTGAATCCGATTTATGACATAAGTCTTGATTGTTCCGTTTTTACATTTTTACACAAAAATTCTTATTTGAGAACACATAAACAAACTGTAGTAAATATATCATTACTTAAAGATCAGTTAGTAGATTTTAAATCAGTATATGAAGAAACATTTTTAGAAAGTATCATTAAAGTTGAGGAGTTTCAGAAGAAAATGACCTCTGATGCTTTATAAAACAGCTTCATATTAAATGCCGAGGGTAGGTTGATTTTCAACCTGCCTTTTTTTGTATAAAGATTTACTCTATCTTAACCTAATACATGGTAGAATATGGGAAAGCTTAAACGTAGGAGAGTAAGATGAAATATTTCGAGAATAAGTACACGAGATTTCAAGAGAGAAAAAAGAATATAATACAGGCATTGGCGACACTGGCAACAAATGCAAACTTAAAAGGATTTTTTGAAGGCAGAATATACACCGGAAATACCAAAGTTGCATGTGTGCCGGGGCTTAATTGCTATTCATGTCCGGGGGCGGTAGGCTCATGCCCCATAGGTTCATTACAGGCCGTAATAGGCAGTAAGAAATTCAGCATATCATACTATGTATTCGGAATAATGATACTGATAGGAGCATTACTCGGAAGACTGGTATGCGGACTTTTATGTCCTTTCGGATTTGTACAGGATCTTTTATATAAGATACCGACACCTAAGTTTAAAATACCTGAAAAGATAGACAGACCGCTCAGATACTTAAAATATGCAATATTACTTGTATTTGTAATACTTCTGCCGATGTTTTTGACAAATCAATTCGGACTTGGAGCACCTTATTTTTGTAAGCTTATCTGTCCGGCAGGAACATTAGGCGGAGCACTGCCTTTACTTGCAACAAATGAAGGACTTAGAAGTACTATCGGATTTTTATTTTTCTGGAAACTCAGCATTTTAATAGTAATAGTGGCATTATCAATATTTACATACAGACCGTTTTGCAAATATATATGTCCGCTTGGAGCATTCTACTCATTCTTTAACAAAATAGGATTTTATAAGATGGAGTTTGTTCCGGACAAATGTGTAAATTGCGGACTTTGTGAAAAGTCATGTAAGATGGATATAAATGTCAGAGCAAATCCGAACTCATTGGAATGTATCAGATGCGGAGCCTGTACAGCGGCCTGCAGACATGACGCACTTGTAATGACATATGCCGGATTAGGAAAGAAGAAAGAAGACAAGCCTGTAGCGACAAAGGCTTGCAGTGGAAATTGCAGAGGATGTGCCCATGTGGAATAGGCTCTCTATAAGAGTAAAACTGACTCTGGTTACAGGTGCCGTGCTTTGCATAATATCTTTGATATCCTATCTTATAAATATAGGCAATGCCTCCACAATATTCATATTGCCGGATAACGCCAATATAACAGAGGCTACAGGAGAGAACTTCTTTCAGATAGATATGAATGTGGCACAGGAGACATTCAGGATAAACTGCTTTTATATTACGGTATTCTGCTCGGTTGTAGGTACAGCACTTATGTGGTATGTCAGCGGAAAAGTCTTAAAGCCTTTGAATACATTTGCGGATACTATAAAAGATCTTGATATAAATAAAATAAATGAAGAGATAAATGTGGTTAAGACAAAAGACGAAGTAGGAGAATTACAAAACTCCTTCAACTATATGCTTCAAAATATCAAAGAGTCATATATAAGACAAAAAAGTTTTTCACAGAATGCCGCGCATGAACTTAAGACTCCTGTTGCCGCAATAAAGACAAACTTGGAAGTTTTGAGTATGGACGATGAACCGGGAGTTGAGGACTATAAAGACTTTGTAAACGTAGTGGACAGACAGGTGGAAATGATGAGTTCAATAGTACAGGGACTCAGACTTTTAAGCAGCGGTGAAGAGCTTAATCTTGAGAAAGTATGCCTTCAAACAATTGTTGATGAGGTAATATCGGATTTAAGAAATGATTTGGAAAGTAAAATGCAAAAGATAAGTATAGATTTTGATAATAAAAAATTTATCGTATCTGCAGACAGAGTACTTTTAAAACAGGCAATCTTTAATCTTATGCACAATGCAATAAGATATTCAAATAAAGAGGCAAGCATTGAAATCAGGCTTAAAGATAATATATTAAGTATAAAAAATTACGGAGTCGGAATACCTAAAGAAGATTTGGAAAAAATATTTGATGCATTTTATTGTGTAGACAAATCCAGATCGAAAAAATACGGCGGAAGCGGCCTTGGACTTGCAATAACCAAGGAAATAATGAATAAGCACAAGTTCAATATAAGCGCAAACAGTATGAAAAATGATTTTGTAGAACTTTTAATAGATTTCAAAGGAGAAAATAAATGAAAGAACTGATAAAAAAAGCTGAAAAAAGCAGAATACTTCCATTTGCGGCTCTCGGAATAGGAGCAATAATGGTGGTAGCCGGTGTTATAAGAGATGAGCATCTTGTAGTGTTAAAAAAGGCGGTCAATATATGCCTTGAATGTATCGGTATAGGATAATAGCGATATTACATCGTTAAAATAAATTTAAGGAGAAAGATATGAAAAAGAATTTGAAAAAACTTATGATAGCAGCTGCGGCGGTATCGGTTTTGATGGGTTGTGCAAACAATGCAAAAACAAATGAGACTAAAGAAACAGTTGCGGAAAGTGTGGATGCAAAAGAAGCCGGTATGAGTATTGAAGCAAACACGGATATGCCGACAGATATGCCTTATTTGCCAGGAGCAGAAAACGGAAAGATAAACAGGAAGTTCCGGATGAAGTTGACCTTTTACTTGATAATTCGGGAATAAAATTTGTAGATATATCTACAGGACTTGTAAGTGATGCACCGAAGGAAGGCGATACTATTTATGCATGGGTGGCGCCTGAGTATATGATGAGTTTGCCACCACAGGTAAATTCATATGTGGTACTGACCAATGTACCTGATAAATTACATATGCCTATGTATACAGACAGTATCGAAGGATATGAGGAGTCTGACGGTAAAGTAAAGCTTAAAGATACTCTAAACAATGCCAAATGGAGTATTGACAATAAAGTAAAACCTGTACTTTCATCAACAGGAGAAGAAGTTGAGTTTTCAGATATCAAAAAAGGTGATAAAGTCCTCGTGTGGTCTGATAACTTCATGCTTACAGGTGATAGTAAAGAAGCACCTGAGATAAATGTAAGCAGAGTGGTAATATTAAGATAGAATACTGGATTTCTTAACCTTAGCTTTACCTAAGTTATGGTATACTACCACAGTATTATAGATAAGGAGTAATTATGAGGAAGAAAATATTGATTTTAGGTATGGCTCTTATGCTGGCAGCAGGAATAAGTGCTTGTAATGCAAGCAGCAAGACTTCATCAAGTGAGGCTACAACTACAGAGTCAAAGCAGGCTGATGCAAAGGCGGAAGATTCCAAACAGGCAGAGTCCGATAAAGAAGATAAGAAGTTCCCTGAGTTCAGTGCAAAGACTGTTTCAGGAGAGGATATCAGCAGTGATGTATTCAAAGAAAGCAAGCTTACAGTTGTAAATGTATGGGGAAGCTGGTGCGGTCCATGTGTTCAGGAGATTCCTGAGTTGCAAAAACTCTACGAAAGCATGAAAGACAAAGATGTAAATGTAATCGGTCTTGCACAGGATGCCGGAACAGATTTGGATGCTGTTAAGGAAATCATTGATAAGAACAAAGTTACATATCAGAACATAGTACCTGAAGGTGCTACCGAGGACTTTGTAATGAGTATTATGGCTTTTCCTACAACATTCTTTGTAGATTCTGACAGAAATATAGTAGGCGTAATACAGGGTAACAGAAATTTGGAGGCATTTACAGCAGCCGTTGAGGGTGTGTTGGAAAAGCTTAAATAATGTAGGGATTAAATATATAGGAAAAACTTAAGGAATGGGCATACTAGTCATTTATAGTATAGCCCATTCCTCTGTTTGTTTTTATAACATCGCTGCCAAGTTTCTTTCTAATAGCCGCTATATGCACCTTTATAACACCGGAGGCGTCATTTGCATTCATATCTACATTGTGTTCAAGCAGTTCGTCAGTAGAAACTAAAGTATCCTTATGCAGACAAAGATACTCAAAAATAGCGTATTCCTTCGGAGTAAGAGCAATATTCTCACCGTCCTTTTGAACCTGCTTCTTATTTACAAACAGTGTAATACCGTGAGAGTCAAGCTTTATACAGTCATTGTTTGCGCTGTATGAAGTACGAAGCAATGCTCTTATCCTTGCCTCCAGCTCTTTAAAGTGGAAGGGCTTTACCATATAGTCGTTTGCACCGAGGTCAAGTCCCAGAACCTTATCATTTAAAGTATCCCTTGCAGATAAAATAATGACCTTACAGTCAGGATTATCCTCTCTTATAACCTTTAAAACCTCAAGACCGTCAAGCTTAGGCATATTCAAATCAAGAACTATCAAATCGTACTCGGATTCAAAATATAGACTCAGAGCCTCTTCGCCGTCCATAGCCGTATCCACATAATAGTTAAGTTTACGAAGTCCCTTTGCAAGTCCGTTTAAAATATCCTCTTCATCTTCACATATTAAAAGTCGCATATAATCTCCCCGAAATATTGATAAGTATAAAGATACAATGAAATTACACGAATGGCAATATAGAAAAAGTGAATAAATACACAAATTTTATGAATGAAAAGAATCAAAACATTCATTTATAGAATAAAAACACTGCTGTTTATTAATGGAAGAACGTCTATTGAAAAGCAGACTGAAAGTAGAGAACAAAATTTTAACAAAGTTGACAAAATTCTTAATATGTCTTTAAGTAATCTTAATTTTTTCGTTGAATAAATAATATTCGGTTGTATAATAGTATAAAGAAAAAGTTCTTTTTAAAAGAAAATAAACATATATGAAAGGAAATAACCGATTGATTGACATTCATGCCCACATAGTTTTCGGTGTGGATGACGGAGCAAGAAATCCTGACGAGTCTCTTAAACTTATAGATATGGCAGTTAGTCAAGGTATAGAGAAAATAATAGCAACGCCACATAACATGCCGAACCTAAGACCCGAGGAGATAGTTGAAAAAATAAATGTATTAAACACAAAACTGAAAGAAGAAAATATCAAATGTGATATTTATACAGGTGAGGAGATATTCTATTCAAAAGACACTATAGAGTCATTGAAAAAGAAAAAGTATCTGACACTGGCAGACAGCAATTATGTTCTGGTGGAATTTGATCCCGGAGTAAGTTTCAATTACTTGAAGATGGCAACAAGAGATATAATCTTTGGCGGCTTTATTCCGGTATTTGCTCATGTTGAGCGGTATTCATGTTTAAGAAAGAATAAGAGACTTGAAGAAATAAAAACCTTAGGTGCATTGTTTCAAATGAACTACAGCAGTTTGAACGGTGGAATTTTCAATATGAATACACTTTGGTGTAAGAAGAAGATAAAGGAAGGTAATATTTCCTTTATGGCTACAGATATGCATAGAATTGACTTAAGGAAACCTGAAATCACAAAAGCATTATCATGGATTTCAAAGAATGCGGAAAAGTATTTGATAGAAATGACATATGAAAATGCAAACGTAATATTACAGAAATAGAATGGAGTAGATAAATGGGGGACAGAATGATAAACGAAGAGACGGAAATAGATCTTCTTGAACTTATTTTTGTCTTAAAAGAAAAGTGGTGGATGATTTTAGCGGCAGGAGTACTGGGGTTTGTATTGGCGGCAGCTTTCAGCGTATTTTTTATTACTCCGCAGTATCAATCCACATCTCAGATGTATGTTTTATCAAAAGAGACTACGCTGAACTCGTTGGCAGATCTTCAAATAGGAAGTCAGCTGACAAAAGATTATAAGGTGATGATTCAGAGCAGGCCTGTACTTGAGGAAGTTATAGAAAAGCTTGGACTTAATATAAATTACAAGCAACTCAGAAAAAAGCTGAAAGTGGATAATCCTTTGGATACAAGAATCCTTTCACTTACAGTAACAGATCCGGATCCTGAAAATGCAAAAGAAATCGTAAATCAAATAGCGGTTTCTTCTTCAAAATATATAGGTGATTTGATGGAGGTGGTACCGCCAAAGATTATAGAGTTTGGAATAGCACCGGAAGAAAAATCAGGACCAAGTATAAAGAAAAATGCCTTGATGGGGGCAATTTTAGGAATATTCCTTATTTCAGGAATCATCATAGCAATAGAACTTTTAGATGACAGTGTAAAGAGTGAAGAAGATCTTGAAAAAAATCTAAAACTCACTATACTTGCAAGCTTACCGGAATATAAAAAGAATAAATAACTTGAGAGGAGGAGACATGGAAATATTATTCAATTTGGATGGAATGGAAAAAGGCTTTTTGTATGAAGAGTCTATGCGAATGCTAAGAACCAATCTTCAATTCTCAGGTGCAAATATCAAGGTTGTACTTTTTACGAGCTCAATACAGGCGGAAGGAAAGTCTGAGACAAGCTTTCAGCTTGCAATGAGTCTTGCACAGATAGATAAAAAGATTTTGTATATTGATGCGGATATGAGAAAGTCAGTACTTACCACAAGGTATCAGATAAAAGAAAGTGTTGAAGGACTGAGTCAGTTTTTAAGCGGAATGAATACCGAGGACATAATATACACAACAAATATACGAAACCTTGATGTTGTATTTGCAGGGCCGTATGCACCGAATCCCGCAGAACTTTTGTATGAGTCAAGACTTGATGAATTCATAAAAGCACAGAGAGAAGTTTATGACTATATCATAATAGATACGCCGCCACTTACAAATATAGTGGATGCGGCGATTATCGGAAGATGTGTTGACGGTGCGGTGATAGTGGTAAAGAGTTCCACAGTCAGTCAAAGGATGGTAAAGAAAGTAAAAGATCAGCTCGAGAAGGTAAATTGCAGAATACTTGGAGCAGTGTTAAACGGGCTTGAGATGAAAAAGAGCAGCTATCACTATAAATACTACGGAGATTACTATAGTTATAAAAAATGAGAACACATATAAAGAAAAAAATAGTTGGACTTTTTGTGTTGCTGATACTCGCAATATTAATTATAGCTATAAATATTTGGCAAAATAACAAAGATAAGGCGATAGCCACTACATTAATGCATAAGGCGGATGTATATGACACAGGCAATCATTTGAATTGGAAGGGGAAAAATTACAGAAGAAAAAGTTATGTAAAGGCTATACTTGCACTTGGAATAGACTCAAATGTAGACATGTATTATATACAGGATGCCGGCTCGGGTGGACAGGCAGACGGCATAGGTCTTATTGCCTGGGATACAAACAGCAATAAATTAAATATGATAATCATACCGAGAGATACTATGACAGATATACCTGTTACAGATGTGAATGGAGATATTATAGGAAAGACCCTACAACATATCACAATGGCATATGCATTTGGAGACGGGAATGAAATAAGCTCAGAGTTTATGAAAGAATCTGTAAGCAATCTTTTCGGAGGATTATATATAGATCAATACTTTGCTATGAATACAGTTGCAATTGAGACAATCAATGATGCAATAGGAGGAGTGGATGTGGTAATACCTTATGAAGGTATGGAAGCGGCCGATCCTTCTTTTGTAAAAGGAGCAAAGGTTAATCTAAAAGGGGATTTGGCTGAAAAATTTTTGAGATATAGAGATACAAACAAGAATTTTTCAGCAATGAAGAGAACAGAGGCACATAAAGTATATCTGGAAGCATATCAAAATAAACTCAAAAAATTTAAGGGAGATTCACTTATTGAAAATATATTGAGAGATATCGATCCATATTTTTATACAGACATGCAAAAAGATATGATTTTAAAACTTGGTGCCTGCGCCATGACAGATGATGACTTCAATGAAGACAGAATTTATGTACCGGAAGGCGAAAACAAAAAAACGGAGCTTTATGATGAGTTTTATATAGACCATGATAAGGCAATGGATAAAATTATTGAATTGTTTTATACAGAAGAATAAAGCAAAAATAAAGAAAGGGATAGAGATATGAAGAAAAAAGGTATAGCAGTGTTAGCATGCATATTGGCTGTTTCAATGGCAGGAGGTGCATTCGGTGCTTCCAGTATACAAGGTGGAAGCGGTTCAAGCTCAGGTAGCCACAGAAGAGGTGGTGGCGGAGGCGGCGGAGGCGGCGGTAGCCACAGAAGAGGCGGCGGAGGAAGTTCCGGCGGAAGCGGAGGCGGAGGCGGTAGCGTTCGCAGAGGAGTATCAGGTTCGCATTCAAGTGCCGGTACAAGTACTCAAACAAACAATCAGACAAATACTCAAGGTTCAGCAACAAATACACAGGTAGCATCTACTGCAATTCGTTTTGTAGCCGCACTTGAGAACGGTCATGCGACAACTCCTATGGCAGGAAGTGAAACCACAGGACTTCCTGAAAAGACAGTTGCAAGCATCAACAGCTTAAATCAAGGCGGAAATATAAATGATGCAACTACTTTAAAAGATTATGCTGAATATAAAGCAATGGATAAGACTCTGGCAATACTTACCACAGATGCAAGCGGAAAGATTGCAGATGTTCAGACAAAAGTAACTATATATGTACCCAACATAGTGGAGGGTAAGGATATAAAGGTACTTGCCTATGCCAATATTACAGGTACATGGTCACCTGTACAGGTAATAGGAATAAATTATCAGGCAAAGACTATAGATGTTTTGCTGAACGGCTCATCAACAGTTTGCGTGATTTACAAATAAAAAATTTTAAAATTGAGGCAATGGGGAAAAATGCAAGAACATGACGTTAAACTAAAATACTTACATGGTGCGGCTGTAATGCTGGCTATCTATGATATGATTGCGGTAAATTTGTCATATCTCATAGGACTATGGCTACGCTTTGATTTACAATTTTCACATATTGAGGGTAAATATATATTGGCGTGGTCAAAATTTGTTCCGATATATACCCTCATAACCTTGATAACTTTTATTGCTTTGAAGCTATACAGAAGCATTTGGCAGTTTGCAAGCTATACAGAATTAAAACATGTAATGTATGCAAGTATTATAACAGGATTTTTGCATACTTTACTTATTACACTGATGTTTGAAAGAATGCCGATAGCTTATTATCTGTTTGGAATATTGATACAGTTTTTGGCAGTTCTTGGAAGTCGCTTTTCCTATAGATTTGTGCTTTTACTGCGTTCAGACAGAGAAAATGTCAGAAAATCACAAAAAGATATGTCAAGAGTGATGATAGTAGGTGCGGGAAATGCGGGAAGATTGCTTTTAAGAGATATCAAAAGATCGGTTGACTATAATGACAGTGTGATTTGCTTTATAGATGATGACAAGTCAAAATGGGGAAGAACGGTTGACAATATACCGATAGTAGGCGGAAGAAGCCGAATACTTGACAATGTAGTGCATTACAGAATAGATAAAATATACGTGGCAATACCCGGAAGCAGTCCTGAGGAACTCAGTAAGATATTAAATATCTGCAAGGAATCAGGCTGTATACTTAAAAATCTACCCGGAATGTGTCAGCTTGCAAACGGTAAAGTTGCCGTTAAAGATCTAAAGGACGTTAACATTGAAGACTTACTTGGCAGAGCGCCTATAAAAGTGGATCTTGATGAGATATTCAACTATCTAAACGGTAAGACTATCTTGGTAACAGGTGGAGGCGGTTCAATAGGAAGTGAGCTTTGCAGGCAGATTGCGGCACACTCACCAAAGCATCTTATAATATTTGATATCTATGAGAACAATGCCTATGAGATTGAGCAGGAACTGTTGATGAACTATCCGAAGCTGAATCTCGATACAATAATAGGATCTGTGAGAGATTTAAAGAAGCTTGAACAGGTATTTGCAACATTCAAACCTGATGTGGTATACCATGCGGCTGCACACAAGCATGTTCCGCTTATGGAAGACAGCCCTTGTGAGGCTATAAAAAACAATGTAATGGGAACATACAATACTGCACTTGCGGCATTACATTACGGATGTAAAAGATTTGTACTTATCTCAACAGATAAGGCGGTAAATCCCACAAATGTAATGGGAGCCAGCAAAAGAATGTGTGAAATGATTATCCAGACATTTGCAAGGAAAGTAAAGGAAGGAAGAGCAAGCGAGCTTAGACCTATACAGGTGCAAAAGGATAACAGAATCATCGGTATGGAAGAGTACTACAGTGCTGTAGAAAATCCAACTACAGAGTTTGCAGCTGTCAGATTCGGAAATGTGCTTGGAAGCAACGGTTCCGTAATACCTAAGTTTAAAAAGCAGATAGAAGCCGGAGGACCTGTCACAGTCACACATCCCGATATTATCAGATATTTTATGACAATCTCGGAGGCGGTATCTTTGGTACTGCAGGCAGGTAACTATGCAAAGGGTGGTGAGATATTTGTACTTGATATGGGTACACCGATAAAGATAGACACGATGGCAAGAAATCTTATAAGACTCTCAGGACTGCGCCCCGATATAGATATCAAGATAGAATACTCAGGACTTCGCCCGGGTGAGAAACTCTTTGAAGAGAGACTTATGTCAGAGGAAGGACTTGAGACTACACCGAATAAACTGATAAGTATAGGTAAGCCGCTTGACTTTAATGAAGATAAGTTTTTAAGACAGCTTAAGTTATTATCCGTATATATGGGAGAGAATAACGGAAATATCCGTGAACATATAAAGGAGATAGTGACAACATATCATACAGCGCATGTTGACAGTATAAATAGTGAATTATTTGATAATAAAAATGAAATTGCAAACGGATTACATCATGAAGACTTACCACAGGCGGCAAATTGATTTTATCAACTTAAAAAGCTTACAGGAGCAGTCTTGTAGGCTTTTTTGATTGGATATAGAAAAGGAAAATAACTATGAAAATCTCATTCTCACCACCGGATATAACTGATGAAGAGATAAAAGAAGTATCGGAAGCATTAAAATCCGGCTGGATAACGACAGGACCAAAGACAAAGGAATTAGAAAGACAAGTAGCAACATTTTGTGATACAAAGCGTGCTGTATGTTTGAACTCACAGACAGCATGTGCAGAGATGACATTACGTTTGCTTGGAATAGATAAAGATGACGAAGTAATAACAAGTGCGTATACATACACAGCAAGCGCCTCGGTTGTATGCCATGTAGGTGCAAAGTTGGTACTTATCGATACACAAAAAGATTCTTTGGAAATGGATTATTCAGACCTTGAAAATGCTATAAATGAAAATACTAAAGTGATAATACCGGTGGATATTGCAGGTATTCCATGTGACTATGAAAAAATATTTGATATTGTGGAACGAAAAAAACATCTTTTCAGACCGGAAAATGAGATTCAAAAAGCCATAGGAAGAGTAATAGTGATGGCAGATACAGCACATTCATTTGGTGCAACTTATAAAGGAAAGCATACAGGCTGTATTGCCGATTTCTCATGCTTCAGCTTTCACGCTGTAAAGAATTTTACGACTGCAGAAGGTGGCGCGGTAACTTGGAGAGATATAATAGGCATAGATAACGAAGATATTTATAAACAATATCAATTGTTGTCACTACATGGTCAGTCAAAAGATGCACTTGCTAAAACGCAACTCGGAGCATGGGAGTACGATATCATAGGACCATGGCATAAATGCAATATGACAGATGTGGCTGCCGGAATGGGACTGGCACAAATGAAAAGATATGAAGGGCTGTTAGACAGACGAAGAGAGATAATTAAAAAATATGATATTTCATTTAAACAACTTGGTATAAATGTCTTAGAACACTATACAGATGAATACAACTCTTCGGGACATTTGTACATAACAAGAATACCGGGTATAACATTAGAAGAAAGAAATGAAATTATAATAAAAATGGCCGAATCAGGTATAGCTTGCAATGTACATTACAAACCTTTACCAATGATGACCGCTTATAAGGATATAGGATTTTCCATAGAGAATTATCCAAATGCCTATAACCAATTTGCAAATGAAATCACATTGCCGTTACATACAAAGTTGACAGATGAAGAAGTTCAGTATGTGATAGAGCAGTACAGCAGAATTGTAAGAGATTATATATAATATTACTTTGGAGAGATATATGTTGAGAGAATGGGATAAGTTACCTAGATATATGAGGACAAAAGAAGTCCGACCGTATTATGAAAAGCTTAAGAATAAAAAAGCCGGTTTGATTGTGAAAAGAAGCTTTGATATTATCGTATCTGCATTAATGATTTTATTACTTATACCTATTTTTATCATTATATCATTTGCAATATTGAGAGATTCTAAAGGTGGTATATTCTATTGTCAGGAGAGAATAACTCAGTATGGGAAAAAGTTTAAAATTATTAAATTTAGAACTATGGTTAAAGATGCTGATAAGAAAGGTAGTGGTGTAACTGTATCAAATGACAGCAGGGTTACTAAAGTAGGAAGTAAGCTAAGAAAATATCGCTTGGATGAGTTGCCACAGCTTATAAACATACTTTTGGGTGATATGACATTTGTCGGAACAAGACCGGAAAGTACATATTATGTTACAAAGTATTCAAAAGAAATGTTTGCAACACTTTTACTTCCTGCAGGAGTGACATCAGAAGCTTGTATAAAATATAAGGATGAAGCAGAATTACTTGATAAGGCTGATGATGTAGATAGAGTTTATATTGACAAAATACTTCCGGAGAAGATGAAATATAATTTGAGAAGTATTAGAAAATTTTCATGGTTAAGAGATATTTATACAATGTTTAGAACTGCATTTGTTGTTTTTAGAAAGAATAATAATTATGGAAAATAGAAAAATGATAGATGGACTTGTTTCTATTATTATGCCTTCATGGAATACAGAAAAATTTATTGCAGAATCAATTAAGTCTGTTATTGATCAGACTTATAAAAATTGGGAGCTTATTATTGTTGATGATTGCTCTACAGATAATACGGATGAAGTAGTAAACTCATTTAACGATAGCAGAATAAAGTATTTTCACAATAAAAAAAATTCCGGTGCTGCTTTAACACGTAACAAAGCATTAAGAGAAGCAAGAGGAGAATGGATTGCATTTCTTGATTCGGATGATTTATGGATGCCTAAAAAATTGGAACATCAAATTAATTTTATGAAAAAGAATAGATATAATTTATCATATACAGAATATGAAAAAATAGATGAAGATTCTAAGCCGTTAAATATTTATGTTTCAGGTCCGGAAAAAGTAAATAAAAATAAGATGTATAATTATGATTACATCGGACAGCTTACTATGATGTACAGTGCGAAATATTTTGGAATGATTCAGATAAAAGATATTAAAAAGAATAATGATTATGCCATTCGCCTAAAATTATTTAAAAAGAAAAAAACATGTGCTTATCTATTGAAGGAAAACTTGGCAAAATACAGAGTCAGAAAAGTAAGTATAAGCCATGATAAATTTAGAAGGAAATTTAAAAGTCATTATGATCTATTCCATATGTGTGATGATAAGCCGGCGGTAATCGCAATGTGGTATGCATGTTGGAATATGTTTTTTGGGATATTCAAAAAGATAGTTTACGAAAAAAGAAGGTGATATCTTTATGAAAAAAGCATGTGTGATAGGTCACTTTGGATTTGGTGAGAATTTGTTAAATGGACAAACTATCAAGACAAAAAATGTAACACAGGAGTTAGAGAAACATTTTTGCGAAGAATTAATTTTAAAAATTGATACACATGGTGGAGTAAAACAATTACCTAAAATTATTGTTAAGATGGTTAAAGCTTTTAGATCTTGTGAAAATATTATTATTTTTCCGGCTCATAATGGTGTGAGGATATTTGTCCCTTTATGTAATGTTATTAATATATTCTTTAGGAGAAAATTACATTATGTTGTTATAGGTGGCTGGTTACCTTCATTCATAAGAAATAGAGGAATACTAAAATTTGGATTGAAGTTTTTCACCGGTATTTATGTTGAAACAAGTACGATGAAAAAGGAATTAGAAAAGCTTGAATTAAATAATATTGAGATATTGAAAAACTTTAAAAAAATTAAAATTTTATCAAATAGCGAATTGGAAAGCGTATATGATAAGCCATATAAAATATGTACATTTTCAAGAGTAATGAAGGAAAAAGGCATTGAAGATATTGTTGATGCTGTTATATCTATAAATAAAAAAAATCGAGATAAAATTTATGAGCTGGATATATACGGTCAAGTGGATAAAGAGCAAGAGGAGTGGTTTGAAAAGCTGAAAAAAAGCTTTCCTGACTATATATCCTACCGAGGGATAGTTCAGTCTGATGAGAGTGTAGAAGTATTAAAAAAGTATTTTTTATTGGTATTTCCAACAAGATTTTTTACTGAAGGAATACCGGGAACTATTTTAGATGCATATGCAGCAGGAGTGCCTGTAGTTTCATCAAGATGGGAAAGTTTTTTTGATGTAGTTGATGATGGATGCACCGGAATAGGGTATGAATTTGGAAATTTAAAGGAGTTAATAAATACACTTGAACAGATTAGTGATTTTCCGGAAATAATTGTTGAAAAAAAATTTAAGTGTTTAAATAAAGCAAAAGAATATGTACCTGAATTGGTTTTACAATCATTGATTAAAAGATTGTAAAAGTTATGAGGAAGTAAGTGAGTGTATGAAAAAAATAATATGTTATATAGATATTATGGCTAGTACCGGTGGAGCACAAAGAGTGATGAAAAATTTGGTTTCATATCTAATCGAAAAAGACTACTGTGTTATATTGGTTAATGATTTTGATGTTGGAAATGAAAATTCATTTGATATACCTGATAAAGTAAAGAGAATATTTCTTAGAAAAGATAACTCAGGAAATCCTATAAAAAAGAATATTGAAAGGATAATAAGATTAAGAGAATTAGTTAAGAGAGAAAAGCCGGACATGATACTTTCATTTCTGGGAGCTCCTAATATTAGAGCAGTATTGTCAACTATGGGATTAAATATAAAAAAGATTATATCTGTAAGAAACGATCCAAGATATGAGTATGGAAAAGGAGTAATAAATAAGTTTGCTATAAATCTATTATTTAGACAGGTAGATGGGTGTGTATTTCAGACAGATGATGCAAAAAAATATTTTAATTATAAACTGCAAAGTAAATCAAGAGTTATACTTAATCCGGTAGATAAAGTATTTTTCAACACTAAAAGGGCAGATTCTTGCGCCGGTATTGTTACAATAGGAAGGCTGGAAGATCAAAAAAACCATAAACTGCTTATACAAGCATATTCGAATTTATTAAAAAAAGAAAAGGGCATTGATGACTTATACATCTATGGAGATGGAAGCTTAAGAGGGGAACTTAGGGACTTGATTGACAAAAACGGATTGCAAAATAAGGTGCATCTTTTAGGTAAAGTAAGTAATGTTGCAGACATACTATCAAAGTCAAAACTTTTTATACTTTCATCAGATTTTGAGGGACTCCCCAATGTTTTAATGGAGGCTATGGCATGTGGAACTCCTGTTATATCAACAGATTGTCCTTGTGGTGGCCCCAAAATGCTAATAAAGAATATAAAACAAGGTATTTTAGTAAGGTGCAATGATGTGAAGGGATTAGAAGACTCAATAAATAGTGTGATATATGATAATGAGGCCCTAGAAGAAATGTCAATTAAAGTTAGAAAAAGAGCAGAAGATTTTGAATCATCAAAAATATTCAGTGAATGGGAAGAGTATTTGAATTTAATCGGATAAAAGGGTGATAGAATTGATGATAGTAAAAGAAAAAAGCAATAAATTAATTCAAATACTGATGTCTGCTCTTATAGCATCGTTTTATATTTTTGGAGAAAATCCATTTGGATCAATAGTTTTATTTGTTTTAACTACAATGATATTTATAGTAATGTCAGTTGAGTATAATTTTCGTATACCTTTTAAGATTGAAAATTTTCACATAGCTATTTTTATATTCGCATTATATTGTTTTCTTTCTGCAACATGGGCGATAAGGCCGGATTATGCAGTTGAAAAAGGATTAACAATAATAAAAATATTAGTATGTATGTCAATATTATACTCATATTATTCAGTTAGAAATAATGCGCTGGAAGAGCTAATTTCTGTACTATTTTTGGCTAGTTGTATAGTTGTATTCTATTCTTTTATTTTTTATGGAAAAGATTTAATTATAGATGCTATTCTAAGAAGTAAAAGATTAGAAAATACTTTTACTAATGTAAATTCTATAGGAATGGTAGGTGGTGTAATGATTATCATTTCTATTTTTAAATTTATTTATGATAAATCTATTTGGTATATGATTTTTGATATTCCGGCAGTCATTTTAATTTTGGCTACAGCAAGTAGGAAAGCTTTATTAATGGTAGTTATAGGAGTATTTCTATTGTTTGTTTTCAAGAATCTTAGTAGAAATATATTTATAACAGTTTTTTGGACTATATGTATATCATTAATTACCTTTTTATTAATACGCTGGTTAATGTCATTAGAAGCTTTCTCAGTTATAGAAAAAAGAATGGATGGTATGGTAGCGTTGTTTACAGGAAGAGGTATTGTTGACTCATCTACTTGGCTTAGATATGAATATATAAAATTAGGTTTTAAAATCTTTAAAGAAAACCCTATTTTTGGCATTGGAATGGGCAATGCACGTTTGTTTGTTTCAAGTAATTATGGACGTGATGCATATTTACATAATAATTATGTGGAGCTATTGGCTAATGGAGGCATATTTGGATTTTTAATTTATTATTATATTTACTATCTAGTAATAAATGATTTAATAAAATATTTCAAATATAGAGAGAAATATACAGTTGTAGTTATTATTTTAATGTTAATGCAACTTATAATGGATTATGGAAATGTAAGTTATTATTACAAAACTACTATTTTTTACTTTCTTATTTTCTATATAAGCATAAGAAAAATGAAGGAGAAAAAGAGAAGTGAGACTATTTCATTTAATTAAATGCGGTATAAGATTTTTTTTAGATCCACAATATAGATTTATCTATTTATCAGGCAAAGGAACATATAACAAGGTTACAGATGATGAATATTTAAGAAGAAAATTTTATGCAAAATTAGGATATAATCTAGACCTATCAAAGCCTAAGACGTTTAATGAGAAATTACAGTGGTTAAAACTATATGATAGAAATCCGGAATATATAAAAATGGTCGATAAATATGAAGTAAAAAAATATGTGGCATCAGTCATTGGAGAAAAATATATAATTCCTACAATTGCCAGTTGGGATAATGTGTATGATATAGAATGGGATAAGCTTCCAAATCAGTTTGTTCTTAAGGTTACACATGATTCTGGAGGAGTTATAATATGTAAAGATAAGAATAATTTTGATATAAGTAAGACAATTCGTATATTGAAAAAAAGTATTAAACGTGATTACTATTTGTTACATCGTGAATGGCCATATAAGGATGTAGTAAGAAGAGTAATCGCAGAAGAGTATATGTCTGATGATGGTGAAGAACTGACAGACTATAAGTTTATGTGCTTTAATGGAGTTTGCAAATGTATTTTTACATGTAATGATAGGCATTCTAAGGATGGTTTAAAAGTAACATTCTATGACACTAAATGGAATATAATGCCATTTAAAAGGCATTATAAGTCTCTTAGAACGCCTGAGAAAAAACCGGATAGATTAGATGAGATGATTAGACTAGCGGAGATACTATCTCAAGGGATTACATTTGTTAGGATTGATTTCTATGTTATAAAAAAAGAAATTTTTTTTGGTGAAATGACTTTCTATCCTGGAAGTGGGTTTGAAGAATTTACACCATTTAAATGGGATAAAATATTGGGAAGTTGGATAGACTTATCAAATATAAAGGGTGTTCAATAAGAAATCAATATAGTTTATGTATTATAGGATAACAGGAATATATAATGATTGGAATAAAACAGGATGGATATTTGAGAAAGAAAAAGCTGGCTAAAAATACAGTTTCTTCATTAGTATTTAGAATAACTACAATTATATGTGGGTTTATTGTACCTAGACTAATATTAAATAGTTATGGATCAGAAATCAATGGACTGATTAATTCTATTATGCAATTTTTAGGTATTATTGCATTCTTAGAATTAGGAGTTGGAGCAGTTGTTCAATCATCTTTGTATAAACCGCTTTCAGTTAATGATAATGATGGTGTAAGTAGTATTGTCGTTTCCGGACAGAAATTTTTTTCTAAAATTGCCGGTATATTGCTTGTGTATGTAATTTTGTTGATACTTTTCTATAATATCATTGCTAAACAGAGTTTTGGATTTATATTTACAGGAACACTCATATTAGTTATTAGTATAAGTTCATTTGCACAATACTATTTTGGGATAATTAGTAGTTTATTACTTATTGCAGACCAAAGAGGATATGTGTCTTACAATATACAAACCCTTACGTTAGTATTAAATACACTATTCTGTTATATATTGATAAGACTTGGAGCTTCTATTCATATTGTAAAGTTGATTACATCTATAATATATGCTATTAGACCGGCATTTCTTGCAATTTATATTAAGAAAAATTATAAGATAAATTGGAAGATTAAATATTATGAAGAACCGATTAAACAAAAATGGAACGGAGTTTCACAGCATATTGCGTCTGTAGTCTTAGACAGTACAGACAGCATTGTTTTAACAATATTTGATGGGTTAAAAGCAGTATCTGTATATTCAATTTATAATATTATAGTATCAGGTATAAAGCAGTTAATTCTTGCAACGACAAGCGGAATACAGTCGGTAGTGGGAGAGTTATGGGCTAAACAAGAACTGGATGAATTAAGGGGATTTTTTGGTTGGATAGAGTGGATTATTCATACAGGTACAATATTTATATTTAGTATTACAGCAATTGTTATTCTACCATTTATTAAATTATATACATATGGCGTTAGAGATATTAATTATATTCAACCAATATTTGCGGTATTAATAATAATGGCAAATGCGGGACACTGTTTACGTCTGCCATATAATATCATGATATTAGCAGGTGGACACTATAAGCAGACGCAAAAGTGTTATATAACAGCTGCAATTATAAATGTTACTATTTCAATTGTCACAGTAAAAATTTTTGGGCTTATAGGTGTTGCAATAGGAACTTTAGTTGCAATGTTATACCAAACAATCTGGATGGCAATATATGATTCTAAAAATTTAATCTGCTGGCCAATAAAATACTTTATTAAACAAGTTGCTGTAGACATAATTATTATTGTGTGTTCGTTTGTATTTGCTTCTTATGTTAAAATTAAGGTCAATGGTTGGTTTGAATGGGTTGTATACGCAATAATAATAACAACTATAGAAGTACCAATAGTTATAGCAATAAATACAATGTTTTATAATAAATATATAAAATATCTAATGAGTAAAATAATAGATTTATTTATAAAGAGGTGAATATGGTTAATGAAAGTAGGTTTCAATCGGATCGTGTAAGATATAATTCATTAAGAGAAATGCCTAAATTTCAAAAGTGGATGAGGAAATATCAAGACACAAATAATGTGATTTTTAAAATGATATATAAAGTACTATTTGTATATTATAGGAATAAAAATTGTGTAGATATCTCAGCAGATACAAATATTGGTGGAGGGTTATATATTGGTCATCCATATTGTATAGTAATTAATCCCAAAGCTATAATTGGTAAAAATTGTAATATACATAAGAATGTCACAATAGGGCAAGAAAATAGAGGGAAAAGAAAGGGCATTCCGATAATAGGTAATAACGTTTGGATAGGAGTAAATGCGACTATCGTTGGTAAAATTGTTATAGGTGATGATGTTTTAATTGCGCCAAATTCCTATGTTAATTTTGATATTCCATCACATTCAATTGTTATGGGGAATCCCGGAATTATAATTCCAAAAGAAGATGCAACAAGTTGTTATATTAACAATACTATGGGGTAATTTAATGAAATTAAATAACGTTATTTTAAATAATAAGACTATTCTGGTCACAGGCTCATCAGGTTTTATAGGTAGTAACTTAGTTATTGAACTGTTAAGAACCCAACCTTCAATTCATATCATAGGAATTGACAATATGAATGACTATTATGATATTTCTATAAAAGAATGGCGATTACAGCAGATTGAAAAAGTATCTTTAGAACATACAGATTCAAAATGGACATTTATAAAGGGGAATATAGCTGATAAAGAACTTATTAATAGAGTATTTGCTGAATATAAGCCTTCGGTAGTTGTAAATCTGGCTGCACAAGCAGGAGTTCGATATTCTATTACAAATCCGGATGCATATATAGAGAGTAATATTATAGGCTTTTATAATATTTTAGAGGCATGTCGTCATTCATATGACAATGACGAAAGAGGAGTGGAACACTTAGTTTATGCCTCTTCATCATCAGTATACGGATCAAATAAAAAAGTTCCTTATTCCACAGATGATAAAGTAGATAATCCTGTTTCACTTTATGCTGCTACAAAGAAGTCAAATGAATTATTGGCTCATTCATACAGCAAACTCTACAATATACCGTCAACAGGACTTAGATTCTTTACTGTATACGGACCGGCAGGAAGACCTGATATGGCATACTTTGGATTTACTGATAAATTGCTTGCAGGTAAGACAATAGAGATATTTAATTTTGGTAACTGCAAAAGAGATTTTACATATGTAGATGACATAGTAGAAGGTGTAAAGAGGGTTATGCAGGCTGCACCTGAAAGGAAAAATGGAGAAGACGGTTTACCTATACCTCCTTATTCAGTTTACAATATTGGAAATAATCAACCGGAAAATCTACTTGATTTTGTAGATATATTACAGCAAGAGTTGGTTAGCGCAGGAGTATTACCGGTTGATTATGATTTTGAAAGTCATAAAAAGCTTGTGGAGATGCAACCGGGTGATGTACCGATTACATTTGCGGATACAAGTGCTTTAGAGAAAGACTTTGGATTTAAGCCACATACAAGTTTAAGAAATGGACTTAGAAAGTTTGCACATTGGTATAAGGATTTTTATGAAATATAATCTTAGGAGGGGCATATGAAAATAGCAATAGCAGGTACAGGATATGTGGGGTTGTCAATCGCCACTTTATTGGCACAGAATAATGAAGTGGTGGCGGTGGATATTATTCCTGAAAAGGTAGAGAAGATAAACAAAAGAATAAGTCCAATTCAGGATGAGTATATTGAGAAGTATTTTAAAGAAAAAGAACTTAATTTGCTTGCTACTTTGGACACGAAGCTTGCTTACAGTGATGCCGATTTTGTTGTGGTGGCGGCACCGACAAACTACGATACACAGAAGAATTTTTTTGACACATCGGCAATAGAGGATGTGGTTACAGAGGTTATAAAGTATAACCCTGATGCTGTTATAATCATTAAATCGACGATTCCTGTAGGTTATACGGAAAGTATCAGAAGTAAATTTCACTGTGACAATATTATTTTTTCTCCGGAGTTTTTGAGAGAGTCAAAGGCACTTTATGACAATCTTTATCCTTCAAGAATTATTGTGGGGACAGATACTATGAATGCAAGGCTTATGAAAGCTGCATCTAAATTTGCAAATCTTTTAAAAGAAGGTGCACTCAAAGATGATATAGAAATATTGATTATGGGTGTTGCAGAGGCGGAGGCTGTGAAGCTTTTTGCAAATACATATCTTGCACTTAGAGTATCTTATTTTAATGAGCTTGATACTTATGCAGAGATGAAAGGACTTAATACCAAGGAAATTATAAGAGGTGTTTGTCTGGATCCTAGAGTCGGAGAGCATTATAATAATCCGTCTTTTGGATATGGTGGTTATTGTCTGCCAAAGGACACCAAGCAGCTATTGGCAAATTATGAAGACGTGCCACAAAATATGATTTCCGCTATAGTAGAATCCAATAAGACAAGAAAGGACTTTATCGCTGATAAGGTATTACAGAAGGCAGGGTATTATAACTATGGTGAAGGAAGTGCCTATGATCCGACTATGGAAAAAGAGGTTGTTATAGGTGTATACAGACTTACAATGAAATCAAATTCTGATAATTTCAGACAGTCTTCTATTCAGGGTGTTATAAAGAGAATCAAAGCAAAGGGAGCAAAGGTTGTAATATATGAGCCTACTCTTGATGATAATACTACATTCTTTGGAAGCAGAGTTATAAATAATATTGATATTTTTAAAGAAAACAGCGATGCAATAATTGCAAATAGATATGATGATTGCCTGGAAGACGTGAAAGAAAAGGTATATACAAGGGATCTGTTTGGAAGGGATTAGTATTTAAAATATTGAATAAAGAAAAGGACATCTGGTTTGAAAAAAAGCAATGAATACCCAAAAGTAGTTTTATTTTTATGAAATATCAATGATACTGGAAAAGAAAAATTTGGACGGAATAACTATAATGAGCTTGAGGAAGATTATGAAAGAGAGGGTGATGTAGAAGGCTTGGGAGAAACACCGGAAGAACATTTATATTTATCATGAATTGCAAGGATAATAAGCAAATCTTTGAAGAATGGAACAGCAAATCATTATTCAAAGACAGCTTCTATAATTCACATAAAGAACAGATAGACAAGTATAAAAGGGCAAGGGTAATTCTTGAAAAAATAACAGTCTCATCAGCTATTAAATCTAAAAATTGGCAAAGGGATATACAAAGTCTTGAAATTGAAATTACTAAGCTAAATAAACAAGCTCAATCTATTAAGGAAGAATACGAAAATATCAATCATATCAAATATGCAGCTAAGACTGTAAATGATGATTATGGTATCGACTTATCTATTGAGATTGACAAGGCGATTAAGAGAGGAGAAAAGCCAAGTGTAATTGAACAGATTAAGAAGTATCAAGAGCAGCAGGAAAAATATGAGCAGAGGAAAGGAAAAACAAAAGATTATTATAGGAGTGAGGAAAGGTAGTGATTTTTTGAAGAAATCGGGTATAATATCAATGACAACAGAATATCGTTTAGGAAATTGCAGATTTGATATTTCTAAAAATATTGGCTATGCTTTGGTCGATAAAGAGGGTGTCCCGCTACCGTTAAAGGTGGAGCATTAAAGCAAGCAGAGAGGATAAAACCTCTCTGTTTTTTAGGAGAAAGAAATATTATCTATATTGGATATTAAGAAAGGTGTTTTTAGAGTGTTAAAGCTCAGATATATGCCTAAGATAAAAGACAAGCCTTAAAACACATTTCACCACTTAATAAAACAAAAACAGTCAATGCGATTAGAAAGTAAAAATCTAATCGTTTTTTTAGTGAAATAGGGTTTACTTAGAGAACTTTCAAAGAATATAAGTAAAATATGCACTTGAAAATTTTACTTAAAACGGTTATGCTTATTCTAAGTAAAATAGATTTGACTTAGGGGGTGATATTTTGAGATTAGAAAATAATAGAGCCGGAGAATTAAAGAAAATGCAAAGCGATTACGAATGCTTTGTTCCGCATAATTTAAAAGATATAAAATTAAATCTTGATAGTGAAATAAATGCTTTAATCAATAAAGCATATTTATTACTGGGAAGATTAGATGGCATGGCAATAACTTTACCGGATATTGATCTTTTTGTATCTATGTATGTTCAAAAAGAGGCTGTTATAAGTTCTCAAATAGAGGGGACACAAGCCTCTCTTGTTGATGTACTGCAAAAAGATAAGGGAAATGAAAAGATAAAAGATACTGAAGAAATTGTAAACTATATCAAAGCGACTCATTACGCATTTAAAAGACTAAATGAATTACCCTTATGTATGAGATTGATTAAAGAAACCCACTCGGTTCTCTTGTCTAATGTTAGAGGAGAAGAAAAAATGCCGGGTGAATTTAGAAAATCACAAAACTGGATTGGACACGCAGGTTCGACTTTAAAAAATGCAAGTTTCATTCCGCCTGCACCTGATGAGATGGATATTTGCTTGAGTGATTTAGAAAAATATATACATGAAGATAGTGATATTTCAAACTTAATAAAGATAGCTCTAATCCACTATCAATTTGAAACGATACATCCATTTTTAGATGGTAACGGAAGAATGGGTAGACTACTCATAATATTATACTTAAGAGAGCAAGGCTTGATTGAATACCCTGTTCTTTATTTGAGCTATTTTTTCAAGAAAAATAGGAATAAATATTATGAACTTCTCAATAACATTCGTATTAAGGGGGAATTTGAAGAATGGATTAAATTTTTTATAGATGGAATTTGTGAAATATCTGAGGATGCAATCACTTCCATCCAAAAGATTGTTGAGCTTAAGAAGAATGATATAGAGAAAATTCGACAGTTTTCAAGTGGTAATATTTCAAATCTTCTTTTAGTATATGAATATCTATTGAAACACCCTTTTGTAGAATCGGAGGATATTAAAAATTTAGCGAGCGTTAGTAAGCCTACTGTCAATAAACTTTTGGAGAATTTAATGGATATGGAAATATTAGAGCTTGTAGAGGATAAAAAAAGGTACAGACAATATGTATATAAAAAATATGTAGACATTCTTTCAGAGGGAACAATATTGTAAAAATAAGAATTTAATAGCAGAAATAAAAATATTTGAGGCGATTGGAAAAGTAAAAAATCTAATCGCTTTTTTTATTGCAATGAAAGGAGAGTACAGATGACAGATGAGAAAAACAAAGTTGAAAACACATTCAGTAAAAAAATAGGAAAAACAAACTATAAAGTTACAGTACATTTCAGTGAAACCAGTGATGAAACAATTACAGATAAAATAAATAGACTTATTCAGAAAGAATGTGAAGATATGAGTTACCAAAAAGATAAATAAATTTCTTAACTACCCTTGACAAAAGCTATCAGAGGATACTCTCCTTAAGGCTATAGAGATTGCAGGTAATGATGCACTGCAAAAGGGAATTGAGGTTGAGCGAAGGGGACTTGGAACACCGGCAACAAGAGCATGTATTATAGAAAATTTGATTTCCAAGGATTTTATAGAGTTTGCATGGTTTATATGGGAAGTAGGTTATGCAGGAATTACGCAACTAAAATGGAACTTATAAAAATAGTATAAAAACAAAAGAACAGAATTTAAGGAGTTATAGTAAGGCATACAGATAGTTTCATTGGAGTGAGTGTCAGCGTTGAAAAAATGTTTACTGCTTATGAGATTGGAACACTAATTCTTAAGATAGCTGAGTATTTTGATATTTCAACTTTCGGTTATAATGTAATGAAGTTGTAAAAGTAAAAAAATGGTGGCGGTAATTGTAGAGGATAAGGTAAGGTTATATAAAGGATGCAGTGGAAAAGAATTATAAAAATGATATATATTGTGTTGTATAATGTAGTAGAATTATTAGAGACTAAGTATGGAGGATGTGTTATGGTACAGGTTAAAATATTAGTAGATGATAATATTAAAAGGGAGGCGGAAAAGATATTTGATGATATCGGCATCAGTATGTCTACAGCAATTAATATTTATTTAAAAGCCGTAGTACGTGAAAATCGTATACCTTTTGAACTATCAGCCGATCCTTTTTATTCAGATGCAAATATGTCAAGAATTAGAGAGTCTATCAGACAGGTAAGAGATGGTGAAAAGGAATTGACTGAGCATGAAATTGAAAATAAATAAAAGAAACAAGGACATCATACTAGAAAACGGTACGATGTCCTTTTTGTTAAACTCTTATATTCTCTCTGTTATCATGGCTGATTGGCCAAGGTATCTTAGCGTAGATAAGCTGATATATAACATATGAGAGTATTGTTGCTCCGACAACATCCAGGAATGAATGCTGCTTTAGGAACAATGTCGAAAGGCATATTGAAATCATAATAATGAATGAAATCGCTTTTACTTTCATATTGTTATAAAAGAATCTTGATCTCAATATGGCCACATGTGTAGCGATTGAGTTGAAAACATGAATACTTGGGAACACATTTGTATTGGTATCTGTTTTATATATAAAGGCTACCAGATGTGTAAAAATATTCTTGTTCGGATCAAGGTTGACAGGTCTTAAGTCTGTTCCGTTTGGGAATATCTGGCAAATAAAGAGCGATATACTCATTCCGAGTGCGAGATACAGCCCGAATCTGTAAAACTCATCTACATCTTTAAAGAAGAAGAAAATCAGTACAGATGCTACGTAGATGAACCATATAAAGTACGGTATAATAAAATATTCATTGAATGGAATAATATCGTCCACCCATGTATGTAAGACATGATACTCATGTGTTATAGTTCTTTCCAGATACATATACCATGGTAGATATATGAATGTATATAAGAAAACCCATGCATGTCTGTATTTCTTTAATATTTCATGTATTCTTTTCATAATGTCTCCTAAAATTAAATTGCGTTATGTTTAAGATTCGTCTATAGATTGTATAGCTATATGAAAAATAATTCAAGCGAATTGGAAAAACAGATATTACAATTTATTGAAGAAACTTAAATTATAAATGTAATATAATTATATATATGCATTCTGCACCGAATATTATATAATAATAGGTGCAAAGGAGGGCTGATATTATGAATGCTAAGCAGAAAATTATAGATAGAATAGATATGATGGAATCGAAGGACGTTTTTATAGCAAATGATTTTTTTGATATTGCCGGATATGAGACTATAAAAAGCGTATTAAATCGTCTGGTACTGTCTAAAGAAATAAAACGTATTATTAACGGAATTTATTATAAGCCTAAATATATCGAGTATATTGGTGAGTATGAGGCACCATCAGTTAATGAAGTGGCTAAAGCTATAGCACGAAAATATAATTGGACTATTGCACCGTCAGGAAATACAGCTCTTAATTTATTGGGTTTATCTACGCAAGTTCCTGCTAAATGGACATATATTTCCGATGGAAGATATGTAAATTTTAGTTTTGACAATGTAACTATAGAATTTAAACATAGAAATAATGGTGAAATTTCAAATATGTCCACACTTACAGCAATGGTTATACAGGCAATTAAAGCCTTAGGAAAAGGAAATATAACGTCAGAACAGGTACAATATTTAAGTGAAAAACTGTCAAAAGAAGAAAAAGAGGAACTTTTAAAAGATGCCAGATATACCAGTGTATGGATATATGATATTATCAGAAAGATAAGTGAGGTGAAAAATGTTTGAGTATAATTATATTCCGCAAAAAGATCTGGAACAAATAATAAGAAATGCTGCACAGAAAAGTGGAGTAAATGAAGCTATTATAGAAAAAGACTATTGGGTATGCTTTGTACTTAACTATCTTTTTTCAATAAGTAAGTGGAAAGATGTACTGACTTTCAAAGGAGGAACAAGTCTTTCAAAATGCTTTAATGTAATACAAAGATTTTCTGAGGATATAGATTTAATATTGGATTGGAGAGCAATAGGGTATGGAATTAATGAGCCGTGGGAAGAACGTTCAAATACAAAACAAGATAAGTTTAATAAAGAATCAAATCAAAAGACTGAAGAATTTTTAAAAGGATGTTTATTACCACAAATGGAAGAAGATTTTAAAGAGATAATTGGAATCGATTTTAAACTCAGCATATATGAAAAAGACCCCCAAACTATATTTTTTGAATATCCAAAAAGCTATCAATCATCGTATTTGATACAGTCTATAAGACTTGAAATTGGCGCTCTTGCAGCATGGTCACCTTCAGAAGTTATTGGTATAGTACCGGATCTGTATAAGTCATATCCGGTACTGTTTAAAGGTAGCTTTATAGAAGTTAGAACCGTACGTCCGGAAAGGACATTTTGGGAAAAAGCCACCATCTTACATCATGAGGCAAATAGACCACGAGAACTTGCTATACCAAAAAGGTATGCAAGGCATTATTATGACTTGTTCTGTATGTCAAACTCAATTTATAAAGATAAAGCTTTTCAGAACAAAGATCTTTTGGATAAAGTTGTAAAGTTTAAACAGAAATTTTATCCTAGAAAATGGGCTAAATATGAAGACGCAAGTTTTGACGCCATAAAGTTGGTACCGGAAGAGTACAGATTAAAAGAAATAGAGCTTGATTATAAAAACATGGAAGAAATGTTTTTCGCAGAACCGCCGAGTTTTGATAAAGTAATGCAAGGCATATTATCGCTTGAGAAAGAAATACATAATTTATAGCATAAACAAAAAAGCACTGTTATCAGTGCTTTTCTATTATATATTTCGCTTCTTCTTCACTTATGCCACAGTCTTTGGCACTCCATCCGCTTTTTAAAAGATTATATATTCGAAGTTCTCTGTCACTCAAATCACTTTTCCTGCTTGATAACTTTTTTTTTATTAAAATGATAATCAGCAGGAGAAGTAAAAAGCCTCCTACACAGGCTCCGACAATAATATAGTTTATCTTCGGAATATTAAGTATTATATTTGTAAAGTTTTTGGTGGTGTTTTGTAAGCTGTTTTTATTATTGTTTGCAGCAACACTTTCTTCTGTATTGTTATCATTGGCAACATAGTTTTCATTTTTCTTTGCCACTATATCCACAGATCCTATAGGATAGTCGTTATAAGTATAATCTACCTTGCAAAGTGCGGACGAACCTGAATTTTCTTCAAAGTTTACCGTTGACTTGATATCGTTTATATCGGCATCATTCGGCAATGATATTGATGCATTATCGTCAGGCTCTATAGTATACTCGTTAAAATCAGGTATCAGTGAGATATTACTTGAAAAATTTGTGTTAATATCTGTAGAATTCAGCTTTATATTTTTAAAGTTGGCAAAGCCGAAGTTCAATAATTCCTGAGTATCCGTATAATGTGTTTTATTTCCGTTAAGTACTACAGTAATAAGTCCTATACTGTCATTTCTTGCATATGTCACCAGTGTATTTCCTGCCAGTGAAGTATAACCGGTTTTACCGCAGATTGCGTTCTGATAGAAATTACCGGAGGTTTTTCTGAGCATGGAGTGATGATTGTACAAGGTTTGTCCGGTAGGGACTCTGCTTGTAGGCGGTAAATTGTAGTATGTAGCGGAATCTATTTCCGTAACCGTAGGATTTTTAAAAGCCGCACGGCTTATTAAAGCATAATCATATGCGCTGGTATAGTGCTCAGGATCGTTTAATCCGCTTGGATTTGCGAAATGTGAGTCTGTACAGCCAAGACTTGCCGCTTTTTCATTCATCATATTTGCAAATGCTTCAATGCTTCCTGCCGTATGTTCCGCCAAGGCATTTGCGGCTTCATTTGCCGATTGTAAAAGCATTGCATAGAGGCAGTCTCTTACAGTAAGTGTATCTCCCACATCTATACCTGCACTTGATGAGCCGGGTTCGACATTAAATACTGCATTTTTTGAAAATGTAACCATATCGTCAAGATTACAATTTTCCACTACTAAAAGGGCAGTCAAAATCTTGGTTATACTTGCCGGATAGTAATGTTCATGAATGTTCTTACCATAAAGTACAGCTCCCGAGTCGGCATCCATAAGAATGGCACCTTCAGATAAAACATTTGTATCTACCGGCCAGTCAACATATGCAAACGACTGCATAGGGAGAGAGAGTATGGTTATAATTGTTAAAATAATTGTTAGAGTAATTTTTTTAAAGTTTTTAATTTTTGCGTTCATTACTATATTATGCATCTATTGTTTAAAATAGTAAAGTAAAGAATTATGAATATTTTAAAATGATAATATGATATAATTTAATACAATTGTGTATTGCTAGTATTCAAAAGACATATTATAATGGGAATGTTGCATGCGATGTTTCAAATGAGATATCGCCATTTTTATGTAAGTAATGGTTATTGCTTTTGTGAAAGGGAAAAATATGAAATATGATGTAATGATAATCGGGGCAGGTCCCGGAGGTATTTTCTCGGCTTATGAACTCATAAATCAGGACAGCTCACTGAAAATTGCGGTTTTTGAGTACGGTAATCCGCTTGAGAAAAGACATTGTCCAATAGATGGAGACAAGATTAAGTCTTGCATCAATTGTAAGAGCTGCGGAATCATGAACGGTTTTGGTGGTGCAGGAGCATTTTCTGACGGAAAGTACAATATTACCAATGAGTTTGGTGGTACTTTGCATGAATATATCGGAAAGAAAAAAGCCATTGAACTTATGAACTATGTAGACGGAATCAATGTAAAGTACGGCGGCGGAAAGACCAAGCTTTATTCTACAGCAAATTCAGATATTAAGAGACTTTGTTTACAAAACAATTTGCATTTATTGGATGCAAGTGTTCGTCATTTGGGAACTGATATCAACTATGAAGTTCTTCAAAATATGTATACAGATTTAAAGGATAAGGTGGAGTTTTTCTTTAACACACCTATTGTCAAAATAGAAAAGCTGGATGCAGGATATAAGTTATATACAAAGCAGGGTGAAGAATTCACCGGTGATAAATGTATAGTATCCGTAGGTAGAAGCGGAAGTAAATGGATGGAGCAGACCTGTAAGGAGTTAAAAATACCTACAAAGTCAAATCGTGTGGATATCGGTGTAAGAGTTGAGCTTCCTGCCGAGATTTTCAGACATCTTACAGATGAGCTTTATGAGAGTAAGATTGTTTACAGAACGGAGAAGTACCAGGATTTGGTAAGAACTTTCTGTATGAATCCTAAAGGTGCCGTAGTTAATGAGAATACAAACGGTATTGTTACAGTAAACGGACACAGCTATGAGGATCCGGCGCTTCAAACAGAGAATACAAACTTTGCATTGCTTGTATCAAAGCATTTTACAGAGCCGTTCAAAGACAGTAACGGATATGGTGAGAGTATCGCCAGACTTTCAAACATGCTTGGTGGCGGTGTAATGGTTCAAAGATTCGGAGACCTTATCAGAGGTCAAAGAAGTAGTGCAGGTAGACTTAACAAGTCATTTATGACACCTACACTCAGTGCTACACCGGGAGATTTGTCTTTGGTTATTCCTAAGAGAATTTTGGACGATATCATTGAGATGATTTATGCTCTTGATAAGATTGCACCGGGAACTGCAGGTGATGAAACTTTACTTTATGGTGTAGAGGTTAAGTTCTACAACATGGAAGTGGAGCTTGATAAAAATCTTGAGACTCTTCACAAGGATCTTTATGTAATCGGTGACGGCAGCGGTGTTACTCACTCACTTTCACATGCTTCGGCAAGCGGTGTGTTTGTAGCAAGGCATATATTGGGAAGATAAATATATAGCAAAGATATATTTAAAAATTCCATAACATTATCGATAAAACAAATAAATCAAAATAATTAATATAAAAAAGCTATAAAAAATCGGATTTTTTTGGTATAGGTACACAAAACCTATACCTTTTTTAGTATACAAAAATATTTTTTAGTGATAGAATTATATAAAAATGTTTCAGGAGGAAATTATGAATATCAAAAGTGAAATCAGTGTGGACAAGGTTAGACAGGATGCGGAGGACAATTACAGAAACGGATACTTCTGTTGCGAAGCGCTCATGGCGGCAGTTGTAGACAATTTTGAACTTGATGTTCCGAGAGAAGTTATCGCAATGTCATCAGGTATGGCTGTCGGAGCAGGTAAGAGCGGATGTATGTGCGGTGCTCTAAACGGAGGTATTATGGCTCTCGGTATGATTTTTGGTAGAACCGAGCAGAACGGTCCGAAAGATCCAAAGGTAGTAAAGTGTATGGAGCTCACCCATGAATTACATGACTACTTCAGAGATGCAAACGGCAAGCATTCAAACTGCTGTAGAGTTCTTACAAGAGAATTTGATATGGGTGCCGGAGAGCACAAGGAGCAGTGTATCAGATTTACAGGAATTGCCGCAAAGAAGGTGGCTGAGATTATTGTTAGAGAAAAGGGATTGAAGAATATAGATTAATAAGGGGTAGTTATGAGTTTTTTAAAAAGGGTGCCTTTACCTTTATGCGGAGTGGCATTGGGGCTTGCGGCACTTGGGAATCTTCTTGCGGCTTACAGTCCTTATTTGAAGATACTTTGCGGAGTTTTGGCATTTGTAGGAATATTGTTTGTAACATGTAAGTATTTAACCATGTCTGATGCTTTTGTAACGGATATGAAAAATCCGGTGACTGCAAGTGTATCGGGAACATATACCATGGCTTTGATGCTTCTTGCAGGTTATATTAAGCCTATATTACCTGTATTTGCAATGATTCTCTGGTATGTGGCTATTATCTTACATTTTGTACTGATAGTTTATTTTACTTTGAATTTTATTTTAAAGATTAAAATACCTGATGATTTGATGAAGGTAGTTGCAAGCTATTTTATCGTATATGTTGGAATAGTGGTTGCTTCAGTTACTGCACCGGCTTTTAATAATATAGCACTTGGACAGATTTGCTTTTGGATAGGATTCATTCTTTACATTCCTCTTTTCTTCTATGTATCTTTCAGATATATAAAGCTTGGAAATAAGAAGATTGAAGCAAAGGCACTTGCATGTATCTATGCCGCACCTGCAAGTCTTTGTGTTGCCGGATATATCAGTTCTTTTGAGCAAAAGAATGCAGAGTTTTTGTCAATATTGTATGACTTTTCATTTGTGTCGTATTTGATTGCTGTACTTGTAATACTTGATGTTTTTAAAAATTATACAGCTGATAAGAAAAAACACAGATTTTATCCAAGCTATGCAGGATTTACATTTCCATTTGTTATCAGTGCAATAGCAGGAAAACAATTTTACATGGTAAGTAAAAGTATAGAACATATTAGATGGGGGATTTATCCGGGTATATTATTTGTGAATGTACAAATTATAATTGCAATTATCTTAATGTTGTTTACAGCAATAAAGTTTGCAATTCATGTTTTCTCAAAAGAATAAAGAGATTTTAAAAGATTGTTTGCATCGACAAGCAGTCTTTTTTATATTCAAAGATGCAAAAATATATTTTATATGCTATAATTTTTGCGAAAACTTAAGGGGAGAGAAATTACCGTAAAAGTTTATTTTATGTATTAGGCTTTGCTTAGATTTTGAAAGGTGTATATGGAAAAAAGAGATACAATCACAGAGATTTTTGGGGTTAATGTATTCAATGATGAGGCTATGCAGGTATACTTGCCGAAGGCGGTATTTAAAAAGTTAAAAAAGACTATCGAAGACGGTCTGGAACTGGATAATGATATTGCGGATTCAGTAGCTCATGGAATGAAGGAGTGGGCAATTGACAGAGGGGCTACTCACTATACCCACTGGTTTCAGCCTTTGACAGGTGTAACCGCCGAAAAACATGATTCTTTTATTTCCGCACCGAAAAACGGCAAGGTCATAATGGAATTTTCCGCAAAGGAGCTTACAAAGGGAGAGTCGGATGCATCAAGTTTTCCTTCAGGCGGACTTAGAGCAACATTTGAGGCCAGAGGATATACCGCGTGGGATTGCACATCTCCTGCATTTATAAAAAAGGATTCTTTGGGTGTTACATTATATATTCCTACAGCATTTTGCTCTTACAGGGGTGAAGCACTTGATAAAAAGACACCTCTGCTTCGTTCAATGCAGGCTATAAACACTCAGGCCCTTAGAATACTCAGACTCTTCGGAAATACCACGACAAAGAGAGTAATACCTTCAGTGGGTGCGGAGCAGGAGTATTTTATTGTAGACAGGGAAAAGTATCTGCAGAGAAAGGATTTGATTTATACAGGAAGAACATTGTTTGGAGCAATGCCTCCAAAGGGACAGGAGCTTGAGGATCACTACTTCGGTTCTATCAGAGAGAGAATAGCTTCCTATATGAATGATATAAATCATGAACTTTGGATGCTTGGAGTTCCTGCAAAGACACAGCATAATGAGGTTGCTCCGGCACAGCATGAGCTGGCACCTGTTTACGAGCAGGTTAATGTGGCTGTGGATCACAATCAGGTGACTATGGAGACCATGAAAAAGGTGGCTGGCAGACATGGACTTACATGTCTTTTGAATGAGAAACCTTTTGCAGGTGTAAACGGTTCGGGAAAACATAACAACTGGTCTTTGACTTCAGATGACGGAATAAATATGTTAAATCCGGGAGATACACCGCATGAGAATATACAGTTCTTACTTGTACTTGCATGTATTTTAAAGGCGGTTGACAAGCATGCCGATTTGCTTAGAGAATCTGCCGCCTGTGTAGGTAATGATCATCGTCTTGGTGCACATGAGGCACCGCCTGCTATTATTTCCGTGTTCCTCGGTGATCAGCTTCAGGATGTTATAGATCAGCTTTGCTCCACAGGAGAGGCTACACATTCCATTCAGGGTGCTACATTAAAGACAGGCGTGGCAACACTTCCCGACTTTGAAACTGATGCTACAGACAGAAACAGAACATCACCTTTTGCCTTTACAAATAATAAATTCGAATTCAGAATGGTAGGTTCTTCCGACTCCATCGCATCACCGAATATTGTTTTAAATACAATAGTGGCTGAAAGTTTTAAAGAGGCTGCAAATGAGCTTGAAAGTGCAAGTGATTTTGATGAAGCCGTTCATGATATAATCAAAAGACTCTTCACCGCTCACAGAAGAATTATATTTAACGGAAACGGGTATTCCGAGGAATGGGTAAAAGAAGCAAAGAGAAGAGGACTTTCAAATCTTCCAAGTATGATAGATGCCATTCCGGCTCTTGTATCTGAGGATTCTATAAAGCTCTTTGAAGAGTTTGAGGTATTCACCAGAACCGAGCTTGAATCAAGAGTTGAAATAGAATATGAAGCATATTCAAAAGCAATAAATATCGAGGCAAAGACTATGATAGATATTGCGGGCAAGTCTATTATACCGGCGGTTATAAGATATACCACAAGACTTGCTGATTCTATAATTAAGTTAAAATCTGCGGTTTCAGGTATAGAGCCTTATGCACAAAATGCTATCTTAATAGAAGTTAATGAGCATTTAAAAGAGTCAAAAGTTGCACTTGAAAATCTTAAAAATTATATGGATAATGCCGCAGAAATCACGGATGTAACTGCGCATGCTAAATATATGCATGAGGTGGTGGTTCCTGCAATGGAAGCGCTCAGAAAGCCTATTGATACTTTGGAAATGATAGTGGATAAGGATCTTTGGCCGATGCCAAGCTATGGCGATCTTTTGTTTGAGGTGTAATAATGATAAAGGCTGTTATTTTTGATCTGGACGGTACATTGCTTAATACATTGACTGCACTGTCGTATTGTATGAGTAAAACAATGAAACATTTCGGGTTAAAAGAAATTGATATAGAGCATACAAGATATTTTGTCGGAGAAGGTGCAAAGAAGTTCGTGGACAGATCATTGATATATAACGGTGATAGGGATTTGAAACTTGCAAATGAAGCTTACAAAGTATATGATGAGATATTTGCTGTGGATTGTCTAAAGGGTGTTAAGCCCTATGACGGTATTACAGAGCTTCTTGAAGCTCTAAAGCGGATGGGAATAAAGTCTGTGGTTTTATCAAATAAATCACAACTCGGTGTGGAGAAAAATATAAATGGGATTTTCGGTGCCGGAGTATTTGATTTGATATACGGAGAGAGGGACGGTATTCCAAAGAAGCCCGATCCTACTTCTTTAAATATGATAATAAAGGAGCTTGGACTCTCAAAAACAGAGATACTCTATGTCGGAGATACCGCTACGGATATGCAGACAGCTCTCAGAGCCGGAGTTACAAGCATAGGAGTACTCTGGGGATTTAGAGATGAGGATGAGCTTAGAGAAAATAAGGCTGATTATATTATAAATAAACCAAGTGAAATACTTGAAATAATAAAAGAAAGATAAAAGCAATTCCGGGTCATATGGCCTGGAATATTTTTTATTTTAGAATATTTAAAAATTTGCCGAGAGAAGGATTGATATTCTTTTCATCATATAAAAATACAATCTCTCTTTTTGGTATTGTAAGACCTTCAGGCATCTCTATTTCCACCAATGTTCCTTCTTCAAGTTCTTTTTGTATAAACTCCTTTATAACACAGGCGATACCTATTCCGGTTTTTGCAAACTCTATAAGAAGTTCCATATTGCTTGTTTCAATGGATTGATTGAGCTGAAGTTTGGAATCTTCTATGCAATTGTCAATATATTTTCTTGTGGCATTGTTTTTATCCAATAACATTATATTTCCGTCTCTGAAGGGATTGAAGTTGTTGTTAAATATATGTTTCAGACTGTTAAGATATCCGGGAGTTGCTACAAAGACATCATGTATCTCCATTATATTTATATATGACATATTGTTGACTTTAGCAGGCTTTGCAACAAGACCGATATCAATTTTATTTTCAGAGAGAAGAAAGCTTGTTTCATCGGAAGACTGAGTAAAAATACTTACCATGGTATGTGGATTTTCCTTCATGAATTTGTTCAGATACGGAAGTAAAATATATTTACAAAGTGTATTACTTGTTCCGACCGTTATTTTACCTATATTGAATTGTTTTATCTTTGTGAGATGATTTTCACCTGCTTCTATAGCCGAAAATGCATTCTGCAAATACTCATAAAAAATCTGTCCCTCCGGTGTAAGGCTGACACCCTTTGATGTTCTTACAAAGAGTGCGATTTCAAGACCTTCTTCCAACCTTAGGATTGATTTTGATATGGCAGGTTGGCTGATATACAATAGCTTTGCGGCTTTTGATATACTGCCGGCCTTGGCCACCTCAAAAAATATTCTATATTGTGATAAATGCTGTTCCATATTCCTCCGCCTAGTTACATTATATATATTAAAATTATAGTTAATCTGTAACCAATATAACTATATGTAATACTTGATATATTAAATTTATATCGCTATTATATCATTTGATATGTTACAATCAACAGTAATTAAATGAAAAGAGGAAAAAAATATGGGAATGACAATGACACAGAAGATTTTGGCTGCCCATGCAGGACTGGACTTCGTAGAAGCCGGCCAGCTTATAGAGGCTGACTTGGATCTTGTGCTTGGAAATGATATCACATCACCTGTTGCAATCAATGAAATAAAGAAATTTGAAAATAAAAAGGTATTTAACGGTGAGAAGATAGCACTGGTAATGGATCATTTTGCTCCGAATAAGGATATTAAATCCGCTCAGAACTGTAAGACATGTAGAGATTTTGCAGATGAGAATGAGATAGTTAATTTCTTTGATGTCGGAAGAATGGGAATTGAACATGCACTTTTACCTGAGCAGGGACTTACCGTGGCAGGTGACTGTATAATAGGTGCTGATTCTCACACATGTACTTATGGTGCTCTTGGGGCATTCTCAACCGGTGTAGGTTCTACAGATATGGCCGCCGGTATGGTTACAGGTAAAGCATGGTTTAAGGTTCCGAGCGCAATCAAGTTTAATTTAAAGGGTAAGCTCTCAAGTGATGTTTGCGGTAAGGATGTGATTCTTCATATTATCGGAAAGATAGGTGTAGACGGTGCGCTTTATAAATCAATGGAATTTGCAGGTGAGGGTGTTGCATCCTTATCTATGGATGACAGATTTACAATCTGTAATATGGCAATCGAAGCCGGTGGAAAAAACGGTATCTTCCCGGTAGATGATATAACTTTGGATTATATCAAGGAACATTCAAACAGAAGCCCTAAGATATTTGAAGCCGACAGTGATGCTGTTTATGACGAAGTAATAGATATTGATCTGTCGGCATTAAGACCTACAGTTGCATTCCCGCATTTACCTGAAAATACAAAGGTAATCGGTGAATTCGGTGATATAAAGATTGACCAGGCGGTAATCGGTTCATGTACAAACGGGCATATTTCAGACCTTAGAAGTGCGGCTGCACAGATGAAGGGCAAAAAAGTTGCAAAGAATGTAAGATGTATTGTAATTCCTGCAACACAGGAGATTTACAAGCAGGCTATAAAAGAAGGACTGGTAGATATTTTCATAGATGCCGGTGCAATAGTTTCAACTCCTACATGCGGTCCTTGTCTTGGAGGTTATATGGGAGTTTTGGCGGCAGGTGAGAGATGTATATCCACTACCAACAGAAACTTTATCGGAAGAATGGGACATGTTGAATCAGAGGTGTATCTTGCTTCTCCTGCAGTGGCTGCAGCCAGTGCGATAGCAGGAAAAATAGTGGCACCTACAGTATAAAGATTGGGAGGTTAATATGGAAGCAAGAGGACATGTATTTAAATACGGTGAAAATGTAGACACCGACGTTATAATTCCTGCAAGATATCTTAATGCTACAACAGGTGAAGAGCTTGCAAAGCATTGTATGGAAGATATTGATAAGGAATTTGTGAATAAGGTTCAAAAGGGAGATATAATTGTAGCAAGAAAGAATTTCGGCTGCGGCTCATCAAGAGAGCATGCACCGCTCGCTATCAAGGCAAGCGGAGTAAGTGTGGTAATCGCAGATACATTTGCAAGAATTTTCTATAGAAATGCTATAAATATAGGTTTACCTATTATTGAAAGCCCTGAGGCTGCTGCAGAGATAAAAGCAGGTGATGAGGTCAAGGTGGATTTTAATACCGGACTTATTACTGATATTACAACAGGAAAGACCTATAAAGGTCAGGCTTTCCCTGAGTTTATGCAAAACATAATAAATGCGGGCGGACTTGTAAACTACGTAAATAATAAGAATAAATAATTAAAGGGGCTGAATTTTCAGCCCCTTAGTTTTACTTATTCTTATTTATTTCAGCCATCTTCATAGCCCTTACCTTTAGTGGAAGACCGAATAATGTAATAAATCCGTCAGCATCATGGTGGTCATATAAATCACCTGTAGTAAATGATGCAAGTGACTCCGAATAGAGTGAGTATGGTGATGTTGTACCGGCCTTTATAATATTTCCCTTATAAAGCTTAAGTTTAACTTCACCTGTTACATACTGCTGTGTAGATTCTACAAAGCTTTGAATGGCTTCACGAAGAGGTGTAAACCATTTTCCTTCATAAACTATCTGTGCAAATTTATTGCCCATGTCTTTCTTCACTTCAAATGTCGCCCTGTCAAGTACAAGCTCCTCAAGTGCATTATGAGCTTCCATAAGTATGGTTCCGCCGGGAGTCTCATAAACACCCCTTGATTTCATACCTACAACACGGTTTTCAACTATATCTATGATACCGATACCGTTGGCACCTCCAAGCTCATTTAATTTGGTGATAATCTCTGAGACTTTCATTTTCTCGCCGCCCAGTGCTACAGGAACGCCTGCTTCAAAGCTTAGATAAATCTCTGTTTCCTTATCAGGAGCTTTTTGAGGTGTTACTCCAAGCATAAGCACATGCTCGTAGTTTGGCTCAAGAGAAGGATCTTCAAGCTCAAGTCCTTCATGGCTTATATGCCAAAGATTACGGTCACGGCTGTAACTTGAATCAGCTGAGAACGGAAGATCTATACCATGCTCTTTACAGTAAGCTATTTCATCCTCACGTGAATTCATTTTCCATATATCTGTCATACGCCAAGGTGCAATGATTTTAAGATCCGGTGCTAAAGCCTTGATACCAAGTTCAAATCGTATCTGATCGTTTCCCTTTCCTGTAGCACCGTGACAGATTGCAACAGCACCTTCTTTTCTTGCGACATCTACAAGAGCCTTTGCGATTCCCGGCCTTGCCATTGATGTACCGAGAAGATACTTGTTCTCATATACCGCACCTGCCTGTACACATGGAACAATATAATCATCACAGAACTCATCGATCAAATCTATAATATAAAGTTTCTCCGCACCTGATAATTTTGCTCTTTCCTCAAGTCCGTCAAGCTCATTTCCCTGACCGCAGTCTATGCAGCAGCAGATTACATCATAATCAAAATGTTCTTTTAACCAAGGTATAATAGCGGTGGTATCAAGACCGCCTGAATATGCCAATACAACTTTTTCCTTTGCCATAAAGCCTCCTATGTATAAAAATACTATAAAAATATAGAATAATAGCTTATAAACATCTATAGCTAAAAAATACATTTATAAATATACATTAAAAAAGAATATTATGCAAGTGTATTTTTGTTTTTATACAAAGAAAAATATAAATTTTAAGAAAAATAAAAAACTGCTTGACAAACAAAAATAAATAGATTATTATAAACCCATAAAACAAGTAGGAAAACAGGAATACAGAAAACGGAGGTTTGTATGTCTAGAGTTTATAAGAGCAGTAGTGAGTTAATCGGTAATACACCATTGGTAGAGGTTTCAAATATTGAAAAGGAGCTTGGCCTTAAAGCAAGAGTTTTGGTAAAGCTTGAGTATTTCAATCCGGCAGGTTCTGTAAAGGACAGAATTGCACTTGCAATGATAGAGGCTGCAGAAAAGGAAGGTAAATTAAAGCCGGGTTCTACCATTATAGAGGCAACATCAGGTAATACAGGAATCGGACTTGCATCGGTAGGTACAGCAAAGGGTTATAAGGTTATTCTTACAATGCCTGAGACAATGAGCGTTGAGAGAAGAAATATCCTTAAGGCATATGGAGCTACCATAGAGCTTACAGAAGGATCAAAGGGAATGAAGGGTTCTATTGCCAAGGCTGAAGAGCTTGCTGCAAGTATTGAGGGAAGCTTTATACCTGCACAGTTTGAGAACAAGGCAAATCCTGCAGTTCACAAGGCTACAACAGGTCCTGAGATTTGGAATGATACTGAAGGTGAGGTTGATATCTTTATTTCAGGTATCGGAACAGGCGGTACTATATCAGGTGTAGGTGAGTTCTTAAAGGAGAAGAAGCCAAGTGTTAAGGTAATCGCAGTGGAGCCTACAGGTTCTCCTATACTTTCTGAAGGAAAGAGCGGTCCTCATAAGATTCAGGGTATCGGAGCCGGATTTATTCCTAATACACTCAATACAAAGATATATGATGAGATTATCACGGTAGAAAACGAGGAAGCATTTGAGTATGGCAGACTTATAGCATCAAAAGAGGGTATCCTTGTAGGTATATCTTCAGGTGCGGCACTCTTTGCTGCAATTGAGGAGGCTAAAAAGCCTGAGAATGAGGGAAAGACTATAGTTGCTCTTTTACCTGACAGCGGAGACAGATACTTCTCAACACCTTTATTTACAGAATAAAAATATTTCATACCCTTATTATCAGCGAACGGTAATAGGGGTATTTTTGTAATATTAAGGCTTGTGCGGGATTGCGATAGAGATATATCAATGATATAATAATAGCTTAGTGAATAAACCGATACAGATGGGGGAAACTTATGTCAGAAGAAATTAAAAATACAAATACTGAGACAGTTTCAAAGAATTTTATTGAGATAGAGATAGATAAGGACCTTGAGTCCGGCAGATTTGACCATGTACAGACCAGATTCCCGCCGGAGCCAAACGGTTACCTGCATATAGGTCATGCAAAATCAATTATTTTAAATAATGATATTGCAAAAGAGTACGGCGGAAAATTCAACTTAAGATTTGATGATACAAATCCTACAAAGGAAAAAGAGGAGTTTGTACATTCAATACTTGAAGATGTTAAATGGCTTGGCGGAGAGTTTGAGGACAGATTGTTCTTTGCTTCAAACTATTTTGAAGAGATGTATGAGAAGGCTGTTCTTCTTATAAAGAAGGGCAAGGCATTTGTTTGCGATTTAAGTGCCGATGAGATCAGAGAGTACAGAGGAGATTTCAAAACTCCGGGAAAGGAAAGTCCATACAGAAACAGATCCGTTGAGGAAAATTTAAAGCTCTTTGAGGATATGAAGAACGGACTCTGTGAGGACGGAAGTCGTGTGCTTCGTGCAAAGATTGATATGGCATCACCGAACATCAATATGAGAGATCCTGTAATCTACAGAGTTGCAAGAATGACTCATCACAATACAGGTGATAAATGGTGTATTTATCCTATGTATGATTTTGCACATCCGATAGAGGATGCTATAGAAAATATTACACACAGCCTTTGTACATTGGAGTTTGAGGATCACAGACCGCTTTATGACTGGGTTGTACAGGAGTGTGAGTATAAGAATCCTCCAAGACAGATAGAATTTGCAAAGCTTTATCTTACAAATGTGGTAACAGGTAAGAGATATATCAAGAAGCTTGTAGAGGACGGAATAGTTGACGGATGGGATGATCCGAGACTTGTTTCAATTGCCGCACTCAGAAGAAGAGGTTATACTCCTGATGCAATCAGAAACTTTGTAAAACTTGCCGGAGTATCAAAGGCAGATTCTTCTATAGAGTCGGCAATGCTTGAGTATTGTATAAGAGAGGATTTGAAGCTTAAGAAGGCAAGAATAATGGCAATACTCGATCCTATAAAGCTTATAATAGATAATTATCCTGAAGGTCAGTCGGAATTATGTACAATGCCTAACAATCTTGAAAATCCGGAGCTTGGCGAAAGAGAAATAGAATTCGGCAGAGAGCTCTATATTGAGAGAGAGGACTTTATGGAAGTGCCTCCAAAGAAATATTTCAGACTGTTCCCGGGAAATGAAGTAAGACTTATGGGTGCATATTTTGTAACCTGTACATCAGTGGAAAAGGATGAAAACGGTGAAATTGTAGCAGTTCATGCCACATATGATCCGGCGACAAAGTCAGGTTCGGGATTTAGCGAGAGAAAGGTAAAAGGAACTATCCACTGGGTAAATGCTAATACTGCACTTAAGGCTGAGATAAGACTTTATGAGAATATAGTTGATGAGGAAAAGGGTAAGCTTGATGAGAACGGAAATCTGAATCTGAATCCTAATTCATTGACTGTATTAAAGGATTGCTATGTGGAGCCATGCCTTAAGGATGCAAAGGCTTATGACAGCTTCCAGTTTGTAAGAAACGGTTTCTTCTGCGTGGATGCCAAGGATTCAAAGCCTGATGCATTGGTATTTAACAGAATAGTTTCACTTAAGAGCTCATTCAAGCTTCCGAAGAATGACTGATGGAACTTCTTATAGATTTAAATAGTGATTGCCCTATATACGAGCAAATCTATGAATTTATTAAGAATGAAATAAAAAACGGGCAAATCTTGCCCGAAACCAAACTTCCTTCAACAAGAAGTTTGTCTCAAAGTTTGAAAATATCCAGAACTACAGTGGTCAATGCCTACGAGCAGTTGTCAGCTGAAGGGTATTTAAAATCTAGAGGCGGTAGCGGATATATTGTAAATCGTCTGGATGTTTTAAACATTGAAAGAAAGAAATACAAAAGGGAAGCCAAGAGAGAAGATTTTAAGATTGAAGATGATATTAAGATTGATTTTTCACCGACAAAAATTGACTCAAAAAGCTTTCCCTATGCATCCTGGAGGAGTATCGCAAGGAAGGTGTTTTCAAGTGAAAAGGAGGATGTTTTCACTGCAGGAGATAAGCAGGGAGAGTTTGGGCTTAGAACTCAGATAGCCGATTATCTTCATACTGCAAGAAGGGTTGTATGCACTCCTTCAAATATTGTGGTCGGAGCCGGAAGTGAATATCTGATATTGCTTCTTGGATTATTGCTAGGTACAAGAAATATTGCACTTGAAAATCCGGGATATATTAAGGCCAAAGAAATCTTCAAATCAATGTCTTGGAATGTACTCAGTGTAGATATGGACGATGAGGGTATAAATATAGATATACTCGAGTCGACTGATGCTGATATATGCTATCTGATGCCTGCAAATCAATATCCTACAGGTGTTATAATGCCAATAAACAGAAGAAGAGAACTTATTTCATGGTGCTATGAAAAGAGTGACAGATATATAATAGAAGACGATTATGATTCGGAGTTTCGATTTGTGGGTAAACCTATTCCTGCAATGCAAGGGCTTGATCCTTCAAGGATTATATATATGGGAACATTTTCAAAGGCAATAGCACCGGCGATAAGAGTGGCTTATATGGTCCTGCCTGAAAAGCTGATGGAAGAGTATGAGAATAAACTGAAATTCCTTTCCTGCACGGTTCCCAAGTCCGATCAAAATATTCTTGAAACATTTATAAAGGGAGGATATTTTGAAAGACATCTGAACAGAATGAGAACCAACTACAGGTTGAAAAGAGATGCTCTTATTGAAAGCATAAGAAATAATTTGCCAAAGGCAAAAGTTTTTGAAAACAACTCGGGACTTCATATTTTACTTACACTGGATCATCTTAGCGAGGAAGAGATACTAAACTATGGAAAACTTGCAGGAATCAGACTTTATCCCATATCTGTTTTTTATACAGGTAGAAATATAAGAAAATCTACCGTTTTGGTGGGCTTTGCCGGATTAAGTATAGATGAGATAAAAAAAGGTATAGAAGATTTCGGCAAAAAGATTTATACTGAATAAAAATATTGTAAAGGAGTAAGATTATGACAATAAATAAGAATATGACAATCGGTGAGCTTTTGCTTACAAATGATTTAATAGCACCTATACTTATGAGAGCGGGAATGCATTGCCTCGGATGTCCTTCATCACAGATGGAGACTTTAGAAGAGGCTTGCATGGTACACGGAATTGACTGTGATGTATTGGTGTCACAGATAAATGAAATTTTATCTGCTTCATAAAATAAAGAAAGCTGTAGCTTTAAATAAAATTTAAAGCTGCAGCTTTTTTATGTCAACTATATAAGTTTTGCAAAGAATGAAGCAAATATAACCGTAATAATACCTGCAACCGCTATGGATAAGGAACTCATAGCACCTTCGGTTTCGCCCATTTCAAGGGCTTTTGAAGTACCTATGGCATGTGCGGACGAACCGAGACCTATTCCCTTTGCAATAGGATTTGTTATATTAAAAATTTTATAAACAATATCGGCCGATACATTACCGAAAACACCTGTTACAATGATAACGGCAGTGGTAATAGTGGATACACCTCCAAGTTCTTCCGATACTCCGATACCTATTGCTGTAGTTATTGACTTCGGAAGCATGGAAACATAATTTTCATGACTCAGACCGAAGAGCAGAGACATTACAAATATTGATATCAAAGAGGTTAAAACGCCTGCAATCAGTCCCGACATAATGGCCTTAAAGTTTGATTTTAACAAAGTAAGCTTTGAATACAGCGGTATGGCCAGAGCCACAGTCGCAGGAGTCAATAAAAAGCTGATATATTTTGAACCTTTATAAAAATCTTCAAACTTGATATTAAACATAACAAGTACAAAGATTACTATAATGATGGAAATAAGCAGCGGATTAAAGGCGGCTATTTTTGTCTTTTGCCTTAAGAATACTCCGGCCTGATATGACAGTAAACATAGGAGAACTCCGAAAAATATAGAATTACTTAAAAAATTACTCATCTATTTGCCTTCCTTTTGCTCTTTATTGTCAAGTTTTATAACGAATTCGGTTACCTTACCTGATACAACCATTACCAAAACAGTGGAAACTATAGTCATAATAAGAAGCGGTATAAGTACAGGCTTTAAAGTCGGCCAGATATCAATTAGACCTGCCGAGGCAGGGATGAACATAAGAGGCATTATATCTATTAAAAACATAGAAGCGCCTTCAACCTGTTCAAGCTTAACTACTTTTAAAACAAGTAATGCAAGCATAATGACAAGTCCATATATGCTTGCAGGTATGGGAAGCGGTAAAACGGATTTTAACACTTCCCCTAAAAAACTTACAAATAATATGATTAGAAATTGTCTGATAAAACGCATAAACTCCCTACAATTCTATTAGATTGAAATCCTGCATAGTAGCTGTCATTAACTGAGCTTCTCTCATATGACAACTGAATACAATGATTTGTTCCGGCACATTATTGGTAATCCAAAGTAAAGCGGCTCTAAGACGTATCGAATCGTAGTTTACAAAACTGTCGTCAAATATAAAAGGTAATTCTTTAGCGCGTCCCTGCATAAGTCTGCCGGCTGCTATTCTAAGTGCCAGATACACCTGATCCATAGTACCTGAGCTGGCCTGTTCTATCGGAACAAGTCTGTTCGGAGTATTAAGGAATACATTAAAATTCTCGTCAATGGATATAGAATCATACACACCGCCTGTTATACCTTCAATAAGTTCTGAAGCATCCTTATTCAGATACAATCCGAAAGAATTCTTGATAGTCTGTGAAAGATTTTTCAAGGTCTCGGTGGCAAGATCTATAGCATCTATTTCAAAGCGGATTTTGTCGTTTTCCGCAATGATATTTTTTAATGAAGTATTTGCTTCCTTCAATTGTGCAAGCTTTTCCATCAGTTTTTCGAGTTCCCACTCGTTTTGCTTTTTGGCATCAATACCGCTGGCATATGCGGCTTTTTTTGCACGCAGGTTTTCTATATCTGCGCTCAAAGCCTCACACTTTGCAATTTCGGCTTCCATTTCGTCAAAAATTCTCAGCTTTGAACTTAGTGTCTTGTTGGCTCGGTGGATATTTTCTTCCGTTATAGAATCAAATGAACCTACTCTTGCCATTATTGCAATAAGATTTACTTTAAGCTCGGTCAAATGCCTGTTGTCCTTATTATGAACCGTATAGATATAACTTGCAAAAATCAAAGATGCAAGACATATAATTATAAAAAGGACCATTGCAAACTGATAACTTATACCTGTGGCGGTTGTAAGAAAATTGCTTTTTCCGGTTTTAAAGATATAACCTGCAAGGATTACACTGACTATCGATAAAACAAGGAATATTGTTGAGTAAACCTTATTAATTGATTTCTTCTCATTTTCATAAGCTGAAAGATAATCGTTATATCCTTTATTAAGATCGTTTTGCAATTCTATAATAGTCTTTTTATCATTAAAACCGAGATCGGAAAGGTGCTGACGCTTGGATGCAATACTTTCAATCAGAGACTCTTTTTGAGAATTTAAATCAATAATTCTTTTCTCAGTGATGGCATCGGCCTCTTTCAAAGTTTTCAAATGAGTTGAAAATTCGGGAGAGGAGATTTTCTTTTCAAGAGCTCTTATTTCGGTCAAATTCTGATTGTAAGTCTTTGCTGCATCGGGATCCAAGGAGGCGGTAAACGCTTTCTTTTTTTCTTTCAAGAAATCAGATGCTTTATTGATATTTAAAGACATATTACCGGTGGTATTCATATTAGCAATATAGTTTTTAAGCTCCACCACCATTTTGGCGTCTGTTGCTGATTTGAGCTGTGATATACTCACTGTATTTGAATATGCGGTTTGTGAAAGTCCGCAAAGTGCTTCCTTTAAAAATTCGCCCGGATTTTCAACATTCTTTCCGTCGGTTTCATTCACTACGGCAAAAGGGGTTGTTGCGGTCTTTGTAAAATCTCGCTCTATTCGATAGTTTTTGTCCTGATAAGAAAAACGCAGGTTTCCGCCATATATATCGCCATTGCCCCAAGGTTTGAACTTAGTCCAGGTATCGCTTTTACTTGCTCTGCCTTTTGCTCTTTCGAGACCGTAAAACATTGCTTCGATAAACATAAATATTGTGGATTTCCCGGCTTCATTGTAGCCGTAAACAATATTCATATTATCGGCAAATTGCAAATCTTTATTTTTGAATTTGCCAAAGCCGTCAATATGCAAGCTTAGCAGTTTCATGTTTTCCCCCTTTCATCAGTAGTTCTAAGTAATGCATTAATACCGTAATAAAGGGCTTTTTTATCGAGTTTGCTCATATTGGGCCTGTCAAGTTCCCTGATAAAAAATCCTATCATATCGGAAGGATGCTCCGCAAATAGTTTTGCAAAATCATATTTCGGTTCGGAATCATCTATAATCTCGGCAATTCTAAGTGTTGATGAGAGCGAATCCAAATCAAATTCGATATCTGGATCTCTTAGACCCTTTATTTTAAATCTGTATATATTTTGTTTGCCCTTAATATTAATGGTTTCCGTTAAAGAGGTATGTAACTCCGCATTTGTAGTTTCGGGAGTTACATTTATTGTAAGTGAAATATATGAAGTATTTGAAATTTTTATAAATTCGAAATCCTTCATGACACGTGTGTTATTATCTATCTCACCATAAAAAATTCCGTGGTCTCCGGTTTCAGTCATATCCAGAGGTTCAGGAGACCCACAGTAAGCCATATGTCTGTCAAAAAGTACTTCAGGCTTATGCATATGTCCGAGAGCTATATAAGATGAAGAAATCTTGTTTAATTCATTTTTATCAAAAGGTAAATGCGTTGCATCACCGCCATGTAAAAGAAGAATTTTTACTCTGTCATTTTCACGAATGGAAAGTCCGGAAACAATATTTTCCTTAACCTCCCTGTCATGATATGAAAAGCCGTAGATTTCCGTGTTTATATCCTGGAAATATACACTGCTGATAGTCGGGGTGGACAAATAAACCACATTTTTTGCCCATGGAAAGCTAAGTATATTATTGTTTTCTCTTAAACAGTCATGATTACCGGCAATAATAACCACTTTGGTATCCGGTATTGTGGAAAAAAGGAAGTTGACTTCTTTTAAATCACGACTGAAGGGCTGGGAGTGGAAGAGATCGCCTGCAATAAGAAGCAAATCGACTTCTTTTTTCTTTGCAACATCAATAATCTTTTGAAGCGAAGATTTTACCGCATCGGCTCTTTCCTTACCCCATGGTCTATTTGAATCAGGCTTCATACCATAATGAATATCACCTGTATGTATAAATTTCATATGGCTAAAGTTTACCTCCCTATTATTATAATTCGCAATTTCCTACTGTTCTTGGGAATGGAAGTACATCTCTTATATTTGACATTCCTGTAAGATACATAACGCATCTCTCAAATCCGAGACCGAAACCTGCATGTCTGGTTGAACCGTATTTTCTGAGATCAAGGTAGAAGTCATAGTCCTTTGTATCCATACCAAGCTCCTCTATTCTTGCTAAAAGCTTGTTATAGTTATCCTCTCTTTGGCTTCCGCCCATTATCTCACCTATTCCCGGTACAAGACAGTCCATAGCGGCTACAGTTTTCTTATCTTCGTTTTCCTTCATATAGAATGCCTTGATTGCCTTAGGATAATCTGTAACAAATATAGGCTTTTTAAATACCTGCTCTGTAAGGTAACGCTCATGCTCGGTCTGAAGGTCACATCCCCATGAAACCTTGTACTCAAAGTTTCCATTATTCTTTTCAAGTATTTCAATGGCCTCGGTATATGTGATTCTGCCAAAGTCCGACTCGGCAACATTCTTAAGTCTGTCTAAAAGTCCCTTGTCAACAAACTGATTGAAGAATTCAAGCTCAGGTGCGGCATTTTCAAGTACATAATTTATTATGTATTTGAGCATACTTTCGGCAAGATCCATATTGTCATTAAGATCACCGAAGGCAAACTCGGGCTCAATCATCCAAAACTCAGCGGCATGTCTGGTGGTATTTGAATTTTCGGCTCTGAAAGTAGGTCCGAATGTATAAATATCTCTGAATGCCATCGCAAAAGTTTCACCGTTTAACTGTCCCGAAACTGTAAGGTTTGTCTCCTTACCGAAAAAGTCCTTGGAATAATCTATAGTTCCGTCGTCTTTAAGCGGTGGATTTTGCGGATCGATTGTTGTAACTCTAAACATCTCACCGGCACCCTCGGCATCACTTCCTGTAATGATTGGAGTATGTACATACACAAAGTCTCTTTCCTGGAAGAATTTATGTATAGCATAGGCAATAAGAGATCTCACTCTGAATACCGCCTGGAATGTATTTGTTCTTGGACGCAAGTGAGAGATTGTTCTCAAATACTCCAAAGTATGTCTTTTCTTTTGCAGAGGATAATCTGAACTTGATTCACCCTCGATATCAATATGTGCAGCCTGAATTTCAAAAGGTTGCTTTGCACCCGGTGTTGCTACAAGTGTGCCCTTTATAACAAGTGCGGCACCGACATTAACCTTAGTCAATTTATTAAAATCAGGTAGACTGTCATTGTATACAACCTGAATCTGCTCAAAATAACTTCCGTCACTTATAACAAGAAAGCCGAAAGACTTTGAATCTCTGTTGCTTCTTACCCATCCTCCTATTGTGATTTCAGTATCAATATACTTTGAAGTGTTTTTGTATATTTCTCTTACTGTTGTCAGCTTCATTAGATTTCCTCCTCAATACCGTTTAGGCATAAATTTAGTAACATCTAATTATAACATACATTCAATTGTTTGGACAACTTAAGAACTGATAATATTTTGCGTTTTATGCAACATTTGAAACCTTAGTGAAAATAACTAAAAACATATAAAATACTTTGTGCAATTTTTAATGTAACATGGTAAATGCTGTTAATTGTATCATAATTATTGGAAGCGAATATTAAATTTCATCAAAACATAGAAAAAAATACGTTAAAATAAAATCTTTTATTCACAATCGAGTATATTTGTGCTATAATTCAAGTGTAAACATAAGGAAATAGCATTAGCAACGAGGTGTGTACATGATTAAAAAGGAAATGATAGCTATGCTGTTGGCAGGAGGACAAGGCAGTCGCCTTGGGGTGCTGACACATAATGTGGCAAAACCAGCAGTTTCATTTGGCGGTAAGTACAGAATTATAGATTTTCCGTTGAGCAACTGCATCAATTCAGGTGTTGATACGGTTGGAGTCTTGACTCAGTACCAGCCTCTTAGGCTGAATACCCATATCGGAATCGGAATTCCGTGGGATTTGGATAGGAATATGGGAGGAGTCACTGTATTGCCGCCGTATGAAAATGCTGCAGGTAGTGACTGGTATTCAGGTACTGCCAATGCAATTTACCAAAATCTTGAGTATATGGAGAGTTACAATCCTGATTATGTTTTGATACTTTCAGGTGATCACATATACAAGATGGACTATGAGGTAATGCTCGATTACCACAAGGCAAACAATGCCGATATAACTATTGCGGCTATGCCTGTTTCGATGGAAGAGGCATCAAGATTTGGAATACTTATAACCGACGAAAACAGCAGGGTAACGGAGTTTGAAGAAAAACCTAAAGTTCCAAGGTCAAACCTTGCATCTATGGGAATTTATATTTTCTCATGGAAAGCGCTTAGAGATTCTTTGATCGAATTGTCAAATGAACCGGGATGTGATTTTGGTAAACATATTATTCCACATGTGTTTAACAAAGGCGGTAGAATTTTCAGTTATGAATTTAACGGATATTGGAAAGACGTAGGTACTTTGGAAACATATTGGGAAGCAAACATGGAGCTTGTTGATATAATACCTGAATTCAACCTGTATGAAGAATACTGGAAGATTTATACCAAGGGCGATATTATTACTCCACAATATATTTCGGCGGCTTCCAGCATAAACAAGAGTATTATCGGTGAAGGTGTGGAAGTTTACGGAGAAGTGAACAATTCGGTAATAGGTGCGGGAGTTGTTATTGAAGAGGGTGCGGTGGTTACCGACTCCATAATTATGAAGGGCAGTAAGATAGGCGCTAACTCGAAGGTTACCAAAGCTATTATCGCTGAAAATTCCGAAGTCGGAAAAAATTGCGAGATTGGAGCTTTTGAATTCTGTGAGAGCAGATATGATAAGAAAGTTTACAATTGCGATCTTGCAGTAATCGGGGAGAGAACAACTATCCCTGACGGTGTTGTTATTGGTAAGAATACAGCTATTTTGGGAAAGACAACCATAGATGACTATGTGGATGGTAAACTTTTAAGCGGTGACTTCATTGTAAAGGTAGGTGGTAAGATATGAGAGCAATAGGAATAGTGTTGGCGGGCGGAAACTCAAAAAGGATGAAAGAACTTTCCAACAAGAGGGCTATTGCAGCAATGCCTATCGCCGGAAGTTACAGAAGTATAGATTTTGCACTCAGCAATATGTCAAATTCACATGTACAAAAAGTAGCTGTATTTACACAGTACAACTCAAGATCGTTGAATGAACATTTGAGTTCATCAAAATGGTGGGATTTTGGAAGAAAACAAGGTGGTTTGTTTGTTTTCACACCGACTATTACCGCTGAGAGTTCAGATTGGTATAGAGGTACTGCTGATGCATTGTATCAAAATTTGGTGTTTTTAAAGAGATCTCATGAGCCGTATGTTATTATTAGTGCAGGTGATGGTATTTATAAACTTGACTATAATAAAGTATTGGAGTATCATATTGAAAAGAAAGCAGATATTACTGTAGTATGCAAGAAAGCAAATGATACAGAAGATTTGACTAGATTCGGTATGGTTTCAATAAATGATGATGGTAGAATAGTCAATTTTGAAGAAAAACCGATAGTTACTGATTCTGTAAATATATCCTGCGGGATATATATTATCAGAAGGAGACAACTTATTGAACTGATTGAAAGAAGTATCGCGGAGGACAGATATGACTTCGTAAAAGATATTTTGATCAGATACAAAAATTTGAAGAGAATATATGCATATAAGATTAATTCTTATTGGAGCAATATAGCTTCGGTAGAATCTTATTATAAGACAAATATGGATTTCTTGAAAAAAGAGGTGAGAGATCATTTCTTTGTAGAATATCCGGGTGTGTATTCTAAGGTTGACGATTTGCCACCGGCAAAGTATAATCCGGGGGCTAAGGTGTCAAATTCACTTATTGCAAGTGGCTGTATCATAAACGGTACAGTTGAAAACTCAGTTCTTTTTAATAAATCGTACATAGGTAACGGTTGTATAATTAGGAATTCTGTTATTTTGAATGATGTATATATTGGCGATAACACAGTCATTGAAAACTGTATTGTGGAAAGCCGTGATACAATACGTGCAAATTCGACTTATATTGGGACAGCAGAGCAGGTCAGAATAGTAATAGAAAAAAACGAAAGATATACTCTTTAAGGAGATTAAGGGGGGATTCAAATAATGCAGATTACTGATGTCAGAGTTAGAAGAATTGATAAAGAAGGTAAGATGAAGGCCGTTGTATCGATTACTTTAGATAATGAATTTGTTATTCACGATATTAAGGTTATCGAAGGTGAAAAGGGATTGTTTATAGCTATGCCAAGCAGAATGGCGGCTGACGGTGAGTATAGAGATATTGCTCATCCTATAAACTCTCAAACCAGAGAGCTTATTTCGGATACGGTCATAGGTAAGTATGAAGCAATGTTGCTTGAAGACGCAGCAGATGTGAATGTATAATTTGATGAGTGTGAAATTTATATTATGAAAAGTTTTTAAGGGCTGTGAAAACAGCCCTTATTTAAGTTTTATAGAAAATCGCTAAGCTTGATAGATTATACTTTTCTTGATATAATCAATTAAAACTTTTATAATAAAAGCGATGACATTTTGCCGCATATTATATATGTGGAGGAATACCATTTTTAAAATAATGGAGATGCTAATGAAAAACAAAAAAAATACAAAGGCAATCTTAAGGAAAAACTTGCTGTATTCACTTATAGTCTTGGTGTTTTTGCTTGGAATATTGTTTGTTGCACCGGGGAAAGGCTGTGGTGCAATAATTTTTTTACTGGCGCTTTTCGGAATAATATACATTGTCGTATGGAATATTATGATTTCAAGAAATCTGTCAAATTACATGGTAGAGTATGCCATGGCAAGCGAAAATACGCAGAATATTTTTTCTCAGGATTTGGATATACCATATGCCTTGATGGATAAAAAGGGAATTATAGCCTGGAGAAACAGAGCCTTCAATTCGCTTGTACAAAAAGACAGGCAGTCTAAAAAAGATATTCATGCGATGTTTGAAAATATAACTGAAAATGATATTGAGGAAATTACCGATAAAACGGATTTTCACGGCGAATATCAGGGTAGAAAATATCGTATAAGGATAACCAGATTATATATTGAGGAGTCTTTTGTATATACGATTTGCCTTTTTGATGAAACCGACCTGGTGGAATTACAAAATAAGAAGGATGATTCCATGCCCGTGGTAGGACTTATCTATATGGATAATTATGATGAGGCCATGGAAAGTGTTGAAGAGGTAAGAAAGTCGCTTCTTGAAGCGTTGATTGACAGAAAGATAAATCAATATATAAACAGTTTCAACGGTATTGTAAAGAAGCTTGAGAAAGATAAATTTTTCTTTGTTATAAAGAGAGAGAATTTGAACTCGGCTATAGAGGTAAGATTTGATATTTTGGAGGATGTAAAGACTGTAAATATAGGTAATGAAATGAGCATCACCTTAAGTATCGGTATCGGCTATGGAAGTGAGAATCTTTCAAGAAACTATGAACTGGCCAGAATGGCTATGGATATGGCACTTGGAAGAGGAGGAGACCAGGCTGTTGTAAAGACTGAAAAAGAGATAAAATACTTCGGCGGAAAAGCACAAACTGTTGAAAAGCAAACCAGAGTGAAGGCCAGAGTAAAGGCTCATGCATTCAGAGAATTGCTTGAGAATAAAGATAAAGTGATTATAATGGGGCATAAAATTCTTGATATGGATGCCTTCGGTGCTGCGATAGGAATCTGGAGGATTGCTACCAGTCTTAACAAAAAAGCTCATATCCTGATGGGGGATGTAAATCCTTCGGCAAGGCCTATGATAGAGAAGTTTAAGACTGCGGAGTATCCGGATGATTTGTTTATTTCCGAGGAAAAGGCTGTAAACAGTATTACAAACGAGTCTTTAGTGGTTGTTGTGGATGTAAACAGACCGAGTATTACAGAGGGACCTTCTCTTTTAAAGAAGGCTAAAAATATTGTGGTATTTGACCACCACAGGCAGAGCTCGGAGATAATTACAAATGCAACATTATCTTATGTGGAGACTTTTGCATCATCGGCCTGTGAAATGGTATCTGAGATTGTACAGTATATATCTGACGATATTAAGTTGAAAACCCTGGAAGCGGACGCTATGTATGCGGGAATAGTAATAGATACACAAAACTTTAATGTGCAAACAGGTGTCAGAACATTTGAGGCTGCGGCATTTCTAAAGCGATGCGGTGCAGATGTTACCAGAGTCAGAAAGATGTTTAGAGAAGACGCTATTGATTACCTTGCAAAGGCCGAGGCAATTCACAATGCCGAGATCTTTAAGGAGTGCTATGCCATAAGTGAATGTGATTCCGAGAATACGGCATCACCTACTTTGGTATGTGCACAGGCTGCAAATGACCTTTTAAATATAAAGGGCATAAAGGCAAGTTTTGTTTTGACATTATATAATAATATAATATATATCAGTGCAAGATCCATGGATGAAGTAAATGTTCAGACAATTATGGAAAAACTTGGTGGAGGCGGACACAGATCCGTTGCCGGAGCACAGATAAAAGAGGGCACAATAGAAGATGCGAAAAAACGTGTGAAAGAAGTGCTGAAAGAAATGATTGAAAAAGGAGAAATATAATGAAAGTTGTTTTATTGGAAGATGTAAAATCATTGGGAAAAAAGGGTGATATTGTTGAAGTAAGTGAAGGTTATGCAAGAAACTTTATTATACCTAAAAAGAAGGGTGTAGAGGCGAATCAGGAAAATTTAAACACTTTAAAGCTTCAAAAGGCAAATGAAGAAAAAATTGCAAAGGAAAAGCTTGAGGCTGCAAAGGAGTTGGCTGCAAAGCTTAATGAAGCAAGCGTATCATTGACAATAAAGGGTGGAAAAGACGGAAGAACTTTCGGTTCCGTATCATCAAAGGAAATAGAAGAAGCCATAAAGAGTCAGCTCGGACTTGAAATAGATAAGAAAAAACTTGTAATTGCAGAGCCTATAAAGACTTTCGGAAACCATGAAGTAAAGGTTAAGTTACATAAGGATGTTACAGCCGCACTGAAGGTAAAAGTTGGAGAAGAGTAATGGAAGAAGCTCTGGTTAAGAGAGTGATGCCAAACAGTATAGATGCCGAAAAAGCGGTTTTGGGATCTATGCTGCTTGACAAAGAGGCTGTTGCAAGTGCCATAGAAGTTCTGGATAAAAATGATTTCTACAGTAAGGCATACGGCACTGTATTTGAATGTATGGTTGAACTCTTTAATGAAGGCAAACCTATAGATTTGGTGCTTATTCAAAATAAACTTGTTGAAAAGCAGGTACCTCCGGATATAACAAGTCTTGATTTTTTCAGAGGGATAATGGACTCGGTTCCGACATCTGCAAATATAAAAAATTACGCTAAAATAGTTAAGGATAAGTCCAATGTCAGAAGGCTTATTAAAATATCGGAGGAAATAGTAAACGATTGCTATGTGGGCGAAAAGGGAGTCGATGAACTTTTTGCAAAGACGGAAAATGAGATATTTAAACTGCTTCAGACCAAGGAAACAAAGGATATTGTACCTATAAATGATGTGGTATTAAATGTTTTGGATAAAATAGAAGCCGCATCAAAAAACAGTGATACCGTTACAGGTATTCCTACAGGATTTGTGGATTTGGATTTTAAGACCAGCGGACTTCAGCCTTCCGATCTTGTTTTGGTGGCTGCGAGACCTTCCATGGGTAAGACCGCATTTGTCCTTAATATAGTTCAAAATATTACTATGAAGAAGAAAATTTCATGTATGGTTTTTTCTTTGGAGATGAGTGCCGAGCAGCTTGTCAACAGACTTTTGAGTATGGAGAGTAATGTGGATTCGCAAAAACTGCGTACAGGAAATCTTAATGATAATGATTGGAACAGTTTGATAGAGGGTGCTGTAAGTGTCGGATCTTCCACATTGGCAATTGATGATACTCCGGGTATTTCTATAAATGAATTAAGGTCAAAGTGCAGGAAGATGAAACTTGAAAAAGGGCTTGATATTATTATAATAGACTATTTACAGCTGATGACCGGAAGCGGAAAGGCAAATATAAGCAGACAGCAGGAAATCTCCGATATTTCAAGAAGCTTAAAAGCTTTGGCAAGAGAGATGAGAGCACCTGTTATCGCACTTTCGCAGCTTTCAAGAGCCTGTGAGACAAGGCCGGATCACAGACCTATGCTTTCGGATTTGAGAGAGTCCGGAGCGATAGAGCAGGATGCCGATGTTGTAATGTTTTTGTACAGAGATGATTATTATAATAAGGACACGGAACATCCGAATGAAGCCGAGGTTATTATTGCAAAACAAAGAAACGGTGCAATAGGAACAATAAATCTGGTTTGGAAACCTGATATAACAAAGTTTGTAAACATGGCGAGATAGGCAACTGTCTCGCTTTTTTATATAATTAAATATTTTTTGAGCAATAAAAAAGACCTGCATAAGCAGGTCGTATGATAAGTATTATCGCTTTGAGCAAGCAATAATTAAGCTATAATAGCATCTGTAGGGCAAACTGAAGCACATGTACCGCAATCGATGCAAGCATCAGCGTCGATGTTGAACTGAGTATCTCCCTGTGAAATTGCACTTACAGGACACTCACCTTCGCAAGTTCCGCAACTAACGCACTTATCTGTAATTGTATATGCCATTGAAATTTCCTCCTAAAATTTATATGTTTCTCTTACTTGATGATATTCTAATCTATTTAATGTAAAATAACAAGAGTAAATTTGCATGTATTGAATAAAATACAAGTTAGTACGACCTTACTTAATATACAATTTATACAATGATTTGCATTAATCAGAATATTCTATAATCCTGCTATCTTGCTTTTAAAGAGGTTTTAGTATATAATACTTAATCAAGTTTAAGAAAAAAGGGGAAGTTACGATGACCTTATTGGAAAATTGGAGAAATAAAGCTTACGGCGATGCAACAGATGACAGGCAAAAAGAAGAGATTTGGAAAAACTACTTTATAGTTGAAAAGGGTATCTATGAGAAGATCTTAAAGAACCCTAAAGATGTTATCAGATGCACCGTAGCGGAATTGGCAACAAAATTTGATACAGATATACAGACAATTACAGGTTTTTTAGACGGTATAAATGATTCACTTAATAAGCCTAATTCTATTGAAGAAATGAAGGAAGATACAGAGATTGCTCTTGATATCGACCTTGAGAAGCTCTATTATAACATGGTGGAGGCTAAGGCGGACTGGCTTTATAACTTACCTGAGTGGGACAGCCTTTTGGATGAAGAAAAAAGAAAAGAACTCTACAAGGCTCAGAAAAAGAGCGGTACTGTAGTTAAAGAAAAGAAAGTCGGCAGAAACGATCCATGTCCATGCGGAAGCGGAAAGAAGTATAAATTCTGCTGCGGTAAGAATTAAATAAAGGTATTGTTTTAGGTGGCGGTTTGACGTCACCTAAAATTTTAAGGAAAAATAATGGAGCAATATACAAATTTTGCAAAAGTATATGATTTGTTCATGGACAATGTTCCATATGACAAGTGGGTGGAGCAGATAAAGGATATATTATATAAAGAGAATATAAAAGACGGGTTGATATGTGATCTGGGATGCGGTACCGGAGCAATTACCGAAAGGCTTGCAAACTTAGGATATGATATGATAGGCATAGACAACTCGTATGATATGCTTGATGTGGCAATGGAGAAAAAATATGCTTCGGGCCATGATATATTATATCTTTGTCAGGATATGAGAGAATTTGAGCTGTACGGTACTGTAAGGGCAATAATATCTCGTTGTGACAGTTTGAATTATATAAGAGAATTATCTGAGCTTAAAGAAGTATTTGCCTGGGTGAACAATTATTTAGATCCTGACGGGCTTTTTATTTTTGATATGAATACTGAATATAAATATCAAAATATACTTGGAGACAATACTTTTGCTGAGGTAAGAGAGCAGGCAAGTTTTATATGGGAAAATACATACGACATTGATAAAAGAATCAATGAATATGATTTGAATCTATTTATAAAGCTTGAAGGTGATAATTACAAAAAGTTTGAAGAAAGACATGTACAAAAAGCTTATACTTTCGATGAAATATTATCTGCAATAGATTCAAGTAATATGGTGCTTGAAAGATATATGGATGCGGATACCTATGGGGATGTAAGCGAAAATACTGAGAGAATACTTTTTGTAGCCAGAGAGAAGGGAAAGTAAATGAAAGATTATATGGTGAAAGCCACTGCGGCAAACGGATATATAAGAGCTTTTGCTGCAAATACAAAAGATTTGGTTGAGGAAGCCAAAAACGATCACAATACTTCACCTGTGGCGACTGCGGCATTGGGAAGAATGCTTACCGCGGCGGCAATGATGGGAAGTATGATGAAAGGAGAAAAAGATCTCCTTACATTAAAAATTGAGGGCGACGGCCCTCTCGGAGGAGTGATTGCAACAGCAAACAATAAAGGTGAAGTAAAGGGATATCCTTTTAATCCTACGGTTATTATTCCTCCTAATGCAAAAGGCAAACTTGATGTTGCAGAGGCAATCGGTGTCGGACTTATGAGTGTTATAATGGATACCGGAATGAAGGAGCCTTATGTAGGTCAGGTGGCGCTTTTATCCGGAGAAATAGCTGAAGATTTGACATATTACTATGCGACAAGTGAGCAGACACCTTCAAGTGTCGGACTTGGAGTATTGTTAAATAAAGATAATACAATAAATGCGGCAGGAGGATTTATTATACAGCTTATGCCACATTGTCCTGATGAGATAATAGATAAGCTTGAAACTAAAATCAATAATCTGAAACCGGTGACCACAATGCTGAGTGAGGGCATGTCTCCAAATGATATACTTAAAAGTATTTTGGGGGATATGGATCTTGAATTTAACGAGAGCCTTGATCTTTGCTTTAAATGCAATTGTGATAAGGAGAGGATAGAAAAGGCTCTTATAAGTGTCGGAAAAAAAGAGTTGCAGGAAATGATAGATGATGGTAAGTCTATAGAAGTGAAATGTCATTTTTGCAATAAGGCATATGATTTTAATGTGAACGAGCTTGAGGAAATGCTGAAAAAAGCTACAACAAAGTAGTTTACAGCATCTTGATGAGAAGATGATATAAAAAAAGAGCTCTTAAAAGAGCTCTTTAAACATATCTATGATTATCTGACTACTGTAACGTTTACGGCCTGTGGTCCCTTAGCACCCTCGGTTAAATCATATTCAACTGAGATTCCCTCATCAAGAGTCTTAAATCCTTCCATGTTTAAATCAGAAAAATGTACGAATACATCACTTCCGCCTTCATCTGAGATGAAACCGTAACCTTTTTGGTTATTAAACCACTTAACTGTACCTCTGTTCATAAATAATGCCTCCAAATAAAAAAGTGTAACTACAGAAAAAAGTTAAATAGCTTGAAAGATTACAGGCTCAAAAATCCTTTTTGGGGGGATAATTGAAAGTCGTTCTTTGTTTAGATGAAAGTAAAACTTTCTATCATCAAGCATTCAAGTGGTAATTTTTATCTGTAATCATATAGTATCACGTAATGTGTATATTGTCAAATATTTAATTAGAGGAGATAGATAATTATGCATAATAACAGTGTATTTAATCATTTAAAGACAATAAATAAACATAAGCTTACTGTAATGGACCTTTGTTTTAAAATTGGTCTAATTAAGCAGGGATTCCTACACGATTTAAGCAAATATTCGCCTGAAGAGTTCCTAATAGGTATAAAATACTATCAAGGAGACAGGAGTCCGAATGCCATAGAGAAGCTTGAAAAGGGATATTCAAGCTCATGGCTACATCATAAGGGAAGAAATAAACATCATTTTGAGTACTGGATTGACTATGGTCCTGACGAAAAAGACGGGCTTATGGGTATGAAAATGCCTTTAAAATACGTGCTTGAGATGTGTTGTGACAGAATTGCGGCTTCAAAGGTCTATTCCGGAGACAGCTATACAACAGATGTTCCATGGGATTATTACAGCAAGAGAAAAGATTATATTGATTTACATAAGGATACAAGAGCCTTGCTTGAAAAAATCCTGCTTATGAATAAGAACGAGGGTGAAAAGAGGGCTTTGGCATATATGAGATGGCTTTTAAAACATCCGTATGTATATTGATTTTATATTATAAATTATATAAAAAATTGAAAATATATATTGAGTTAATACATAAAGTCCTTATAATCAGAATTTATAAGGACTTTATAAATTTACAACCTATTTTAGTATTTTTTGTATCTATTTTCTGAATAATCTAATTATTATTTTAATAGTTTAAAATGTTTGAATATTTCGACCAAGTATTTACCGAAAAACTCTTTGTCATCAAAATCGAGTTTCGCTAAATTTATATATTTTTCTTTTGATTTGTAATCTTTTTTAAATGTTTCATCAATATCCGACATATTAAAGCAGTATATATAATCAGCGGACTGTCTGATATAGGCGGTTTGTCTGGTGGCTTTTTTCTTTACCGCTTTGTCTACAAATTCTCCTATACTTTTATGTATGGCATAATCTTCAATTGTCAGATAATAGTAGTCCTTGTAATTTTCAAAGAAAAATTTTAACTCATCTTTTAATATAGGTATGCTTATTTCCGCTTTATTACCTGAAATATATAATAACACATCGTCGGTGAGTTTCAAATCATGCGGTAGGGTTTCATTGCAGATGTAGTTTAAAAACAGTGTATCATTATTTACATGTCCTGATGTGACAGTAAAGTTTGAGTTAAAAAAATCCGGGTAAGAGAGCATTTCTACAACCTTTAACATACCCAAGAGATCTTCTTCGTTATGCAATAGCAGGGCATGTAAAATGTCCGAATCTTTATTTTGTGTATATCTGTAGTAAAATTCTATAAGTTCGCCTCCGGTATAGATATCCTCTCGATGCAGCCCCAGAAATTCCTCCAATGATTTCTGATTCATTCTTTCAAGCCCGAGAGGTTTCTTTAAATGTCTTATCTTCTTGTAAATATCGATGCTTACATACTCATCAAGCGGATTGAAAAGATAGTATTGCTTGGCACATTCTCTTATATAAGGAAGGTCAAAGCCGTCTCCGTTAAAATGAATCAAAGTATCGAATTTAGCGGCATACTCATAAAATGACTGTAACATAGTCGTTTCATCGGACATATTTTCGGAAAACCATTGCTTAAAGTTTAAATTATCTTTTTCAACACTTATACAGCCGATAAGATAAAGTTTTGAATTTTTCGGACTCAGTCCTGTGGTTTCTATATCAAAAAAAAGTACTTTTTCCGGATTTCCTATTTTTGATAAATCATATTTTATATTGTTTTTAAAAATCTTTGTTATTTCTTTCATACCTGTATTATAATATCCTCGCATGTTTTAATCAATAATTTGCGAAAGTGTGTTCGATTTTGTTTGATTTGTAATCTTGCTATATGATATTATAGTCTTGAGATTAAAATATTGGGAAGAGATATGATTGCATATATAAAAGGAATTGTTGTAGAGAAAAATATTGACAATATAATAGTGGAATGTGCCGGTTTGGGCTATGAAGTATTTGTTTGCGGTAGAGATCTGGAAAATATATCAAAGGGAAAAGATATTGTTATACATACATATTTGAAGATTTCAGAGGATGCACATACATTATACGGATTTTTAGACAGAGCGGACCTTAGTATGTTTAAAAAACTTATAGGAATAAGCGGTGTAGGTCCGAAGGCTGCGCTCAGTATAATGTCGACTTTAAGTACATTTGACTTGAAGATGGCTATAGTTTCCGATGATCACAAGGCGATAAGTACGGCTCAAGGTATAGGACCTAAGATTGCAAAGAGAATAATCCTTGATTTAAAAGAGAAGGTTGATCTTGAAAGTATCACATCCATAGAGAATGAAAAGCCTGTAAACGGCGGAGTGCAAAGTGAAGTTGTGGAAGCTTTGGTTTCTTTGGGATATTCAAGCAGTGAAGCTTATAAGGTGTTAAGAAGCATTGATATAAATGAATCCGATACTACAGAGGATATACTGAAAATTGCGTTAAAAAAGATGGCGATATTCTAAGAATAAGATATAGTGGGCATATAAATGGAAAGAAGAATAATTTCAACTGAAATAACAAAAGAAGATAAGCAGATAGAAAAAAGTCTGAGACCTCAATTTTTAAATGAATATATAGGTCAGGATAAAATAAGAAAAAACCTTAAAATTTATATAGATGCTGCAAAGCTTAGAAAAGAAAGTCTTGACCATGTGCTTTTCTACGGCCCTCCGGGACTTGGAAAGACTACACTTTGTAATATCATTGCAAATGAGATGGGTACAAACTTAAAGGTTACCTCAGGACCTGCAATTGAAAAGCCGGGAGATATGGCCGCTATTTTAAATAATTTAAATGAGGGTGATGTACTCTTTGTGGACGAGATACACAGGCTGAATCGTCAGGTGGAAGAGGTGCTTTATCCTGCAATGGAAGATTTTGCAATAGATATTGTAATAGGTAAGGAAGCCGGTGCAAGAAGTATAAGACTTGATTTGCCGAAGTTTACTTTGGTAGGTGCAACTACAAGAGCGGGACTGCTTACAGCACCGCTCAGAGACAGATTCGGTGTGGTGCAAAAGCTTGAATTTTATACTACAGATGAATTAAAAGAGATTGTAATGCGCTCATCCATGGTTTTGGGAGTGGAAATAGATGAGAGCGGAGCTGTGGAAATTGCAAGAAGAAGTAGAGGCACTCCAAGACTTGCAAACAGGCTTTTAAAGCGTGTCAGAGATTTTGCACAGGTAAAGTATAACGGTGTGATAGATAAAAAGGTTGCGGATTATGCACTGGATATACTTGATGTTGACAAGCTTGGGCTTGACAACAATGACAGAATGATTTTACTCACTATTATAGAAAAGTTTGGAGGAGGTCCGGTGGGACTTAATACTTTGAGTGCGGCATTGGGTGAGGATGCAGGTACTTTGGAAGATGTATATGAGCCATATCTTTTGATGAACGGGCTTATAAACAGAACGCCGGGAGGAAGAGTTGCTACGGAGAATGCATATATCCATCTCGGTATTGAAATGAAAGGTTAAGAATGAATAATGTAGAGCTTTTGGCTCCTGCCGGCTCGTATGAGAGTCTTGTGGCGGCGGTCAATGCAGGAGCGGATGCGGTATATATAGGAGGAAAAAAGTTTTCAGCCAGAGCATATGCCGATAATCCGGAAGAGGATATTTTAATAAAGGGTATTGAATACGCTCATACTTTCGGAGTAAATGTCTATATGACTGTAAACACTCTTTTAAAGGAAAGTGAGATTGGAGAGCTTTTTGATTATATAAAGACTTACTATAATGCAGGTGTTGATGCGGTTATAGTACAGGATCTCGGTGTGTTTGAATTTATAAGGAAGCATTTTCCGAAACTTTCGGTACATGCCAGTACTCAGATGACTATAACGGGAAGCTACGGAGCCATATTCTTAAAAAATCAGGGGGCAAGCAGAATAGTTCCTGCCAGAGAGATATCTTTGGAAGAGATAAGAGACATAGATAAAAAGAGCGATATTGAAATAGAGTGCTTTGTACATGGAGCGCTTTGCTACTCGTATTCGGGGCAATGCCTTATGAGTTCAATGATAGGCGGAAGAAGCGGAAACCGAGGAAGATGTGCTCAAACCTGCAGACTGCCTTATGATGTGTATGAAGGTGATAAAAAACTTAATAAATCCGATGAAAGAAATCTTTTAAGTTGTAAGGACCTTTGCAGTTTGGATATTTTGCCGGATCTTATTGAGGCGGGAATAGATTCTTTGAAAATCGAAGGAAGAATGAAAGCACCAAGATATACTGCAGGTGTGGTAAGTATATGGAGAAAGTATTTGGATCTGTATAATGAAAAAGGAAGAGCCGGATATAAGGTTGAGAAGTCGGACAGAAGGCTTTTGCTTGACCTCTTTGACAGAGGCGGACAGACCGACGGTTATTATAAGGAGCATAACGGTAAGGATATGATTGCTCTGCATGAAAAGCCTGTTAACAAGCAGGTGAACTCAGAGTACTTTGATTATCTTGATAAGACTTTTGTTGAAGGTAAAAAGCAACTCTCCGTTTCAGGCTCAATCAGATTAAAAGAAAATACTCCTATAACATTTGATGTAAGTATAAATAATTTAAAAGAGGTCTATGGCAGAGATAAAGAATCTGACAAGTTTTTAGCTGTAGAAAGTATCGGTGATATACCTCAGCCTGCAAAGAACAAAGCTGTTTCTTTTGAAGATGTGGACAAGCAACTAAAAAAGACGGGTAACAGCAGGTTTTACTTTGAGAATTTAAGTATAGAGCTGGATGATAATCTGTTTATCCCTTTAAAGGCTTTAAACGAGATAAGAAGAGAGGCCTTGGATAAGCTTGAAGAGAAAATTTTAACAAGGTATACAAGAGATGATTCGGATATAAAGGAATACGAAGGATTTATACATCCGATTATAAGTGGTGAGAAAAAAGAATCCGAGAGAGTAAAACTCAATATTCTTTGCGAGAGTATGGACCAGATAGACGGTGCAATTCAATTTGCAAGGGAGGAAGGTATTGTATTTGATGAGATAAGTTTAGAGAGTGAACTGCTTGGATATGAAGGAATCACCGGAAAAATAAATACATTAAAGTCTTATTCAAGCACCTGTAATTTATATATGCCGCATATTTTCAGAGATGAGGCAAAGAAGTTTTTCGACAAGTATTTAAATACTATAAGAGATTTTAAATTTGATAATTTTATAGTCAGAAGTCTGGAAGAGATATTTTATATAAATGATAATATAGACGCTTCGGCAAGCATTATACTTGATTATAATATTTATGCTTACAATAAAAGAACTATAGATTTTTATAATGAAAAGTTTAATGTAAAGAGACTTACATATCCTTTGGAGCTTAATCTGAATGAGATGAAGCAACTTGGAAATCCGGGAAATGAAATGGTGGCTTACGGTAAGATACCTATGATGGTTTCGGCGCAATGTTTAAAGAAAACAACAAAGGGATGCGATCATAAGAAGGAAGTACTTGTATTAAAGGATAGAAAAAACAGTGATATGCAGGTAAAAACACATTGCGATTTTTGTTATAACACAATACTTAATTCAAAGCCGCTTTCAGTTATAGGAATGGAAAAAGATATAAAAAAAATCGCACCGGGGACTTTAAGACTCTGGTTTACCACAGAGAGTGAGAGAGAGACAAAGGCTGTTATAAGAAAATATTTCGATTATTTTATTAAGGGAATTGATGTTGAAAATGTTTCAGATTTTACAAGAGGACATCTAAAAAGAGGCATTGAGTGATATGTTCTTTACTATAGAGCGGCATTAGTTTATACTTCTTTTAGTTATCACTAAAGTGGAGGTGTGGAATGATAGAAGCAACCAGCTGCGGTGGTGTAGTTATATATCACGGAAAGATATTGACCTTGTTTAAAAATTATAAAAATAAATATGAGGGATGGGTTTTACCGAAAGGAACTGTGGAACCGGGTGAAACATTTGAGAAGACTGCACTGAGGGAGGTTTACGAAGAAACCGGAGCAAAGGCTAAAATAGTACAATTTATAGGAACCAGCCATTATACATTTAACACAAGTACGGAGATTATTGATAAGAGAGTACATTGGTTTTTGATGAAGACCGACAGCTATTTTTCAAGACCGCAAAGAGAAGAATATTTTGTGGATTCGGGGTATTATAAATACCATGAATCTTTTCATCTTTTGAAATTTTCAAATGAAAGAATGATGCTTGAAAGAGGCTATAATATGTATATGGAATTAAAAAGGAAAGGGAGATGGGATGATAGATTTTAACAGAGTTTATGTTATGAATTTGGAAAATGCCATAAGAGGCGCAAGAAATCCGATGAATTCATGGGCGAGATCTGACAGTTATTATGATGAAAACGGTCAATATATTTTAGGAGAGAATGATTTATCGCTTGCAAAAAGGCTCAGAAATGCCGGAACAAGCGATCACAGAAAGTATTTAAGACAGGTAATGCTTTCCGTTGATATAACCGCACCTATGTATTGGTGGAAAGAGTACGATACATATAAGGTTGCCACAGTTGCAAATTCCACATCCACAATGCACAAGATTCATTCAAAGCCTTTTGAGATGGATGATTTTTCACATGATCATCTGACTGAGAACGGTCTGAGAGTTTTAAGAGCTCTTGTAGATGAAATGGAAAAAATCAGACTTGAATATGTGGAAACTAAGGATAAGGCACTTTGGTATGACCTTATACAGCTTTTACCTTCAAGCTACAATCAAATGAGAACCTGCACATTAAATTATGAGATACTCATTAATATTTATAAATCAAGAAAGCATCATAAACTTGATGAGTGGAGAAGTTTTTGTGAATGGATAGAGACATTGCCTTATGCAAAGGAACTGATTATAGCTGAGGAATAGAATGAATATAATTGTTTCGGTAGATAAAAAATGGGGAATCGGAAATAAAGGGAAACTCTTGGTTTCGATTCCCAAAGATATGAAACTTTTCAGGGAGGAGACTATCGGAAAGGTGATAATAATGGGACATAATACATTATTGTCACTTCCCGGTTCTCAGCCGCTTGCGGGAAGAGAAAATATAGTTTTATCAAAGGATAAAAACTTAAAAATAAAAGGTGCAAAAGTAGTAAACAGTTTGGAGTCGTGTTTGGAGTACCTCAGAGAAAATAATATAAATGATGAAGATGTTTTTGTTATAGGGGGAGAAAGTGTTTACAGGAATTTCTTGCCCTATTGCAATGTTGCTCATGTTACATATATTGACTATGAGTATGCGGCGGACAGACATTTTTTGAATTTGGATCTGGATAAAGAATGGAATCTTGTCCTTGAAACAGAGGAAGAAACTTATTTTGATATACCTTATACATTCAGAATGTATAAAAGAGTTTAGATAATTTTTTGAAAGGCAAAGAAATGGATAAGAAATTTGATTTATTGACTTTGGGACAGGCGCTTCTAAGACTTTCACCTGTAAGAGATGACAGATTGGTAAGAGGAGATACTCTTATCAGGCAGGTAGGAGGTGCGGAGTTAAATGTTGCTGTAGGTGCATCGCTTCTGGGTTTAAAAACCGGTGTTATAACAAAGCTTCCTTCACATGAAATGGGTCAATATATAAAGAATACTGTCAGATCTTATGGAATCAGTGACGATTATATAATATATGATTCAAACAAAGATGCCAGAGTTGGGATATATTTCTACGAAAACGGAGCATATCCAAGAAAGCCTAATGTAATATATGACAGAAAAAATTCCTGCTTTGAAACTATAAGCGTAAACGAGTTTCCTGAAGATATGTATAAGTCTACCACATGTTTTCATACAACCGGCATAACATTGGCCCTTTGTGAAAAATCAAGAGAAACCGCAATAGAAATGATAAAGAAATTTAAAGAGAACGGATCGATTATATCATTTGATGTGAATTTCAGAGCCAATCTTTGGTCGGGTGAAGAGGCAAGAGAGACTATAGAAAAAATATTGCCCTTTGTGGATATATTCTTTTGCTCCGAGGATACGGCCAGACTTACTTTCGGAAAGACCGGAGATGTAAGAGAAATTATGAAGTCGTTTACCGAGGAGTATCCTATCTCAATAGTGGCATCTACACAAAGAACGGTTCATTCACCGAAGGTGCATGATTTCGGTTCCGTAATATACAATGCTTATCAGGATAAGTATTATACGGAAAAACCTTATAAGGCGATTGATGTTGTAGACAGAATAGGAAGTGGAGATGCATATATTGCAGGAACATTGTACGGTCTTTTGCATTACAGACTTGACTGTGAAAAAGCGTTGGCTTACGGCAATGCATATTCTGCCGTAAAAAACACTATACCGGGCGATGTGCCTTCTTCAAATCTGAATGATATCGACAATATAATTGCGGATCATAATATGACTGACGGCTATAAGTCTGAAATGAACAGGTAGCAAAAAATAACATTTAAGGTTAAATTAGCGAAAAAAATAACGAACTGTTCTTATATATTGCTTTTATTTAGTTTGTTTTTTTTATTTTTTTGTGTTAATATTAAGTTTGAGATTTTATCTATTTGGAGGGATAAGCAATATGTTTCCTATTGTGAAGAAAAGAAAATTAGCTGAAAACATTTATTTATTCGATGTTTTGGCTAAGAGAGTAGCAGCAAAATGTCTTCCGGGAGAGTTTGTTATAGTAAAGCAGGATAAGCAGGGTGAGAGAATTCCGCTTACAATCTGTGACTATGACCGCGAAGCGGGAACTGTTACTATAGTTATTCAGGTTATTGGCGGCTCAACCAGACTGATTGCAGATGAGCTCAACGAAGGTGATGAGTTTATGGACTTTGTAGGACCGCTTGGAAATGCAAGTGATCTTATAGGTGAAGACATAGAGGAATTAAAAAAGAAGAAGATTCTTTTTGTTGCCGGCGGACTTGGTACAGCTCCTGTATATCCACAGGTTAAATGGCTGTTTGAAAGAGGCATTAAGGCTGATGTTGTTCAAGGTGCAAAGAGCAAAGACTTTGTAATTCTTGAGGACGAGCTTAAGTCGGTATCGGATAATTTATATGTATGTACAGATGACGGTTCTTACGGATTTAAGGGACTTGTAACAGATAAGGTAAAAGATCTTGTTGAAAATGAAGGCAAGAAGTATGACCACTGTGTAGTTATCGGTCCTATGATAATGATGAAATTTGTATCACTTCTTACAAAAGAGCTCGGTATACCTACTATCGCAAGTATGAATACAATCATGGTAGACGGTACCGGTATGTGTGGTGCCTGCAGACTGTCTGTAGGTGATGAAATTAAGTTTGCATGTGTAGACGGACCTGAGTTTGATGCACATAAGATTAATTTCAACGAAGCACTTCAAAGATTACAGATCTATAAGACGGAAGAAGGTAAAGAACTTTTGAAGATTGTAGAAGGCGAAACACATCATGGCGGATGTGGCGTATGTGGAGGTGACAAATAATGGCACAGGATATGTGGAAGAAAGTTGCTGTTGCTGAGCAGGAGCCTGAAGTAAGAGCTAAAAACTTTGAAGAAGTATGCCTCGGATATACTGAGGAAGAGGCAATGGCTGAGGCTGCAAGATGTTTCAACTGTAAGAATGCAAAATGTATACAGGGTTGTCCTGTATCTATAAATATTCCTGCTTTTATACAGGAAATATTAAAGGGTGATATTGAAGGTGCGTCAGATGTTATCGCACAGTCAAGTTCACTTCCTGCCGTATGTGGAAGAGTTTGTCCGCAGGAGACACAGTGTGAGGGTGTATGTATCAGAGGAAACAGAGGTGAGGCTGTTTCAATAGGTAAGCTTGAGAGATATGTAGCCGATACTGCAAGAAAAATGGGTATTAAGCCGAAGGCAAATCCGAATAAGAACGGTAAAAGGGTTGCCGTAATCGGTTCAGGTCCTGCAGGACTCAGCTGTGCAGGAGATCTTGCAAAACTCGGATATGAAGTTACCATATTTGAAGCATTGCATGAGCCGGGCGGAGTTTTGATTTACGGAATTCCTGAGTTTAGATTGCCTAAGGATGAAGTTGTTTTACCTGAGATTCAAAACGTTATTGACCTCGGAGTAAAGATTGAGACGGACGTCATCATCGGAAAAACCGTTACAATAGATGAACTTTTGGAAGAAGAGGGTTTTGATGCCGTATTTATCGGTTCAGGTGCAGGTCTTCCTATGTTTATGGGTATTCCGGGTGAGAACGCAAACGGAGTATTCTCGGCTAACGAGTATCTTACAAGAAATAACCTTATGAAGGCCTTCAGAGACGACTATCACACACCTATTATTAAGAGTAAAAAGGTATGTATTGTAGGTGGTGGAAACGTGGCTATGGATGCCGCAAGAACCGCCCTAAGACTTGGAGCCGAAGTACATGTTATATATAGAAGAAGTGAAGCCGAATTACCTGCAAGAGCTGAAGAAGTTCATCATGCAAAGCAGGAAGGTATCATATTTGATATTTTGACAAACCCTGTTGAGATCCTTGAAGATGAAAAGGGTTGGGTAAAGGGCATGAAAGTTATCAGAATGGAACTTGGAGAGCCTGATGCCAGCGGTAGAAGAAGACCTGTAGAGGTAAAGGGAAGTGAGTTCGTTATCGACTGTGATACGGTTATCATGTCACTCGGTACTTCACCTAATCCTCTTATCGCAAGAACTACAGAAGGTCTTGATATCAATAAGTGGAAATGTATTGAAGCCGATGAAAAGACAGGACAAACTTCAAGAAAGGGAGTTTTCGCAGGTGGTGATGCCGTAACAGGTGCCGCTACGGTTATTCTTGCTATGGAGGCCGGAAGAGCCGGAGCAAGAGGAATACATGAGTATCTCTCAGAAAAATAAATATAAAATAATATAAATTAATTGAAGCCTTTATAGTCGTATTTAGTAAATAATAACGGTTATAAAGGCTTTGTTATATCTATTTGTTATACCTGCCATGAAAAAAATATATATGCATTTCAAATGTGTTTATTGACAGAATTATATGAAATAAATATAATGAGGTGAGTTTTATAAAATTTAATTTATGGAGGCATTATGAAGAAAAGAGTATTATTGTCAGCAATGGCATTGACATTCGGATTGGCATTGACAGCTTGTGGAAACGCAGGTTCAGATAAAGCTGCAGATTCAGGATCTAAGGCTGAGACTGAAGCTGCTGCAAAAGTTGACGGTGACGTATTTACAATAGGAACTACAGGACCGCTTACAGGTAGTGCTGCATCTTACGGTAACTCGGTAAAGAACGGTGCTACTATAGCTATTGACGAGATCAATGCGGCAGGCGGAGTAAAGGTTGGAGACAAGACATATAAGCTTGCACTTAACTTCCAGGATGATGAAGCTAAAGAAGATAAGGCTGTTAACGCATATAACAATCTTATGGACAGCGGAATCAATGTATTTATGGGTGCTGTAACAAGCGGTTCATCACTTGCACTTACAGATTTAACAGCAAAGGATAATATTTTACAGATTACACCTTCAGGCTCAGCTAAGGCAATCACTGAGAATCCAAATGTTTTCAGACTTTGCTTTACAGATCCCCTTCAGGGAAAGATGATTGCAGATTTCGTTGTAGATCAGGGATATGAGAGTGTTGCTGTTCTTTACAACAACTCCGACGAGTATTCAACAGGAGTATATGAGGCTTTCAAAGAGGAGCTTAACACAGCCGGAAAGTCCGATTTACTTGTAAATGAGCAGTCATTCACAAATGATGATGTAGACTTTACAACTCAGTTGACACAGATCAAGGCTTCAGGAGCTAAGCTTATATTTGTACCGGGATATTATGAAGCTGCAGCATATATTGTACAGCAGGCAAAGCAGCAGGGTATCGATGCGGCATTTGTAGGTTCTGACGGTTGGGACGGAGTTTTAGGACAGGTTACAGATCCAAGCGCTGTTGAAGGTGCGGTATTCTTAAGTCCTTTCTTGGCTTCAGATCCTTCTGCAGCAGATTTCACAAAGGCGTATGAGACTGCATATAAGGCAACACCTGACCAGTTTGCGGCTGACGGATATGATACTGTTTATGTAATCAAGGCGGCTATGGAGAAGGCAGGAAGCATTGAGAGCAATGACCTTATCAAGGCTATGACCGAGATAGAGGTAAACGGTATCACAGGTAAAGTATCATTCAATGCCGACGGTGAGCCGAACAAGGAGCCTAAGTTTGTTACTATTACAAACGGAGAGTATAAGCTTTTTGATTAATCTATGAAATTTTAAAGAGGACGGGATTATTGTCCCATCCTCTTTTTCTGACATAGACCTCGGAAAGCTTCTAACGTAAGGTAGGAGTTTTCCGTAGTTTAGGTAAAGAGGGGTAAAAAAATGTTAATTAACTTTATTGAACAGTTAATAAACGGATTGAGGACAGGAAGCATTTATGCATTGATAGCTATAGGTTATACAATGGTATACGGTATAGCTAAAATGATAAATTTTGCTCATGGAGATATAATAATGGTAGGAGCATATGCTCTTTATTTTAGTATATCGGTATTGGGTTTACCTGTTCCGGTAGCACTTTTATTAACTGTTATTGTATGTTCCGTTTTGGGCGTTTTGATTGAAAAGATTGCGTATAAGCCGCTTAGAAAAGCACAGCCTTTGGCAGTACTTATCACTGCAATAGGTATGAGCTTCTTTTTACAGAGCAGTTCTTTATTGATGTTCGGTTCAACACCGATACCTTTTCAGTCTGTAATTCCGAACGAAAATATAAAGGTAGGACCGGTTATAATTTCAAGTATTACTTTGGTTACATTGGTAGTGACCGCTGTTGCAATGATTTTACTTACATTGTTTATAAACAAGACTAAGCTGGGTTCTGCAATGAGAGCCGTTTCGGAGGATAAGGGAGCGGCGGAACTTATGGGTATTAATGTAAACAGTACTATATCGATGACTTTCGCAATAGGTTCGGCACTTGCGGCTGTAGCGGGTATTTTGTATATAAGTCAGTACCAGTCTATGAAGCCTACACTTGGAGCGTTGCCGGGTATCAAGGCGTTTGTGGCTGCAGTTCTTGGAGGAATCGGAAGTATACCGGGAGCTATGCTTGGTGGAATACTTCTGGGACTTATTGAAAGTGTGTCCAAGGCATATATTTCAACAGAGCTTGCAGATGCTATTGTTTTCGGAGTTTTGATTGTCGTTTTATTGTTCAGACCTTCAGGACTTTTGGGCAAGAAGAAGATTGTAAAGGTATAGGTGTGGTATGAAGATATTAAATAAAAAAACTATATTTAATATAGCTATAATGTTACTGGCCTATGTATTGGTATTTGCTTTGATAAACTCGGGAATACTCAGCAGACAATATAAATCCTTGATAGTTCCTATATGTGTGAACATAATGTTGGCTGTTTCACTGAATCTTGTAACAGGATTTTTAGGTGAGCTTTCATTGGGCCATGCAGGATTTATGTCAATAGGAGCATATACAAGTGCTTTGATTTCCATCAATACAAGCTTTTTACCTCCGGCGCTGTCCTTTTTTATAGCCGTGGTTTGCGGTTGTATATTGGCGGCTGTTTTCGGATTTTTGATAGGCGTACCTGTACTTAGACTTAGAGGTGACTATTTGGCTATAGTAACACTTGCATTCGGAGAGATAATAAAGTCTGTTATAAATTATCTTAATTTTACGGGAGGATCAAAGGGACTTAGTAAGATTCCTTTATATTCCGATTACAATAATTTTACAGTCGTATTTATCATCATGGTAATATGTATAGTGCTGATTTCAAATCTTATAAATTCAAGAGACGGAAGAGCGATAAAGTCAATTCGTGACAATGATATCGCGGCGGAGTCTATAGGAATAAAGATAAGTAAGTATAAGGTAAGTGCTTTTGTTATAGCTGCAGGTTTTGCAGGACTTGCAGGTTCACTTTATGCTCATAATGTGGGCATTATAAAACCTAATATTTTTGATTATAATAAATCAATTGAGATACTTGTATTTGTGGTTCTTGGAGGTATGGGAAATATTCCGGGTTCAATAATATCCGCAATAATACTTACAGTATTACCTGAGTTCTTAAGAGGTGCGGACAATTTGAGAATGTTGCTCTATGCTATAGTATTGATTTTGATGATGATATTTAATAACAGCAAGTTTAAGGCGAATTTATCACTAAATAAAACCTTTAGGAAACTTGGAAAGGAGGATTAATGCTGGAGTGTAAGAATCTTGGAATTCAATTCGGAGGATTAAAGGCGGTAGACAATTTTAATCTTAATATTGAAAAAGGAATGTTATACGGTCTTATCGGACCGAACGGTGCGGGAAAGACTACAGTTTTTAACCTCTTGACAGGAGTATATAAGCCGACCGGAGGTACAATACGACTTGACGGAAATCTTATAAACGGAAAAACACCTACACAGATCAATAATATGGGTATTGCAAGAACCTTTCAGAATATTAGACTTTTTTCAAATATGTCGGTTCTTGATAATGTAAAAGTGGCATTGCATGAAAAGGTAAAATATCCTCTGCTTACATCCATGACTCATATGTTCGGATTTTCCAAAAAGGAAAAGGAAATGGATAATCTTGCTTTGGAGATACTGGATGTATTTTCACTCGGCTCTAAAAAGGATGTATTATCCGGAAATCTTCCTTACGGCGAGCAGAGAAAGCTTGAGATAGCAAGAGCTCTTGCTACAAGTCCTTCTTTGCTTTTGCTTGATGAGCCGGCGGCAGGTATGAATCCTAATGAGACGGAAGAACTGATGGAAACTATCAGAAAAATAAGGGATATGTATAATCTTACAATTCTCTTGATTGAGCATGATATGAAGCTGGTGGCTGGAATTTGTGAAAAACTTACTGTACTTAATTTCGGTACCGAGCTTGCAAGCGGAACACCGAGTGAAGTGCTTAATAATCCTGATGTAATTACAGCATATTTGGGAGAGTAGGAGGAACGATGGAAATATTAAAAGTAAAAGATCTTGTCGTGAACTATGGAATGATCAAGGCTGTAAAGGGTGCAAGTTTTTGCGTCAATCAAGGTGAAATAGTTGCTCTTATAGGTGCAAACGGTGCGGGTAAAACTTCTATTTTGCATACGGTTACAGGACTTCTCAGTGCAAAAGAAGGGAGTATCGAGTTTGACGGCAAGGATATAACCAGGACCAAAGCACATGATATTGTTAAGCTCGGAATGGCACATGTGCCTGAGGGAAGAAGAGTTTTCGGAGATTTGACGGTAATTGAAAATCTGAAACTCGGCGCATATATAAGAAATGATAAGGCCGGAATTGAAGAGAGTCTTGAGAAAATTTATAAGAGATTCCCAAGACTTTTTGAGAGAAAGACTCAGGTTGCAGGCACACTTTCAGGCGGTGAGCAGCAGATGCTTGCAATGGGAAGAGCTCTTATGAGTAATCCTAAAGTCATTGTGATGGATGAGCCTTCAATGGGTCTGTCACCGCTTTATGTAAATGAGATATTTGATATTATAAGAGAAATCCATGAGAGCGGTACTACGGTACTCTTGGTTGAGCAAAATGCAAAGAAAGCGCTTAGTATTGCCGACAGAGCCTATGTTCTTGAAACAGGAAATATAGTTCTTGACGGAGATGCAAAGAAACTTATGGATGATGACAGTGTAAAGAAAGCATATCTTGGGGAATAAAAAAGGACACATAAGTGTCCTTTTTTATTCCATGCCTCCGAGAAGTCTTTTCATAATGTACTGATAGATATCCTGACTGCATGAGCGCCAATTGTTTTTCATAATATTGGCCTGTTCTTCATCAGGGGAATTTATTTCTATATTTATAAGTGGGGTTTTACCTTCTAAAACTTCGCAGTGTACAATCAGGTCGTTTCCCGGAAGCTTATAATATTCTGCTGTAGTGGAAACTTCATTTCTCATACGGAATTTATTTGTCTGTATAAACTCGTTTATATCTGTAATTATAGCCGGAGAGATCTGTTTCTCAAAAAAAGAGAGGGCTTCCTTGCCTTCTTTTGTCATTTCATATCTGGAATTGTTGTTTATATTCTCGACACTCAGTAAGTTTGATTCCAAAAGCTCTGAAAGAGCCTGCTGGACTATAAAATATGTAGTATATTCTTTACTGACAAAAAAGTCGGATATATTTGAGTTTGTAAGTGGGAACTTAACTTGTTTTAACATATATAGTATCATTAACTTATATAAAGTCATCGGTTCTGAGAGCATCGTCGGACCTCCTGTGTAATATAAAGATTTTACAACAAATGGGATATTATGTAAAGTGTAATACATTACCGGTTATTTTATTCGATTGTCTGTGGATTACTAACTGCCGATTAGATATAGAAATTCATTATTATTTATGATAAAATGTAGGTTATGGTTTATGGAAGAGGTGTATAAATGAGAGAGCGAATCAATCGTTTGGCAAAAGGGATTATTGAAGAAGAATTACCTATATTGGTCTGTGAGCCGGATAATATAGAACTGCCTATAAAGATGGATGAAGCCGTTCGCTTTGAAATAGAGGTACGAAGTGACAACAAAGTACCGCTGAGAGGAGTGGCATATTCCGACAATATAAGAGTAAGAGTGGTCGATGCAACTTTTGGCGGAATAAAGAACAAAGTTGTACTTGAGATCAACTCGAAGAATTTGAGCGGAGAAGAAAAAATAGAGGGTATTATAACTTTGGTAACAAATGCCGGAGAAAGAGATATACCCTATACTTTTTATATAAAAAATACCGATACTGTACTTGTGCTTGAGTCATTAAAGACAGTGGACGATTTTATGGTCATTGCAAAGGAAGACATAAATATTGCATTGGCTATTTTTATGTATAAAGACTTTTGTAAGTCAGGTTTTATGAAAGATCTGAGATATCAAAAGATTTATGAGGTACTTAATAAGGGTAATAACTTCAGATTAAACCTTGAAAATTTCCTGCAGGCTGTGGGAAATAAAGAAGCAGTGAATTTTTTGCTTGAATCGGATTCGCTTTATTTAAATACAGTAGAAGAAGATAAAGTTTATACCGTCAAAGTTCACAAAGAAAACTGGGGTTTGCTGGATATTGACGTATCAACAAATGCAGGTTTTATTAAATTAAATACGGATAAAATTAAAAACGAAAACTTTGAAGATAATACTTTTGAACTGGGATTTACTATAGATTCCGAACTCTTGCAAGACAGAAAAAATGTTGCGAGTATAAGGTTTGGTAACGGTTTAAATGAAAAATATCTTGAAGTTGTAATAAATAAAAATCTTGAAAAAGAATATCAAAGAGAAGCAAGAATATTTGAAAGAAAACAGTGGATCAGTTATGTAAAGCTTAGAGTTGAGCATGAACTTTGCAGCGATAAAATTGAAAAAAATGAGATTTTATTTAAAATGCTTGCGGTACTGGACAGATTACAGGCAAGTACATACAGGAGTTTTTTGGTAAAGCTTTTAAAGGCTGAAATATACCTGATGCAGGGAGATAAGGCTACGGCAAAGTCTATTATCAACAGTCTGGATTCAAAAATAAAAGAGAACAGGCACGAACTCAGAGATGAGTATCTGATTTTAGAATACCTGGATACATATATGTATCCGGATGCCGAAAAGATGAGAGATCTTACAAAGCTTATCAAGGATTTATATAAGAAATATCATTCAAACATTGAATTTATGCTTGTATTAAATCTTGATGAAAGTCTTGCAGACAACCCGGCGGAAAGACAGAAGTTTTTGAAGAGAGCCTTTGAGCTTGGTGACAGGTCAAAAATATTGATGATGGAATATGCTCTTTTACTCTGTAAGAATCCACATCTTTTGACAAGCTGTACAAGATTTGAAGTGTTGGCGCTTAGCTTCGGTATAAGGAATAATCTTATATCGGTTAATCTTTCGGAGAAAATACTCTCCGTTGTAAGAGAGACAAAGAAAATTAACGGAGCTATATTAAATATTCTTCTTTCAATATACAATGCATTGCCAAGCAATGAACTTCTTATAGATATATGTGAGATTTTTATAAAAGGTAATGTAAGAAAAAAGTATGTAAATGCATGGTACGAAAGATGTATTGAAAAGGGATTGCCGGTGGAAGGCATATATGAGTATTTTGTTTACTCGCTTCCGGAAAAATATGATTTACCTATACCTGAATCTGTGCTGAAGCATTTTGAAAGAATAAACTCGATGGCTGATGACTTTAAGGTGAAGATATTTGAAAATATCGTAGAGTTTTATCCACATAACAGTGAAGTATACAGAGAGTTTATAAAGAGAATAAAGATTTTTACCATTGATAATGCAATGAAATTGAAAATGGATGATCATCTTATAAATATCTATTCCGGAATTCTTGAAGATGATGATATAGATGAAAGATTGGCAAAAATCATTCCGTTTTTAATGAACTCATATGATGTGAGAGTGCCTGAAGGTAAAGCGGGTTCTATAGTGGTTGTATATCCGGAACTGAACGGTGAAAAGAAATATGAACTTGTGAATAACAGGGCTTTTGTAGCACTGTATTCGGAAAATGCAATTATCCTTGTAGAGGATTGTGAGGGCAACAGATATTATCCAAAAAATTTGACTGTAGATAAGATATTCCATATGCAAAATCTTATAGACAGGTCTTATGAGTTGGATAAAAATCATGATATGCACAGGCTTGAGATGCTTGGAAAGATTGCAAAAGAAAGTGAAATCAGTGATGAAGATATAGTTTTAATAGAAGGTGTATTGGATGAAATAGACATTGATTCAAGATTTAAAAATATACTTTTATCAAAGCTTATTGAACATTTATGGAAAGCTTCAGAGAAGGAAGAAGAGATTAACTTTAAGCTTCTATATAAGACGGCGGAGATGAATTTGGATGAAGACAATATTTTTATGTATTGTGATACATTGATGAATATCGGAAATGTAAAAGAGGCAATAGATGTAGTTAAATTCTTCGGAGTCGATAATTTTAAAAAAGATGAATTACTTAAGCTCATTATTAAGGCAATTGACGATGAAGCATTTAATCAAAATAAAATACTTGCTTTGATGGCTTTTAATCTTTATAAGGATGAAAAGTACACAGATAAAACTTTGGAATTTATTGCAAAGGTATACAACGGAAAAACACAAAATATGTTGGATTGTCTGAAATTATGTGTTGAGAAAAATATAGAAACATATGATTTTGAAGAAAGATTGCTTATACAAATGCTTTTTTCAAATCAGACAGCAGATTTGGATGAGGCTTTCGGAATTTATACTGAGAGAAAAAGAGTTACGGATATAATCATAAGAGCATATTTTACTGTAAAGAGTGATTTATTCTTCATGAATGATGAAAACATAAAAGACAATATATTTGAGTATCTGGAAGACGGACTCAGTGATGTTGACGATATAAAGGAGTTTCCGAATATTTATATGCTGGCATTGTCAAAGTATTATTCAAAAAAGGATAATCTTAACTTTAAGCAGACAAGACTATGTGAGCAGATAGTAAATAATCTTTGCGATATGGGAATGGTATTTTCGTATTTTAAAAATCTGTCAAAGTTTGTACCTGTTGAAAGAGATATACTGGAATCTGCTTTTGTTGAATACAAGGCAAAGAAAGATTCGGTTATATTGAAGTCAAGAATTTTTCCTTTAAGTGATGATTTTATTGAGGAGGAGTTTCCCAATATCTATAAAAATATATTTGTTAAATATAAGAAGATTTTTTCTGACGAGATATGGGAATATCAGATTCTTGAAAATGAAGACGGCGATATGAAAGTTTCAGTAAATGACTGTGTTCAATTCAGTAAAGGGGATAATGCCGGAGAGAGCAGGTTTATTCTTATAAATGATATAGAGGAACTGCCAAAAGACAAAGAGAAAGAACTTAAGGAAAAATTGACCGAGTTTGTGTATAAAGACGAGTTGGTAGCTAATTTATTTACACTGATATAAAAAATGAAAGGAATGTAAATCATATATTTACATTTGATATTTATATAAAATGGGAGATACGATGAATCCGAAGGTACTTGGAATCGCTTTATCGGATATAAGTACAAATCTTATATTTTACCCTGATGATGAAGCATTAATTTTCCCCACTGTGATAAGCAAAAAAAAGGGTGAAGATGCCTGGGTAGTGGGTGAAGATGCTTATGCTTTGGCATTGGACGGAAAAGGTATAATTACCGATAAATTATTAAAATTGACAAGAAAAGACGGTATAGCAACCATTGACGGTACAAGATATGAAGGAAAAGAAATATTAAAGATTTACTTCAGAGAAATAATAAATGCCGGAATGGAAAAATTATATAAGGAAAAGCCTGAGGAAGTAGTTGTAGCTATGGCAGGTTTGGAAGAAGAGATAGTCGGTGATATAAGGGAGGCCTTTGTAGGGCTTGGATATCAACCGAACCATATACATATAATAAGCAAGGAAGAAAGCTTTATCTATTTTGTTCTTTCATTAAAAAAAGATATATGGAACAATAAAGTGGGAATGTACGATCTTTCGGATGTAAGTCTTACATACTATGAAATGCTTGTAAACAGAAATTCAAGGAAACTGCTTGTTAATGCGGAGTCCGAAAATATGGATGAGGCTTTTAACTTGCAGATACTTAATAATCCTTCAGGAGCCAAGCTTGCAGATAAGATTTTGACTTCAGTTGCCGAGAAAGTAATGGATAAGAAAAAATTTTCATCTATTTTTCTTACAGGGCAGGTATTTGCGGAACATGAGTGGGCAGACGGATTTATAAGTTACCTGTGTTCAAGAGGTAAGGTATATCTTGATACAAATATTTTCGCAAAAGGTGCGGCATTTAAAGGTGTTGACCTTGCAAGTGAGAACTCCATATATAATTTAACTGCACTTTGTGAAGGAAGACTGAGGTCGGATGTTTTTATAAATGTGGAGAACAACGGTAAAGACGGAAAGATATACCTTGCAAAGGCGGGAGACTTTTGGGGTGAACCGGATACCGAACTTTTAATGATACCGGATGAGAAGGAAGTAATAGATATCAGTGTGGTAGGTGTTGACGGTAAGGTCAAGAAAAACATTCCTATTGTATTGGACTTTCTACCAAAAAGGCCTATAAAGACCAGAAGATTTTATTTCAGAACAAAATTTCGGGATGATAAAATCATGGATGTCGAAATTGAGGACGCAGGCTTTGGAGATATGTATCCGCCTACCGATGTAAAGAGAAATATCGAGGTAAATATATGGGATTGATACTGTGTGAAGCCTTAAAAGTAAAAAAGCCTTTCCATATAGAAGTATTATCGCTTGATATACACAGTTATGAAGAGTTATGCTATATAATATTTGAGAATCCTATTTTAGTCACCGAGGGAATAGTAAGTGATACCTTGGTTGAATTTATAAGGGATGAGTTGAATTTGGAAGTCTTAGCCGATAATGTGAAAAGGAAAATGTCCAACGGAACGGCTGATGAGGATATTTTGGTATATATCATTGATTCATGCAGTCTGTACAATAATGCCGAGACAATTATTTTCAGAAATGTCATGGGAAAGATAAAGAAAATGGCGGTACATGAAGTTGCCAAGCAAAGAGCGGACTATATGTTTTATATAGGAAAGTATGATTTGGCAAAAAAGTACTATCTGGAAATCCTTGATATGGATACAAAGGCTGAGAACGGTTTTATTGGAAGTGTGTATCATAATCTCGGTGTTATTTATGCAAATCTCTTTTTGTATGAAGAGGCTTTGGATGCGCTGAAAAAGTCATATGAACTTACAAATGATGATGTGATTTTGATGGAAATATATTTCCTTAAAAGAATATTTACAGCATCATATGAAGAAGACAATGATGAGGAAATGAGTAAACTCTTAAAAGCCGGTTTGGCAGGCGAAGCAAAGAAAGCTTTTGATATAGCATTGGAAGGCGTTGGAGAAAGTGAAAGAATAAAGAATATAAATTCTATATTCGAGACGGAAGATACGGCAAGGAAGAAAAAAGTTTTAGATGATTATATCGCTGATTTAAAAGCGGATTACAGAAATATGAAATAAGGCAGGTAGATATGAAAGAATTGGAAAAGACATACAGCCCCGAAAAAATCGAGGGCAGAATATACAAAAAATGGTTGGAAGAAAAGTATTTCCATGCAAAGGTAAATAAGGATAAAAAGCCTTTTACAATTATAATGCCGCCGCCGAATATCACAGGTCAGTTGCATATGGGACATGCACTTGATAATACCATGCAGGATATCCTGATAAGATATAAGAGAATGGCCGGATATGAGGCACTTTGGCAGCCGGGAACGGACCATGCGGCTATTGCAACAGAGGTAAAAGTTATTGAAAAGCTTAAAGCCGAGGGCAAGGATAAGCACGAGCTTGGAAGAGAAGGATTTTTAAAGGAAGCTTGGGCATGGAGAAATGATTACGGTACAAGAATAATCAATCAGCTTCAAAGACTTGGTTCATCTGCAGACTGGGACAGAGAAAGATTTACCATGGACGAACAGGGACAAAAGGCTGTAAAAGAAGTTTTCCTCAGATTGTATGAAAAAGGCTATATTTACAAGGGTAACAGGATTATAAACTGGTGTCCTGTTTGTAAAACATCCATTTCAGATGCCGAGGTTGAACATATTGAGATGGACGGTAATTTCTGGCATATAAAGTATCCTGTTGTGGGAGAAGAAGGAAAATTTGTCGAGATTGCTACAACAAGACCTGAGACACTTCTTGGAGATACTGCGGTTGCGGTAAATCCTTTGGATGAAAGATATAAGGATATTATAGGTAAGAAGCTTGTTTTACCGCTTGTAGGAAGAGAAATACCTGTAGTAGCGGATGAATATGTTGATAAAGAGTTCGGAACAGGATGTGTAAAGATAACACCTGCACATGACCCTAATGACTTCGAGGTAGGAAAGAGACATAATCTGGGCGAAATTAATATAATGCATGATGATGCAACTATTGATATGCCGGGAAGCAAGTATGACGGACTTGACAGATATGAGGCAAGAAAACTTATTGTAAAGGATCTTGAAGAAGCAGGTCTCTTGGTAAAGGTGGTTCCTCACAGTCACAATGTAGGCAGACATGACAGATGTAAGACAGTTGTAGAGCCGCTTATAAAGCCGCAGTGGTTTGTGGCTATGAACGAGATGGCAAAGCCGGCTATAAAGGCGATTGAGACGGGAGAACTTAAGTTTGTACCTGAAAGCTATGCAAAGACATATTTGCATTGGCTTGAAAATATAAGAGACTGGTGTATCTCAAGGCAGCTGTGGTGGGGACATCAGATACCTGCATATACATGTGAAAAATGCGGTGAGATAACTGTTGCCGGAGAGAAACCTGAAAGCTGTCCGAAATGCGGATGCCATGAGCTTGTACAGGATGAGGATACTTTGGATACATGGTTTTCATCAGCACTTTGGCCTTTCTCAACACTTGGATGGCCTGAGGATACCGAGGAAATGAAGTATTTCTATCCTACGGATGTTCTTGTAACAGGTTATGATATTATTTTCTTCTGGGTGGTAAGAATGGTGTTCTCAGGCTATGAGCAGACCGGAAAATCACCTTTCCACACGGTTCTTATCCATGGACTTGTAAGAGATTCCGAGGGTAGAAAGATGAGTAAATCTCTCGGTAACGGTATCGATCCGCTTGAGGTAATAGACAAGTACGGTGCGGATGCACTCAGAATGATGCTTATTACAGGAAATGCACCCGGAAATGATATGAGATTCTACTATGAGAGAGTGGAAAGTGCCAGAAACTTTGCAAATAAAATCTGGAATGCCGCAAGACTTATCATGATGAACATAGGTGAGGACAAGCCGGGTAAAATAGACAGTTCAAAGCTAATGCTTTCAGATAAGTGGATACTTTCAAAGGCAAACAAACTTATAAAGGAAGTTACAACAAATCTTGATAAGTTTGAGCTTGGTATAGCACTTTCAAAGATATACGACTTTGCATGGGAAGAGTTCTGTGACTGGTATATCGAAATGGTAAAGGTAAGACTCTGGAATAAGGAAGACGAAACACGAGATACTGCGCTTGCAGTACTTACAGAAGTTTTAAATACTATTCTAAAGCTTTTACATCCGTTTATGCCTTTCATAACAGAGGAAATCTATTGTACTGTAAATGAAGATGTAAAGAGTATAATGATTGAGCCTTGGCCGGTAGAAAATCCCGAATACAATTTTGAGGATGATGAAAATAAAGCCGAGCTTATAAAAGAGGCCGTAAGAGCAATAAGAAATGTAAGAGCATCTATGAATGTACCGCCTTCACATAAGGCAAAGGGAATTGTCGTAAGTGAAAGTGAAAAGATAAGAGATACATTTGAAAGTGCCGGAGATTTCTTTAAGCAGCTTGCAGGACTTGATAAGCTTATAATAGATTCGGATGACAGTACTGTTGAGAAGGACTCTGTAAGAGTTGCAATACCGAATGCATCCATATGTTTACCTTTAAAAGAGCTTGTAGATATTGAAAAAGAAGTTGAAAGACTGAAAAAAGAAGAAAAGAAGCTTATAGGCGAGGTGGCAAGATCAACAGGTATGCTTTCAAATGAGAAGTTTGTAAGTAAAGCGCCTCAGGCAAAAATAGATGAAGAAAAGAAAAAGCTTGAAAACTATGAGCAGATGCTTTCACAGGTAAGAGAGCAGCTTGCAAGATTAGCCGACTGATATGAATGAAAAAGAATATATAGAGAGCATTCCCATGTGGGCCAAGAAAAAGAATTCACTTTCGGAAGTAAGAAAGAATATTGAAATTCTGGGTATAAAGCTGCCGAAAGTAATACATGTGGCAGGTACCAACGGGAAAGGCTCCGTATGTGCATATCTCAGTAATATTCTTATAAAAAATCATACGAAGGTGGGAACATTTATCTCCCCTCATTTGATAGAAGTAAACGAAAGAATATTGCTTGATATGACACCAATAAGCGATAGAGAACTTGAGAGTATATCAAAATATGTTAGAGAAAAGCTGTCAGGTAACAGTACGGCACCTACATATTTTGAATATATCTTCTATATCGCAACGGTATTTTTTTCAAAAACAAATCCGGATTATGTAATACTTGAAACCGGAATGGGTGGGCGACTTGATGTAACAAATGTTTTCGAGGACACTTTAAGTATTATTACAAGTATAGGAATGGACCATATGCAATTTCTCGGCAACAGTATAAAAGAAATTGCTTATGAAAAGGCCGGTATTATTAAGCATAATTCCACAGTAATCTTTGACGACTCAAATGAAGAGGCAAATGAGATAATAAGAGAATTTGCAAAATCTAAAGCTGCAAAAATAATACCGCTTTCCGATTTTGACTATGAAAGCCTGAAATTTACATATGTAAAGTACAAAAAGAAAGCGGCTGCACTTGCTATACTTGGAGCGGGGCAGCTGCTTAATACTATAGATAATATAGATGAAGCTTTAACAAAGACTGTATGGCATGGAAGAATGGAAGAGATAGAAAAGGATATTATTATTGACGGAGCACATAATGAACCGGCAATTATAGAGTTTACAGAAAATGCAATGAAGCTTGCAAAAGTAAATAATAAGAAAATCAAGCTTTTGATCTCAGTAGTAAAGGATAAAGAGGTGGAAAAGATTTTTGATATTATTACTTCCAAGCTTGAGGTAAAAAAATACTATCTGACAGCCATGAATTCTTACAGAAGCAATTCTACGGATGAGCTTTATAATAGCTTAAATATACTTTTAGAAAAAAATAAAAGACAGTCAAAGATAAGTTGCTATAATAGCAGTATAGAGGCCTTTAACGAAGCAAAAAAAGAAAAGGCTGATGATGAAATTTTGTTTTGTGTTGGCTCATTATATTTAATGGGAGAGATATTAGAGGGAAACAGATGATAGATTTTGAGGAAGAATTAAGAAAATTTAAGCCTTCACCGGATATTTCCGCAGTGGAGGATATTATAGCAAAAAGTGATATTTCAGATATGAATGATATTTTGATGGAATTGTTGAAAGAGCAAGTAAAGGGCTGATATGAAGAAAAACAGACGTCTGGAACAGATATCAAACGGTTATTATAATTTGGGATTGTCTCTTGCAAAGGAAAGGAATTTATCTTCCGCATTGAATGCGTTAAGCATATCTTTGGGATTGAATAAGAAAAATACCGATGCCAGAAATCTATACGGACTTATACAGTTTGAAATGGGTGAAGAGACCAAGGCTTTGATTTCATGGGTTATAAGTATAAATATTAATCCTATAAACAATCCGGCACAGAATTATTTGCAAAAATTGAGAAATAAATCCGCTTACCTGGAAAAATCACAGGATGCCATTTCAAAATATAATAAGGCGATTTCTCAAATAAAGACTGTAAATTATGATATGGCAAGGATAACATTAAAGCAGGCTGTAGATATAAGGCCGCATTTTGTAAAGGCAATGCTCGCACTGGCACTTCTTGATATCAGAGAAGGAAAATCAAGTGAGGCAAAAAAGCTTTTAGAGAATGTGCTTGCAATTGACAGATTCAATACTAAGGCTATCACTTATCTTGAAGAGATGAAACCTCTGACTGAAAAAAATTCAAGGAAAGAAAAACTAAGTGTTATCGGCAGTCCGGTAAAGAAGGAAAAATCTGTAGAAAATGTAAATAACGGTATGCCTGTGACCGAGATATATAAGAATTATTCGGGAATGTTTACAGCTATCAATGTAGGTATAGGATTGATAGTCGGTGCCTGTGCAATGGTATTTTTATATATGCCTACTATGAAGGTGGCATTAAATAATGCACATAATAAAGAAATTGTAGAGATATCACAACAACTTAATGATGTAAATTTATCCATGGAAACACTGAAGAGTGAAAATGAAGGATTGAACGAACAGGTAAATAAACTTACAGAAGTTAATAACACATCAACTGAGAATATGAACTATAAGCTTTTGCAGTATGTTTATTTCTTAGGTCTTATAAAAGAGTACAATACAAAAAATTATACAAGAGCTGCCGAGATATTCTCAAATCTGGATGTGGGTCAGCTTACAGATGTCGACAACGGCTTAGGCATATCCGTAACAGGCACATTTGCCGAAATGGCACCTAAGATGAGAGATGAGGGTCCTAAACTTTTACTTAAGGTGGCGGACGGACTTAACAAATCCGGTGATTTTGCCGGAGCGATAGGCTATTATGACGCCGCTCTCAGAATATCACCGGATTATGTGGAAGCCAAGTATAAGAAAGCTTTGGCATACAAGACTATGGGAGATGTTGATACTGCAAACAATCTGTTTACAGAAATTATTACAAATTATCCTGATGACAGGTTTGCAAATGAATCAAAGAAAGAAAGAGGTTATTGATGAATAATATTTCAAGTGCAAAATATTTTTCGCTTTTTTCAGGAATAATATTCTTGATAGTTGGAATATATGTGATTGTAAATCCTTTGTTTATTGCAGGTACAATAAATATTATATTATGTGTGCTGCTTTTAATAGAGGGAATTTCTCAAATAAGCGCTTATCTGTCTGAGAAAAGAGAAGGCAGAAGTATTTGGCGACTGATTGAAGGTATTTTATCTGTTGCGGCAGGAATATACTTTGCGGTAAAAGATTCTTTAGGATTGTCCGTTGCTTTTATAGTGGTAGCAGGTATCTGGTTACTTCTTATCGGAATAAGCAGAGTATTTATGGGAATGAGAGTAGTGAAGTTTGAAAAGAATATAGGTCAGAGACTTATTTTCATTGCGATAATTGATTTATTACTCGGTATCATTCTTGTGATAAATCCTGTATTTGTGGCAGGCTATATTTCAGTACTTTTCGGGGTTTCATTAATAGTGCAGGCTGTGGTTGCAATATTCAGATTCTTTAGATTAAACAGGATGGAGAGGAAGTTGAGATAAATAAAGCAATAAGGAGAATAGTATGAATATTAAAAACAAATTATCGATATGTGTAGTATTGAGCTGTATCGCTTTTGCTTTAGTGGGATGTAGCAGGACCGCTGTAAATGTACAGGGAAATCAGGTGACCCAAAAAGTATCAGTAGAAAAGAACTATTTTCCTTATGAAAATTTACATGAGCTGTCCATTGATAAAAATGCTGACAGTGAAAACATTAAGAGCATAATAAATAAGCTGCCGATGTTGGCAGATTATCTTGAAATAAAGGATGCAAAAATAGAAAATACAGACATAGGTGTCGGACTTGTTTTAGAATATAATGAAATATATGATAAGGCAAAAGAGCTGAAACTGCCTGAGAACCCTTTGTATCATTCTCCTTATTTTAATACATTTAAATTCAATAACAGTATGTTATTGATGCTTGAAAATGACTACATTTCATATATTAAAACAGAAGTTAATATTCCCAAAGAATATGTAGAAGGAACAGATGAAAAAAGAGTCGATGTAATAAGCAGAGAAAGCTTATTACAAAAAAATATAAACTTTGAGTACATGAAAGAAAATCGAAGTTATTATAATGAATTATTGGAATTTAATAATGCAATATATGCAGACAGACTGTTTTATAATCGTATCAGACTTGGTTCTGATGAAGAAACCTTGATACAGAGGAATGGAGATCCTGATAAAAAAGAAGAGAAAGATGATTTGGAATCTGTTTATACTTATGGAGATGAAAACAGTTACACCTCATTTAAACTGACACCTAAAAACAACGGATCGGGTGAACCGGAAGTATCAGCGATTGTAGTGCATCCAAGTAAAGAAGATATTAACGGCGGTGAGTTACTATATAATTTGGGTTTATTACCTAATGAAAACGAATATTTAAAGAAGGTACAGGTAAGAGATTATTTGGGAGAGCCTGTTTTTGAGATTGAAAATGCAGATTATTATAGAATAAGCTCAGATATATCGGATTATTTATATTTTATTTACTCAGAAGGTGGTGAAGTTATTGAATATGGAGTCCACAAATGGATTATTCCTGTAAACTAGTCTAATATTATATATATAATACTTTGAAACAGTACACAAAAGTGGTAAAATAGAATAAAAATATATGTGAGGTGTATGTATGAAATTTTTTATTGATACCGCAAATGTGGATGAGATCAGAGAAGTTGCTGCCTGGGGCGTGTTAGCAGGCGTTACAACAAATCCTTCATTAGTTGCAAAGTCAGGAAGAAAATTTGAGGATGTTATCAAGGAAATCACAGACATTGTAGACGGGGCTATAAGCGGTGAGGTAAAGGCTACGACTACAAAGGCTGAGGATATGATAGCCGAGGGCAGAGAGATTGCAAAGATCCATAAAAATATGGTTGTAAAGATTCCTATGACTGCTGAAGGCCTGAAGGCAATAGCTGCACTCAGTAAAGAGGGAATTGCCACAAACTGCACTTTAATCTTTACACCGCTGCAGGCACTTTTGGCTGCAAGAGCAGGTGCAAGCTATGTTTCACCATTCCTTGGAAGACTTGACGATGTGGGAACAAGAGGTGTTTCTTTGATAGAGGATATCGTTGAGATTTTTGAAATTCACGGTATAGAGACTGAGATAATTGCCGCATCCGTGCGTAACAATATGCATGTACTTGAGTGTGCCAAGGCAGGAGCAGATATTGCAACAGTGCCTTATTCCGTATTTAAGTCTATGTTAAATCATCCTCTTACAGAAGCAGGAATTGAAAAATTCATAGCGGACTATGAGAAGTCGGTTAAATAACAATAAAAAAGAGCCTTTACGGGCTCTTTTTTATTGTTTGAATACGTATTCTCAAGTATTAATTATGCACGCTCTACAAAACCTGAACGAAGGCATGAAGTACATACATACATCTTCTTAGATCCACCCTCTGTTTTGACCTTAACTGACTTAACGTTAGCCTTCCATATTTTGTTGGATCTTCTATGAGAATGGCTTACTGCATTACCAAAATGAGCAGCTTTTTCGCATATTGAACATTTTGCCACGGTTACACCTCCTTTAACTTTAATTATAAAGATTTATAATTATTTTGGATTGGACTTCATCACAATAGGGAAAAACCCGTGCAAAATCCATAACGGATATATTTTACCAAATAAAAATACTATTTGCAAGACATTTTATAATTTATTATATTGTGGTAAAATGAAAAAGATTGGAGTTCAGAGCGAAATTTTAGATTATCTTTATGAACTGAAAAATCGTATTGTTATGTAAAAAGGAGCATAGAAATGAATAATATTGACATCAAGTCTGTAAATACCATAAGAGTTCTTAGTGCAGACGGTATAGAGAAAGCAAAGTCAGGTCATCCGGGATTGCCTTTGGGAGCCGCCCCGATTGCATATGAACTTTTTGCAAATCATATGAAGCATAACCCGAAGAACCCTGATTGGGCAAACAGAGACAGATTTATTCTGTCTGCAGGTCATGGTTCAATGCTTTTATATTCATTATTCCATCTCTTCGGATATGGCGATTTGAGCATGGATGATTTGAAGAGTTTCAGACAGCTGGATTCAAAGACTCCGGGACATCCCGAGTACGGTCATACAGTAGGTGTAGAGGCTACTACAGGACCGCTTGGTGCAGGTATGGGTATGGCTGTAGGTATGGCTATGGCTGAAGCACATATGGCAAGTGTATTTAATAAAGAAGGTTATGATATAGTGGATCACTATACATTTGTATTAGGCGGTGACGGCTGCTTGATGGAAGGAATATCATCAGAGGCATTTTCACTTGCGGGAACACTTAGACTCTCAAAGCTTATTGTATTCTATGATTCAAACGGAATTTCTATTGAAGGAAGTACAGATATAGCATTTACAGAGAATGTAGTGGACAGAATGAAGGCTTTCGGATTCCAGACTATAGAGGTAGAGGACGGAAACGATCTTGAAGCTATCGGAAAGGCTATACAAGAGGCTAAATCAGATAAGAATAGACCTTCATTTATTAAGATAAATACGGTAATCGGATATGGTGCGGGAAAGAAGCAGGGAACTGCAGGAGCACATGGTGAGCCTCTTGGAAGTGAAGCGCTTGCCGCACTTAAGTCAGGTTTCGGTTTCAATCCGGAAGAGAGCTTTAAAGTTGATGCCGATGTATATGAGAATTTTAATAAAATAAATGAAAAGAATGAAAAGATTGAAGAAGAGTGGAATAAGCTCTTTAAGGAGTATGAAAATAAATATCCTGAAGATGCAAAGAAATGGGATAACTATTACTCTGAAATCAATGCTTCTTTAATAGATAATGATGAGTTCTGGGCATGGGATGATGCACCTGCAGCTACAAGAAATATTTCAGGAAGCATTATTAACAGATTAAAGGATATATTCCCTAATCTTATAGGCGGTTCTGCGGACCTTTCACCTTCAAACAAGACTGTAATGAACGGTGAAGGATATATCTCAAAGGATGATTTTTCAGGAAGAAATATACATTTCGGTGTAAGAGAGTTTGCAATGACCGCTATTACAAACGGTATTTTATTACATGGCGGACTTAGAGCATATTGTGCCACCTTCTTTGTATTCAGTGATTATACAAAGCCGATGGCAAGACTTTCTGCGCTTATGAATATTCCTACAATATTTGTATTTACACATGATTCTATAGGTGTCGGCGAGGACGGACCTACACATGAGCCTATAGAGCAGCTTGCAATGCTCAGATCATTGCCTAATTTCAACACATTCAGACCTGCCGATGCGAGAGAGACAATTGCGGCATGGTATGCGGCTATGGTTTCAAAGTCTACACCTACAGCTATTGTGCTTACAAGACAGAATCTTCCGCAGCTTGACGGAAGCGGAAAGAAAGCGCTTAAGGGAGCTTATATTATAAAAGAAGCTTCAAAGTCTACACCTGATACGATTTTAATAGCGTCAGGATCCGAGGTTTCACTTGCCATTGAAGCTGCAGCAGAGCTTGAGAAGGATAATATATCTACAAGAGTTGTAAGTATGCCGTGTATGGATGTGTTTGAGGCACAGAGCAAGGAGTATAAGGAAGAAGTACTGCCGAAAAATGTAAGAAACAGAGTGGCAATAGAGGCCTTATCAAGCTTTGGATGGGATAGATATACAGGTCTTGACGGAAGAGTAATATCCATGAATTCTTTCGGCGCATCTGCACCTCAGGATTTGCTTTTCAAAAAGTTCGGATTTACAAAGGAAAATGTTGTAACTACAGCTAAAGAAGTATTTAATCAATAAATAATATTAAAACAGATATAGAATTTCTATATCTGTTTTTGTGCTTATTTAGGGAAGGAAAAAACATGGGCGGTATTTTTGGTGTAGTAGGAAAAAATGATTGTGTTATGGACTTGTTTTTCGGGGTTGACTATCACTCGCATCTTGGAACAAGACGTGCCGGAATGGCTGTATTTGACGGAGAGTATTTCAACAGAGTAATCCACAATATTCAAAACTCGCCGTTTCGAACAAAGTTTGAAAAAGATGTGGAAGATTTGCGTGGGTATATGGGAATAGGTTGCATATCGGATGAAGATCCGCAGCCGCTTTTGATACAATCACATCTGGGCAGCTATGCTATAACTACAGTCGGCAAAATAAGCAATCATGATGAGATAATAAAAAAACTCTATAAAGACGGCAGAGTACATTTCCAGGAGCAGAGCGGCGGGCGTGTAAATGACAATGAGCTTGTGGCCACATTGATTTCTTCAATGCCTTCCTTCAAAGAGGGACTTGAGTACGTACAGGAAACAATAAAAGGCTCCATGACTGTTGTAATTATGACAAAGGAGGGTATATATGCCGCCAGAGATAAATTCGGAAGGACGCCTCTGGTTATAGGTCACAAGAAAGATACATTCTGTATTACATTTGAAAATCATGCATATTTAAATTTGGGATACAGCTTTTATAAGGAACTTGGACCGGGAGAAATAGTATTTATCACACCGGATAAGGTAAAAGAAATATCGCCTGCAAAATCCGAGATGAAAATCTGTTCGTTCTTATGGGTATACTACGGTTATCCGACAGCTTCATATGAGGGTGTAAATGTAGAAACCATGAGATATAAATGCGGTGAACTTTTGGCAAAAAGAGATAATGTAGATGCGGATATTGTAGCCGGAGTTCCGGACTCCGGTACCGCGCATGCCATAGGTTATGCAAATAAATCGGGTATACCTTTTGCCAGACCTTTTATAAAGTATACACCTACATGGCCAAGGTCTTTTATGCCTACAAATCAAAGTCAGAGAAATCTTATCGCCAAGATGAAACTTATACCGGTACAGGAACTTATAGAAAATAATGATATACTCCTCATAGACGATTCCATAGTCAGAGGCACACAGTTAAGAGAAACCACAGAGTTTTTGTATAATTCAGGTGCAAAGAAGGTACATGTCAGACCGGCATGTCCTCCGCTCTTATTCGGGTGTAAATATCTTAACTTTTCAAGGTCGAAATCCGACTATGATTTGATTACAAGAAGAATAATAAGAGAAAGAGAGGGGGATAATGTAAGCAAAGAACTCCTCTTTGACTATGCCGATCCGAACAGCAAAAACTATGAAGAGATGGTTGAGGAAATCAGAAAGATTCAAAACTTTTCAAGCCTCAGGTTTCACAGACTTGATGATTTAACAGAATCCATAGGTATAAGCCCATGTAAGTTGTGTACATATTGCTGGAACGGTAAGGAAGCTTGATATTCTGTAATAAATTTAGTATAATATTGGTTTGATAAATCAGGTGTTGTGTTTTATGCAATACGAAAAGGATGAGTATTTTGAGGGGTTCAAAGGAATTTAAAATAATCCTTGTTAAGTTATTTAATGATATACTTGATTATGAGGAAAGCGTTTTACGTGCTTCCGAGTTTAAGGATTTGACCAATAATGATATACATGTAATACGAGCTATAGGAATGAATGAAAAAAAGAATATGTCAATGATTGCAAAGGAGCTGGCGGTTACCATAGGGACTTTGACGATTTCAATAAACAGCCTTGTAAGAAAAGGGTATGTTATAAAAGAGAGATCCGAAAAGGATAAGAGAGTGGTTTTTGTAAACCTCTCATCAAAAGGTGAAGCGGCTTTTTCAAGAAATGAAGAGCTGTACGATCAGATGGTCAATTCAATGCTTGAAGACTTGGAAGACAATGAAATGGACATATTGATGAAATCATTATTAAAAGTAAACAGATGTATTAAACAGAATAAAGCTTAAAAAGTATATCGGTAATAAATACGGATATCAATATTGATGGAGGATTTTATTCTTCATATTTTAGATATAATAGAAATTGTAAGAAGGCGGAATGACAAATGAGTAAGAAACCATATTATATAACAACGGCTATTGCCTATGCTTCAGGAAAGCCACATATCGGAAACACATATGAGATAATATTGGCTGATGCAATAGCAAGATTCAGAAGAGAAGAAGGACTTGAGGTTTTCTTTCAGACAGGAACAGATGAGCACGGTCAAAAAATAGAGAATAAGGCAAAGGATGCAGGTATTACTCCAAAGGAGTATGTAGACAATGCGGCAGGACAGATCAGAAAGATCTGGGATATGATGAATACATCATATGACAAGTTTATCAGAACTACAGATGAAGACCATAAAAAGCAGGTTCAAAAGATTTTCAAAAAATTCTATGATCAGGGCGATATATATAAGGGATTCTACGAGGGCATGTATTGTACTGCCTGTGAGTCATTCTTTACAGATTCCCAGCTTGTTGACGGAAAATGTCCTGATTGCGGCGGTGAGGTATATCCTGCAAAAGAGGAAGCATACTTCTTTAAGATGAGTAAGTATGCGGACAGACTTATTAAACATATCAATGAGCATCCTGAGTTCATACAGCCTGTTTCAAGAAAAAATGAGATGATGAATAACTTCCTTTTACCGGGACTTCAGGATCTTTGTGTCAGCAGAACAAGCTTTACATGGGGAATTCCGGTAGATTTCGATCCTAAGCATGTTACTTATGTATGGCTTGATGCACTTTCAAACTATATCACAGGTATCGGATATGATGTAGACGGAAACAGCAGTGAGAGATTTAAAAAGTTCTGGCCTGCAGATCTTCATCTTATAGGTAAGGATATTATAAGATTCCATACAATATACTGGCCTATATTCTTAATGGCACTTGATTTACCGCTTCCAAAGCAGGTCTTCGGTCATCCATGGCTTTTACAGGGTGAAGGCAAGATGAGTAAATCAAAGGGTAATGTTCTTTATGCGGATACTTTAGTTGATTTCTTCGGAGTTGATGCTGTGAGATACTTTGTATTACATGAGATGCCTTTTGATAATGACGGTGTTATAAGCTGGGATTTGATGGTGGAAAGGTTCAATTCAGACCTTGCAAATGTACTTGGAAATCTTGTAAGCAGAACAATATCAATGACAAACAAGTATTTTGACGGAGTTTTGACCGATGCAAAAGATGAGAGCGTTGCAGGTTCAACAGAAACGGATACCGATTTAAAAGATGTGGTGCTTATGTCTGTTGAAAAGGTTGAAAAGAAGATGTCTGAACTTCGTGTGGCGGATGCCATCACGGAGATATGGACACTGTTTAAGAGATGTAACAAGTACATTGATGAGACTACACCTTGGATTCTTGCAAAAGAAGAGGATAAAAAGGCCAGACTTCAGACTGTTTTATACAATTTGGCAGAGTCAATTTCCATCGGTGCTTCATTACTTTACAGTTTCATGCCTGAGACATCCGAAAAGATACTTGACATGTTCGGAACAAATAAGAGAAGCCTTGAAGATATGAATAAATTCGGACTTCTTATGAGTGGAACGAAGGTTGTAAAAGAGCCTGAAATATTATTTAAGAGACTTGATCTTGAGGAAGTGTTAAAGCAGGTAGAGGCTTTAAATCTCGGCGGAAATACTGAAAAGAAAGAGCCTGAGGTAGAGGGTGTTGATGTAAAGGCAAAGGATACTATAGAGTATGATGACTTTGCAAAGCTTCAGATACAGGTAGGACAGGTTATAAAATGTGAAGAAGTTCCTAAGTCAAAGAAACTTCTATGCTCACAGGTACAGATAGGAAGTACAACAAGACAGATTCTAAGCGGTATCAAGCAGTGGTATTCTGCAAAGGATATGGTAGGAAAGCAAGTGCTTGTTGTTACAAATCTTGCACCGAGAAATATTGCAGGACTTGAGAGTCAGGGTATGATACTTATGGCTGAGGATGATGCCGGAAATGCGGTTTTGGTATCACCTGAGAAGAATATAAAGACAGGTTCTGAAATAGCATAAATATTATTGTGTGGGGAATGCTTTTCTTTGCATTCCCCGATTTTTAAAAGCGCATAAAGGTGAATGTGTTGGAAAAAATAAAAATAAAGTTTTTTTCTTCAGCGGTACTGAAGTATATAGCAATGGTTACAATGCTTATAGATCATATAGGAGCAAGCGGATTGATATTCTTAATGTTTAATATAGGCATTTCCATGAGAATGTACTATATTTCAAGGATGATAGGACGTGTAGCCTTTCCTATATACCTGTTCTTACTGGTTGAAGGATTTGTTCACACAAAAAACATAAAAAAATATATAATCAGACTTACATTATTTGCGATACTTTCAGAAGTACCGTTTGATATGGCATTTTGGGGCGGTTTTGTTAATATGCAGCATCAAAATGTAATGTGGTCATTGCTTATATGTGTTATCATGCTTTGCGGGATAAAAAAATATCCGGATTTCAGTGTGATTTTTGTAGGTATAGGATGTTTTACGGCATGGCTTATAAAGTCCGATTATGAGTATATCGGACCTTTGGCTGTAGGATGTATGTATTTATTCAGAGAAAGAGCGGTATATAAAAATATTGCTACGGCAATTATTTTTTCGTTTGAACCGCCGGCACTACTTAGTCTTATACCGATAAATATGTACAATGGTGAGAAGGGAAAGAGTTTAAAATACTTATTCTACTTCTTTTATCCTGTACATTTGTTGGCTTTGGTTTTAATTAAGAATATTTTGCGATAAAAAATATTACATAAATTTTAAGAAAATATTACATGGACAAAAAAGAAGATTTATATATAATAGATACACATGCTCATTATGATGATGAAGCATTTGAAGAAGACAGGGACGAACTTTTAAAAAGCTTTGAAGCTAAAGGTATAAAGAGAGTTGTAAATATCGGTGCTTCAATGGAAAGTTCAAGAAACAGTATCGCATTGGCAAAGGAATATCCTTTTGTTTATGCTGTAGTGGGAATTCACCCGTCTTGTGCAGAAGAAATCTCAGATAAAAATATTTCTTTACTTGAAGAAATGTCTTTTGATGAGAAGGTAGTGGCTATCGGAGAAATAGGACTTGACTATTACTATGATGAGCCGGATAAAGAGATACAAAAAAAGTGCTTCAGAGCACAGCTTGACTTGGCAAAGAGGTGTGATTTGCCTGTAGTTATACATTCAAGAGATGCCGCAAAAGACACTCTTGATATCTTGAAGGAATTTGAAGGAGTCAAGGGAGTTATACATTGCTATTCTTATAGCAAAGAAATGGCCCGAGAATTTATAAAACTCGGATATGTACTGGGCATTGGCGGTGTGGTTACATTTAAAAATGCAAAAAAGCTTGAGGAAACTGTAGAAGAGATTTCTTTTGAAGATTTTGTGCTTGAAACCGACTGTCCGTATTTATCCCCTGTACCTAACAGAGGGAAGAGAAATTCTTCATTGAATTTGACTTACATTATAGATAAATTAAGTGAGATAAAGGGAGTATCAAAAGATTTTATTATAGAGAAGTCTTTTGAGAATGCAAAAAGATTGTATCCTAAGATGAAATAATGAGTTTTCATTATACTCACATAGAGTGAGATGGAGATTAAAATGACAAATATTGCTAATCCGGCAAATACTATAGAAATAATCAAAAAATACGATTTCAACTTTCAAAAGAAATTCGGACAAAATTTTTTGATAGATACACATGTTTTAGATAAAATATGTCAGGCATCTGGACTTGGTAAAAATGATTTGGCTATTGAAATAGGTCCCGGAATAGGTGCGTTGACACAATACCTTGCAACTGCCGCAAAGGCGGTTGTTGCTATTGAAATTGATAAAAATTTATTGCCGATATTAAATGAAACATTGGCAAATTACGAAAATATAAGTATAATAAATGCTGATTTTCTAAAAGTTGATTTGGAAAAGCTGATTGAGGAGTGTAGGCAAAAATACGGTGACTTTGAGAATATAAGAATTGTTGCAAATTTGCCGTACTATATTACCACTCCTATAATTATGAATGTACTTGAGTCACATATTCATATTGACAGTATTACAGTCATGATACAAAAGGAGGTTGCTGACAGAATACAGGCATTGCCCGGAAGCAAAGATTACGGAGCATTGTCTTTGGCTGTACAGTATTACTCGGATCCGTATATCGTAGCATTTGTTCCGCCTAATTGCTTTATTCCAAGGCCTAAGGTCGGCTCAAGTGTTATACGTTTGGATATTTATAAAGAAAAACCTATCAAGGCAGTTGATGAAAAATTGATGTTTCAAATTATTCGTGCCGGATTTAATCAAAGAAGAAAGACTTTGGTAAACTCACTCGGTAATTTTGAAGGTCTTAATTTTTCAAAAGAGAAGATAATTCACGCTTTGTCATTGCTTGGAAAGTCTGAAAAGATAAGAGGTGAAGCTCTTACTTTAGAGGAGTTTGCAAAATTGGCAGGATATTTAAAAGAGAGCATATAAATTTTGACAAGGAAGAGAAGATGAGCAAGAAAAAAAAGAATGAATTTTTACGAAGTGTAAAAGATAGAGTAGAAACTATACAGGACATGGATAAAAGTAAAAAGATAATGGCCGGAGGAGTCATAGGTATAGTTGCTTTGGCGGCAATTATAGGTGTGTCTATGTCCGGGAAGAGTGCAAGAAGTGTTGTAACCGAAACAACTGCTTCTGTTGAGAGCTCAACTACAGCGGCCCCGGTTGCTGCGGCACAGGTAATGCCTATGGAGAAGGCCGGAAATGAATTTCCTTCACTTGGTATTGAAGTGGAAACGGAGGAGCCGAGACCTGAACTTTTGGAAGAGGGTGTACAGCACTCATATATAGAAAAGGTACAGGAAAGACTTATGCAGCTTGGCTTTATGGACAATGATGAGCCTACAAATTACTTCGGTGAGGTTACAAAAGCGGCCGTAATGATTTTCCAAAGACAAAACGGTCTTGCACAGGACGGTATTATCGGACCTTCAACATTACCTCTTTTGATGGACGAGAATGCAAAGCATTATGCGGCTAAGCTCGGTGATGTAGGTGAGGATGTAAAAAGAATACAGAATCGTCTGTATGAACTTGGATATCTGGCTTCGGCAGATATGATTACAGGTACATATGATGAGAAAACTCAGGAAGCCGCATTAAAACTCCAGCAGGTAAACTCTTTAAGTGAGGACGGTAAGGTCGGAAGCGAGACCATGAACCTCTTATATTCGGATGAGATAAAGGCAAATACACTTTCGCTTGGAGAGCATAGTGAGGTGGTACAAAATATTCAAAACAGACTGTTTGAGCTGGGTTATCTTACTACAAGACCTGACGGTACATATGGTAACGACACGGAGCTTGCCGTAAGAGTATTCCAGTCAAAGAATGACCTTGTAGTGGACGGGTACCTCGGGCCTTCTACAAGAGCTGTTATACTTTCAAGTGAAGCAAAGGCAAACGGTCTCGTCCTCGGTGATGAAAATGAGCAGGTTGCAAGACTTCAAAGTCTTCTTGCAAAGGCGGGATATTTAAATGAATCGAATGCTACAGGATATTTCGGAGAGCTTACAGAATCTGCATTAAAGAGATTCCAAAGCAATAACGGACTTTCTGCAGACGGTAGAGCAGGAGCACAGACATTTGCCAAGTTGAGTTCGGGAAATACAAACGGACCTTCAAGAAATGATTCTTCAAATGTTGGAAAGTCGGACAAAAAATCAAGTGGAGGAAGCTCAGGAGGCGGAGGTTCATACTCAGGCAGTGTAGGAAGTATGATCAGCATTGCTTCATCAAAAATCGGAAGTCCGTATGTATGGGGAGCAAAGGGATCAAACTCATTTGACTGCTCGGGATTTGTATACTGGGTTCTTAAGCAGATGGGAGTAGGACAGTCATATATTACATCTTCGGGATGGAGAAATCCGGGAAGATATACAAGAATAAGTTCATTCTCAGATATACAGGCAGGAGATATCGTAGTAGTTTCAGGACATGTCGGTATAGCTGCCGGAGGCGGTGAGATAATAGATGCTTCATCTTCAAGAGGTAGAGTAAAGAGAAGCAGCATGTCAAGCTGGTGGAGAAATAACTTTATAGTTGCCTGGAGAATATTCTAATATTTAAAATAAAGTCTATATCTGTCTCGGATATAGGCTTTTTTATGTTGATTATTTTTGATTGTAAAAAAATCACTCTAAATATATAATATTTTTATAAAACATTGAAAGGAACAAGTAGATGATTGATTATACCGAAGGTGCCGGCGTTCAATATCATATTGGCGTCGGCAAGGGTGATGTGGGAAAGTATGTAATACTTCCGGGAGATCCGAAAAGATGTGAAAAGATTGCCGCATATTTTGATGATGCAAAACTTGTGGCGGACAGCAGAGAGTATGTAACATATACCGGTTATCTGGACGGTGTAAAGGTTTCCGTAACTTCAACAGGTATCGGAGGACCTTCATCGGCTATAGCACTTGAAGAGCTTGTAAGATGCGGTGCAGATACATTTATAAGAGTCGGAACCTGCGGCGGAATGAAGCTTGATGTATGCGGTGGTGATTTGGTAATAGCTAACGGAGCTATAAGAATGGAAGGTACCAGTAAAGAGTATGCCCCTATAGAATTTCCGGCAGTGGCTGATTTTGATATAATTACCGCATTAAAAGAAGCGGCCGACAAACTGAAATACAAGTCACATATAGGAGTTGTTCAGTGTAAGGACGCATTCTACGGTCAACATGAACCTGAAAATAAGCCTGTAAGCTATGAACTTGTAAATAAATGGGAGGCTTGGCTTAGGCTTGGTACATTGGCTTCAGAGATGGAGTCTGCGGCATTGTTTACAGTGGCATCATATCTTGGCGTAAAGGTCGGATCGATATTTTTGGCAATTGCAAATCAGGAGAGAGCAAAGGCCGGCCTTAGCAATGAGCAGGTACATGATACAAGTAAAGCTATTGAGACGGCTGTTGAAGCTATCAGAATACTTATAAAAAAAGAACAGTTAAAATAATAAAAATACTGAGTTATTTAGAGATTAAATCTATTTAATATTATATTTAAATATAACAACTTGATTACAAATAATTTATGATATATACTTAAAATGTTATTCAAATATAATATTTATATTCGTTTTTAAGGAGGAAAAAATGAAAAAAAGATTATTGGCTATCGGTATGGCGGCACTTATGGGACTTTCACTTGTAGCTTGTTCTTCAGGTTCAACCGAAAGCACAAAGGCTGAGAGCACTGAGAAGGCGCAGGAGAGTAAGGACGGTGGTGAAAGTACTTCAGCCGAAGAGAAGAAGGCATCTACAGATTTAAAAATCGGTATGGTAACGGACGTCGGCGGTGTAAATGACGGATCATTTAACCAGTCTGCATGGGAAGGCCTTCAGAGAGCACAAAAGGAGCTTGGAATTCAGGCAAAGTATCTTGAGTCAAAGACAGATGCCGATTATATTCCAAATATCGAAACATTGGTTGATGATGACTATGATCTTATTATCTGTATCGGATACCAGTTGGCAGATGCTCTCAGAACAGAGGCTGAAGCAAATCCTGATAAGAAATTTGCAATTGTAGACGATGCATCAATCGAGCTTGACAATGTTGCATGCCTTATGTTTGAGCAGGCACAGGCATCATATCTTGTTGGATATATTGCAGGAAAGACAACAAAGACAAATACTACAGGTATCGTTATCGGTATGGCAACAGATGTTATGAACGAGTTCGGATACGGATATCTTGCAGGTGTTAAGGATGCAAATCCTGATGCAAATATTTTACAGAACAATGTAAACAGCTTTGCAGATACAGGTGCAGGTAAGACAGCTGCAAACAACATGGTTGCAAATAATGCGGACGTTATTTTCCATGCGGCAGGCGGTACAGGACTCGGTGTTATAGATGCGGCTAAGGAAGCAGGTATCTGGGCTATCGGTGTTGACTCTGACCAGTCAAAGGTTGCTCCGAAGACAATCCTTACATCAGCTATGAAGAGAGTTGATAATGCAGTATATGATGAGGCAAAGGCTGTACTTGACGGTGAATATAAGGCCGGAGTTAAGACTTATACATTAAAGGACGGCGGTGTTGATATAGCACCTACAACAGACAATCTTCCTGAAGAGCTTCTTAAGGAAGTTGAAGATGTTAAGGCAAAGATTATAGCAGGAGAAATAAAGGTTCCAAACAACAAGGCTGATTTTGAAGCCAAGTATGGTGATATCTACGAATTGGATTAATTAATCTGTTTATTTTTAAAGGGCAGCAAAATGCTGCCCCCTTAAACATATCTACGAATTTCGTAGGTATATTTAAGGGGATACCCTTATAGAATGGAGAAATATGAGAGATATCAGTTTAGATAAGGTAAACGAAATAAGAGAGAGAATGCTTGAGACTGTAAAGACTGCAAGCCTCACACATGAGCAGAAAGTGGCTACTATGGCAAACCATGCTGATTCATTACTTGAAGTTTTGGATAAGCCGGAGGGACTTGACGAGTTACTTGATGCCGATATAGAAAGCCAATGTATATGCGATCTGTTTGAAGGACATGCTCCTATGAGACCCAGATACATAATACCTGATTATGCAAAGTTTATGAAGGAAGGAAGTAAGTTCCTTCAGCTTGATCCGCCGAAGGATCTTTACGAAGCTTTGAATTCATTATTGATTTTCTATCGTCATGTACCGAGTGTAACAAATTTCCCGGTATATGTGGGACAACTTGATGAATTGCTGGAGCCTTTTGTACACGATGTGGACAGAGATTTGGCAAAAAAGATGATAAAGCTTTTCTTTATCAATATGGACAGAACTATTTTGGATTCATTTTCACATGCAAATATAGGTCCTAAGGATACTTTGGCAGGTAGGTTGATACTTGAAGTTGAGGCCGAGCTTGAGCAGGCGGTACCAAATATCACCCTTAAGTATGATCCTGAGGTTACAAGTGATGAGTTTGCTCTTATGGGAATAAATACAGCCCTTCACAGTGCAAAGCCTTCATTTGCAAACCATAAAATGTTTACAAGTGAGTTCGGTGAAAGATATGTTATTGCAAGTTGCTATAACGGCCTGCCTCTTGGCGGAGGTGCATATACTCTTTCAAGATTGATTATAAAGAATATTGCAAAAAGAGCAAAGAATATAGAGGATTTCAAGACAAATACTTTGCCTTATGTAATGGATATTATGGCAAGATATATGGATGCAAGAATCAAGTTTGAAGTTGAAGAGAGCGGATTCTTTGAAAACAATTTCCTTGCGAAAGAAGGCTTTATAAAAAGAGAGAGATTCTCGGCAATGTTCGGTATGGTAGGTCTTGCAGAGGCTGTAAATATTCTTCTTGAGAAAGAAGGAGTTGAAGGAAGATACGGACACAGTGAAGTTGCGGATAAGCTGGCTGTGGAAATAATGGATATTATAGATGAGTTTAATAAAAACCATTTCAATAAATACTGTGAAGTATCGGATTGTCATTTCCTCTTACATGCACAGGTAGGAATCGCTACAGATGTAAATGTATCACCGGGAACAAGAATTCCGATAGGTGAGGAGCCTGAAGATCTTATAGAGCATCTGAAGCATTGCAAGAAATTCCACAAGTACTTCCCATCAGGTACAGGAGATATTTTCCCTATCGACCTTACAGTACATAAAAATCATGAATATGTACTTGATATTATAAAGGGTGCGATGAAAGAAGATATCAGATATCTTTCATTCTATTCATCAGATTCGGATGTAATAAGAATTACAGGATATCTTGTAAAAAAATCGGAAATAAATAAGCTTGAAAAGGGTCAGAGTGTACTTCAGGATACTACAGCTCTCGGAATGGGAGCAAAACACAATTGTAAGATATTGGAGAGGAAAGTACGTTAGTGTACAGTGCCGATATCAATAAGATAATACCGTTTAGCAGCGTGGACGGACCGGGAAACAGGACTGCGATATTTTTGCAAGGTTGTAATTTCAATTGCAAATATTGTCACAATCCGGAAACCAGAAACCATTGCATTAATTGCATGGACTGTGTAGAGCCCTGCCCAAGCGCTGCTTTAAAAAATGAAAACGGTAAGGTTGTATTTTATCCTGAAAAATGTATAGGTTGTGATACCTGTATAAATATTTGTAAACATGGTGCTACACCGAGAATTGTAAGACTTACTTCAGAGCAGACATTTGAAAAGATATGTGAGAATGTTCCTTTTATAAGAGGAATAACATTTTCAGGCGGAGAATGTATGTTGTATCCTGATTTTATGAGAGAAGTTTTTACGCTTTGTAAAGAAAAAAAACTGGGTACATTGATAGACAGCAACGGAAGTGTGGATTTTGAAAAACATACAAAACTTTTGGAAGTTACCGACGGAGTAATGCTTGATATAAAGGCATATGACAGACAGGAACATATAAATGTAACCGATGTAAAAAATGATATCGTGTTAAAAAATGCGTTGTTTTTGGCATCGGTAGGTAAACTCTTTGAAGTAAGAACTGTAATAGTACCTGAATTATTTGACTTTAGAAAAACTGTATTTGATACATCTGCGGCTTTGGCTCCTTTCCTGGTAAAGTCAGATATAAGATATAAGCTTATTTCATATAGAGAGAACGGTGTAAGAAAAGAATACAGAAATTATAGAATGCCGACTGAAGAAGAGATGAATGAGGCTAAAGAAACAGCACAAAAAAACGGCTTTAAGGATATTGTAATTATATAGCAAAATCAGTATCAAAAGCTTTTATATGACAAGGAGGGAAAATGGACGTAGCTGTCAAGATGCAGGATATAGTCAAGAAATTCGGCGACTTTGTTGCTAATGACGGTATCAATCTAACTGTAAAAAAAGGAGAAGTTCATGCCATTTTAGGTGAGAACGGTGCCGGAAAATCTACACTTATGAATATTTTATACGGTTTATACCATCCTACATCAGGAAAAATATTCATTGACGGAAAAGAAACCGCTATAGGTACTCCACAAAAGGCAATTGATTTGGGAATAGGAATGGTACACCAGCACTTCATGTTGATACCTCCTTTTACAGTTACCGAAAATATTGCACTTGGTATGGAAGATACAAAGGGCGTTGTTTTGGATTTGAAAAAGTCAAGAGAAAAGATTGTAGAACTGTCAAAGAAATACGGATTGTCGGTAGACCCCGATGCCAAGATAGAAGATATTTCCGTAGGTATGCAACAAAGAGTAGAGATAATAAAAGTTTTGTACAGAGGTGCAAACACTTTAATACTTGACGAGCCGACAGCTTCACTTACTCCACAAGAGATAGTTGAGCTTATGGATATAATAAAGAGTCTTACAAAAGACGGCAAATCTGTAATTCTTATCACACATAAGTTAAAGGAAATAAAGGCTTGTGCGGATTCCTGTACTATTATCAGACATGGAAAATATATAGATACTGTTGATGTAAAAGCAACAAGTGAAAGTGAGCTTGCTGCCATGATGGTAGGAAGAGATGTCTCATTTACTGTTGAAAAAGAAAAGAGAGAGCCCGGAGAAGTAGTTCTTGAAGTTAAAGATCTCTGTGCAAAAGACTATAGAAAGGTAGATATTCTTAAGTCTTTAAGCCTTAATGTAAGAAGAGGTGAGATAGTCGGTATTGCCGGTGTAGACGGCAACGGACAGTCTGAGCTTGTAGAGATACTTACAGGGCTTAAAAAAGCCGAGTCGGGTAGTGTAAGCATACTTGGAAAAGATGCTTTTAATGTTACACCAAGACGGAGTTTTGAAATGGGTATTACAAGTATACCTGAAGACAGACAAAAGCATGGCCTTGTACTGGATTTCACAGTTGCGGAAAATCTTATTTTGCAAAACTTTGAAAAAGAGCCTTTTTCAAAGAGCGGAATATTAAATGATAAAAATATAGAAGCACATGCAAAAAAACTTATAGAAAAGTTTGATATAAGACCGAATGACAGTGCGAAAAAAGCTGCAAAGACATTATCAGGAGGAAATCAGCAAAAGGTTATAATTGCGAGAGAGGTTACAAACGACTCGGATCTTTTGATTGCGGTAAACCCTACCAGAGGTCTGGATGTAGGAGCTATTGAGTTTGTTCACAGATACCTGGTTGAACAAAGAAATAAAGATAAGGCGGTATTGCTGGTATCTTTCGAGCTTGATGAGATAATGAATCTTTCAGACAGAATAGAGGTAATTTTTGACGGACAGATAACAGGAGAGGTTCTTGGCGAGGATGCCGATGAGAAAGAGCTTGGACTTTTGATGGCAGGAGGAAAAAAGGATGAGTAGGAAAAATAATATACTTTCAAGCAATGCTTTTTATACTCTTATATCAATAGTCATAGGCTTTGTTGTAGGTGCAATACTTTTAAGTATTGCAAAAATCAATCCTTTGGACGCGTATAAACAGCTGTTTAACGGTGTTTTCGGTAAGCCCAAATTTATGGTCTGGTGTTTGATTTATGCGGCACCGCTTATATTTACAGGGCTTAGCGTAGCATTTTCATTTAAAACGGGTGTTTTTAATATAGGTGCGGAGGGACAATTTGTAGTCGGATCACTCACAGCCTGCGTTTTAGGTATACTTGTGAAGGCTCCGGCAATTATTCATGTTCCGCTTTGCTTTATAGGTGCGGCGCTTGCAGGCGGTATCTGGGGAGCAATAGTAGGAGTTTTGAAGATTAAAAAAGGTGTAAATGAAGTTTTATCCTATATTATGTTTAACTGGATAGCTTTCTATTTATCAAACTTTGTTGTAAATCTAAGTATCATCCATAAAGACGGTGGTGGTGAGGCAACAAAGGATATAGCGGCAACAGCAAGAATTTTGGCTCCTAAATCAATTATAGCGGCTACAGGCGCGTCAGCTGCAAACTACGGTTTTATTCTTGCAATAATATTTGCTGTAATAGTATGGTTTATTATAAACAGAACAACTCTGGGATTTAAGCTCAGAGCCGTAGGTTTCAGCAATACTGCCGCACAGTATGCGGGTATTGATACAGGAAAATCATTCCTTACGGCAATGGCATTTTCAGGTGCATTGGCAGGTATCGGAGGTGCCGTACAGCTTATGGGTATGAGTGGAAGAATTTCACAGTTCTCAGGGCAGGAAGGATACGGCTTTCAGGGTATTACAGTAGCACTTATAGCTTCATCAAATCCGATTGCATGTATTTTTGCCGGAATATTCTACGGCGCAATGAAATACGGCGGTGGTAAACTCTCTTTGGTAAATGCTCCGGCAGAGGTGGTAGATATCATAATGGGTATTATCATCCTGTTTATAGCAATATCAAGCCTGTTTAAAAATATATTCTTAAATCATGGAAAGAAGGGAGCGGTATAATGGACGTTTTAATAAGGAATTTAGGTCTTCTTATAAATGCAATATTGATAGCAACACCACCTCTTCTTTTGGCGGCGCTCGGATCATGCTTTTCCGAGAGAAGCGGTGTGGTAAACATCGGTATAGAAGGTATGATGACAATCGGTGCATTCATGGGTGCATGTGTGGCATATTTTAGCGGCAACGGTTGGTTAGGATTTTTTGTGGGCGGACTTAGCGGTGCTCTTCTTGGAGTTATACATGCAATTGCATGTATACAGTTTGGAGCGGATCAGACTATATCAGGTACCGCGATAAACTTTATAGGACCCGGACTTGCTGTATTTTTATGTAAGGCGATATTTGACAATTCATCCGATTCACCGGCACTTGACACAGCTGCAAAGCTTCCAAAAATGTTTGAAGGTGTGTTTAAGTCAGGTTCATTCGGCTATAATGTTTTTTCCACTTATTCAGTGGCGTATTTAAGCTTTTTATTGGTTTTGGTAGTGTGGTTTGTATTCTATAAAACAAAGTTCGGAATGCATTTAAGAGCTGTCGGAGAGCATCCACAGGCTTGCGCAACTCTTGGAGTTAATGTATATCTGACAAGATATATCTGTGTTATACTTTCAGGCTTTCTTGCAGGACTTGGAGGAGCATTCGTTACACTTGCAACTGTAAGTCAGTTTAGACCTGCGGTAATAGTAGGACAGGGATTTATTGCGATTGCGGCGGTAATCTTCGGTAAGTTTAAACCGCAGGGAGCATTTAAGGCATGTTTACTTTTCGGACTTTGTAACGGTATAAAGGCACTGCTTGGAGCAGGTAATGCTGTTTCACCGAATTTAGTTTCAATGATTCCATATGTAGTAACAATTCTTGCACTTGTGTTTGTAGTAGGAAGTACAAGAGTACCGGCTGCAAATGGTAAGCCTTTCTTAAAGGCTAGATAGGGGGATTATGTTAGCAACAAAATTATTTGATCACACAATTTTAAAGGCTGATGCAACAAAGGAAGATGTAAAAAAAGTATGTGAAGAGGCAATGGCTTACAGCTTTTGCTCTGTATGTGTAAATTCATACTATGTTCCTTATGTTGCCGAACTTCTTCACGGAAGTGATGTTAAAATATGCACTGTAGTGGGCTTTCCTTTGGGAGCTATGTCTACAAGAGCAAAGGCGCTTGAAGCAAAGATTGCTGTAATGGACGGTGCCGATGAAGTAGATATGGTTATAAATATCGGTGCATTAAAAGATAAAGATTATGATGTTGTTCTGGAAGATATAAAGGCTGTAAAGGAAGCTTGCGGAAACGCTCTTTTAAAGGTAATTATTGAGACCTGTCTTTTGACTGACGAAGAAAAGATTAAAGCATGTGAGCTTTCAAAAGAGGCAAATGCCGACTTTGTAAAGACTTCTACAGGATTTTCTACTGCAGGTGCCAAAGTGGAAGATATTAAGCTTATGAGAGAAACTGTAGGTAAGGACATGGGAGTAAAAGCAAGTGGTGGAATAAATGATAAAGAGTTTGCAAATGCATTGGTTGAAGCAGGTGCAAGCAGACTTGGAACAAGTGCTACTATAAAGATAGTGGAATCAGCCTTTTATGATGTATAACGGTTAAGATATGAATAGAGAAGATATTTTAAAATTACCTAAACTTGACTTACATTGCCATTTGGACGGTTCATTATCAAAGACATTTTTAGAGAATGCTTTGGGAAGAACTTTTACCATGGAAGAGCTGTCAGTCAGTATGGATTGTAACAGTCTGGTGGAATATCTTGAAAAATTTGATATTCCATTGGAAGCCATGAACACCGCCAAAAATATCAAGGCCGCTACTGTTGATGTAATGAAGTCGGCATCAAAAGAAGGCGTAAGATATATTGAAATAAGATTTGCCCCTCTTTTGTCTGTTTCAGACAGTTTGAAGACAGGTGATGTGATAGAAGCTGTAATAGCAGGAATCAATGAAGGAAGCAATCTTTTTAATATTCATGGCAATGCCATATGCTGTGCAATGACACATCATGATATTGAAGATAGTAAGGCTATGTTTAAGGTTGCAAGAGAATACTATGGTAGCGGCGTGTCAGGACTTGATTTGGCAGGAGATGAAGCAAATCATCCTATAGGAGAGTTTAAAGATCTGTTTAAATATGCAACAGATTTGGGTATGAACTATACTATTCATGCAGGTGAGGCAGGACCTAAGTCCAATATAGAAGGCGCTATAGAATATGGTGCAAAGAGAATCGGACATGGTATTGCTATGAGAAATGATGAAAGGCTTTTGAAACTTGCTAAAGATAAACGTATTGGTATAGAAATGTGCCCGATAAGTAATTATCAGACAAAGGCGGTAGGAAAAAATGAGATTCATCCATATTCAGACTACATAAAAAGGGGCATACTTGCTACCGTCAATACAGACAACAGATTGGTCAGCAATACAAGTATTACAAATGAGATATTATTCTTGCAGGAAAGAGATATGATATCCGATTCGGATATTATTCAGGGAATAAAAAATTCAATAGAAGTATCATTTGCAAGTGATAATATTAAAGATATGCTCTTAAAAGAATTAAATTAAGGGAATATCTGCTTGTGTACACGTTTGTATGACCGGAAGGTTTTATTTATGAGAAAATATAAAAGAGTTTTTGTGGTTGTACTGGATTCTTTGGGAATCGGTGCAATGCCCGATGCCGAAAGATTCGGTGATGCAAATACAGATACTTTCGGACATATAGTAAAAAGCTATGGAAAACTTGATATTCCAAATTTGAAAAAACTGGGGATGTATAATCTTCATCCTGTAGAAGGAGAGTCCGGAGTGGAAAAACCGCTTGGAAGATTTTTCAGAATGGAAGAGATGAGTAACGGTAAGGATACAATGACAGGTCATTGGGAAATGATGGGACTCAGAATTGAAAAGCCTTTCCAAACATTTACTGATACAGGCTTTCCTAAGGAGCTTATAGATGAGCTTGAAAAAAGATGCGGTAAGAGAGTAATCGGTAACAAGTCAGCTTCAGGTACAGAGATACTTGAAGAACTTGCGGAAGAAGAGATAAATACCGGAGCAATGATAGTGTATACATCTGCCGATTCGGTACTTCAAATCTGTGGAAATGAAGAGACATTCGACCTGCAAAACTTATACAGATGCTGTGAGATTGCAAGAGAACTTACAATGAAGGATGAATGGAAGGTAGGAAGAGTAATTGCCAGACCTTATGTAGGTAAGAAAAAAGGGGAATTTAAGAGAACTTCAAACAGACATGACTATGCCCTGAAACCTTTTGGAAGGACTGCTCTTAATGTATTAAAGGATGCCGGACTTGATGTTATTTCTATCGGAAAGATAAACGATATATTTGTCGGAGAGGGAATTACAAAGGCATATCATTCGGATTCAAGTGTGCATGGTATGGAACAGACCATTGATATGCTTGTGGAAGATTTTACCGGCCTTTGCTTTACAAATCTTGTTGATTTTGATGCACTTTGGGGGCATAGAAGAAATCCGATAGGATATGCAAAAGAAATTGAAAAGTTTGATGTTAAGCTTGGTGAGTTTATGGAAAAGATGAATGATGACGATCTTTTAATACTCACTGCAGATCATGGAAACGATCCTACACATACTGGAACAGACCACACAAGAGAGGCCGTATTCTTTATGTCATATTCAAAGAAATTTGACGGCGGAAAATTACTTGATACAACCGATACATTTGCAGTAATCGGTGCAAGTATAGTGGACAACTTCGGACTGAAGATGCCTGAAAATACAATAGGCTACAGTATTTTAGATAAGCTATAATGGAGGTTATATGAATCCGGTTTTCGAAAAAGTGAAAAAGAGCTATGATTATATCAGAACAGTTACAGATTTTACACCTGAGGTTGCTTTGGTACTTGGCTCAGGTCTTGGTGAGTTTGCAAAGCATATGGAAGTTGAATGTGAGATTCCATACTCAAGTATTGAGGGATTTCCTGTATCGACTGTGGCAGGGCATGACGGAAGATTTCTCTTCGGTACGGTTGAGGGTGTAAAGACAGTTATTATGAAGGGAAGAGTTCACTACTATGAGGGTTATCCTGTAACAGATGTAGTACTTCCTACAAGACTTATGATTATGCTTGGAGCAAAGAAGTTAATTCTTACAAATGCTGCAGGCGCTGTAAATACTTCATATAAGCCGGGTGATTTGATGATGATCACAGATCATATATCAACCATAGTACCTTCACCACTTATAGGTGAAAACATAAGTGAATTCGGAACAAGATTTCCTGATATGAGTAATGTCTATTCAAAGAGACTTCAGGATGTGGTAAGAAAGTCCGCTAAGGAAGTGGGAGTTTCTCTAAGAGAAGGCATATATATGCAATTTAGCGGTCCTGCATATGAGACACCTGCCGAGGTAAAACTTGCAAGATTGCTTGGTGCCGATGCTGTAGGCATGTCCACTGCGATAGAGGCTGTTGCTGCAAATCATATGGGCATAGAAATCTGCGGTATTTCATGCTTTACAAATATGGCGGCAGGTATCTTAGATCAACCTCTCAGCCATGAAGAGGTATCTGAGGCTGCAAATAAGGTTTCTCATATATTTGAGGGATTGGTAAAAAGTATAATAAAGAATGCGTAAAAAAGGAGGCTACGAGCCTCCTTTTTGTATTAAATAAAATAATGAAATTTGAATAAATATTAAAATATATAACATATTTAAATATAAAACAATTACATAAAAATAACATCTATTGACATTATATATATATATATATATATAATGTCAATAGAATATATTTAACATATAGGAAATAAAAATATTAAAAATATTATGTATAAAAGCATGATAATTTTAAGCTGAATAAAGTGAAAAAAAGAGGAAGATATATATGATAAAAATAACTAAAAGAAAAATAGAAAAAAAAGGTATTGTAACGGTTGAAAAAGCTGAGTTTGAATGTAGAGGTAAGCAAGGTACATTCATCCGTGAGGGAATAAAGTATGAACTACGTTATCCTTGTTCACTTTATTGTAATAATTTTAATGATTTCTCGACATCATTTCAATTTTTACTTAGTGATGAAAATCAAATTACTAATTATATGGAAGGGCTGTATGAGGTTGCAAATGAGTTTGGAGTAAAAAAAGTTCCTGTGTCATTAGAAGAGAATTATATTAAGCGAACAAACTTAAATATTGAAACTATTGATGGAATTCCTGTAGATACATTCGGAGTAAATATTATAAACTTTGTAAAATATGCTATGAATAATAATATTTCAGGTATACTGATAATTCAGAATGACAAGGCATACAAAGGCTCAAAGTCAATAAATAATGGTAAAATATTAAAGGGATCAATTGATTATACAGAAGAAATACAAAGAAATATTGAGCTTTATAAAACTAAAGATGGTGGAGTAAATTATGGAGTAAAACTAAAATATTATGATAATACGGTTGAATGCTGTATATTTCCAAGTCTAAATGTTGCAGTTATTGGGAAAAAAGCTATTACGAAAGTTAAGAGTATAGTAAGAACTAATTATATGATTGTAAGGAATGGATTTACAGATACTGAGATAAAATTCTATGGAAGTTATCTTGATGGAGATGATAAAATATTTGAAAAAGATTTATATAATATAACATTTGATTAATTTGTTATAGTGTATGGATAACAGTTATTAGTTGTGTTATATGGGAGATCGAATGCATGGTGAATAATACAATTTCCCAAGATGAATTTAATGTATTTATGGGAATATCAAATGTAACCAAAGTAAAAGTTATGGAATTATACCTTATTGAGGGTTATACCATGAATGATGTTGGGTATGAAGTATTTGGTAAAGATGATCGTAGTTTTACTGTATCTTTGATACATAGATGCTACAATTTTTCAGGGAGGAATGGTGGTAGGTATAGAAAGGGATGTAAATTCCAATTAGAGCATAATTATATTGTAAGCAAAAAAGATATTGAAGAGTTTATTAAGCGATATCCACGTGGGACTTTTGGAAATGGAATTACATTTGAGGATTTTCTGATTGAAAAAATCAGACGATATGGAACTCAAAGTCAGAATAATGTTATGAACAACAATTCTGGAAGATTAAACAGAGGAATATCAAGTGATACTGGTGCAAGAAACAATTTTAGTCAAGAGTTGGAGTTAGATCATGCAGATAATTTTGATTGGAGTCAGATGGATCAAGATTTATTTGGAGATAGATTTAATAGTAGATATGGGAATAGCTCAGATAAGTCATCTGTGACATACGGTAGTAATAATAGTATTTATTCAAATAATAGAAGAACAAATTATAAAGAGGGTGTTCAAAATAATAGACGTAAAAGAAATCCTAATATTCTAATTGTAGCAATTATATTCTTGTTAATTTTTATTACTATGATAAACAGTGGAACAATATTTATATATGGAGATTATGCATTAGCTTCATTTGCACTTACCGTTATTGCATTTGTATTATGGTGGAAAAGTTAGGAATAGATTATATATGAAATTTTAAAGTAGGTTGATTTTCAACCTACTTTTTTAAATTAACATAGATAAAATTGATGTGTTAATTACTTTTTTAATCTTTATTATATTACTTTGATAAAGAAAAAATTAAGGATATTATTGAAAAAATATTACTTTATCATAGAATAATATTATACACATGGCATTTCAATATATTTTTCTAATAGAGATATTGCAAAATACTGGAATAACAGTAAAATAAATTTATCAATGTTCGGACTGGAAAATCAGAGTAAACCGGAAAAGTTTATGCCGTTTAGAGTTTTTGGATATGACGGAGCGGAGTATGTAAGACAATCCAAAAAAGAAAATAAGAAAGATGCCAAGTATCCGGTGATTACATTAGTATTATACTTTGGATATGATGAAAGGTGGAATCAGCCGAAGAGTTTGTTTGAACTTTTAGATATAGATGAAAAAATCAAACCATATGTAAATGATTTTAAGATGAATCTCTTTGAGATAGCATACCTTGAAAGGGAGACGATAGATAAGTTTAGGAGTGATTTTTGGATACTTGCTGATTATTTGTATCAGATGCGTGTAAATAATGATTATGTTGCATGTGAGACGGTAATTAAACATGTAGATGAGCTTTTGATGTTAATGTCTGCAATGACAAAAGATGACAGATTTGAAGAAACAATAAACGAGCTTAGCAGAAAGGAGAGTGTAACAATGTGTGAGGTACTGGATAAAGTGGAAGCAAGAGGTAGAAAAGAAGGTGTGATAAGTGTGCTTATCTCTTTGGTAAAAGATGGCATATTAAGTGTATCGGAAGCTGCGATAAGGGCAGATATGAGTGAAGAAAGCTTTAAGAAGTATTTAGAGTCTTGATAATTGTCGATTTAAACGTAAACTCACAGAATTAAAATAAAATTTTTTGTTCTGTGAGTTTTATTATATGCTTACCTGTTGTGGTTTTATACAACAGTAAAAAAAATTGATAGAAATGAATATTATTTCACTGCTTTTGCCCTTGTTTTTTTGTTGATTTCATTATAAAATAGTTTAAGATTGTTTTGTATTTAACAATATCAGTGATACTATATTTTACAAAAAATATAATGTCACAACGGTCAAAATATACTTTGACCGCAACAATTTATTAATTAATACGGAGGTTTGTATATGGCTCAAATAGGAGTTTCTGCTATGAAACGAATTGAAGATTTGCTGGATACCGGAAGTTTTGTGGAAATTGGATCATATATAAGTTCAAGGAACACAGATTTTAATCTATCTGACAAGGAGACTCCAAAGGATGGGGTTTTGACCGGTTACGGTACGATTAATGACAGTCTGGTATATGTGTATAGTCAGGATCCTTCAGTGCTTGGCGGCTCAATAGGTGAAATGCATGCAAAGAAGATTGTTGCACTATATGATATGGCGATGAAGATGGGAGCACCGGTAGTAGGACTGGTTGATTGTGCGGGTCTTAGACTTGAAGAGTCTTTTGATGCATTGGATGCCTTTGGAAAAATATATTTAGCACAGACAAAAGCAAGCGGTGTTATTCCACAGATACAGGCCGTATTCGGTCTAAGCGGCGGCGGAATGGCAATAAGCAACGGACTCAGTGATTTTGTATTTATGGAGCAGGATAAGGCAAAAGTCTTTGTAAATTCTCCAAATGCTATAAACGGAAATTCACAGGATAAGAATGATTTTTCAAGTGCCAAGTTCCAATCGGAATCTACAGGTCTGGTTGATTTTATAGGAACCGAGTCTGAAATCATTTCAGGAATCAGAGAGCTCATTTCAGTTCTTCCTGCAAATAATGAAGATGATATGTCATATATCGAGTGCACAGATGATTTAAACAGACTTACACCTGAACTTGAGGGTAGAATAAGCGATCCTGCACTTGCACTGAATATTATCTCAGACAGTGGATATGTGCTTGAAGTAAAGAAAAACTTTGCAAGAGAGATGTTTACAGGATTTATCAGATTAAACGGTAATACTGTCGGAGTTGTGGCAAACAGAAGAGCACTGTATGATGAGAACGGTGAGATTGCAGATGAGTTTGAAAATGTACTTTCTCATCAGGGAAGTGATAAGGCGGCAGGTTTTGTTGAATTTTGTGATGCTTTCAATATTCCTGTACTTACACTTGTAGATGTAAAAGGATATAAAGCTACAAAATGCAGTGAGAAGAGAATGCCTAAGGCAGGCGCAAAGCTTACATATGCATATGCAAATGCAACAGTTCCTAAGGTAAGCCTTATAGTAGGTGATGCTTACGGAAGCGCTTCACTTTCAATGAATTCAAAATCAATAGGTGCTGACATTGTATTTGCATGGGAAAATGCAAAGATGGGTATGATGAATGCAAGTGAGGCTGTAAAGATAATATATTCTAAAGAAATTGATTCAAGTGAGGATATAAAGACAACTCTTGAAGAGAAAACAAGGGAGTATGAGAACTTACAAAATTCAGCCGTATATGCTGCAAGAAGAGGATATGTAGATGATATTATCACAGTAGCAGATACAAGAAAGAGATTGTTGGCAGCCTTTGAAATGCTTTTTACAAAGAAAGAAGATCGTCCATATAAGAAACATGGATCAATTTAGAGGTGAATCATGAAAAAGAGAATAAAGTATTTAATCTTAAGTCTGTTTATGATTGCCATGCTGGCACTTAGTGCATGCGGTAAGAAGGCCGACTCTGAGAGTTCAATACCGGAGGATGTTTCAAACCAGCTTCCTGTACAGGCTGAAAGCTTATTGAATCAGCTGTACAAAATGGATGATGCGGAGCTTGATCAGGTAATTGAGGGTGTAGAGCAAAACGGTCAGACGGCATTTGCCGAAGGAGTAAAAAACTTTAAATCAACAAAGGAGCTTGTTGGAGATCTTGTAGGAATTGATGATACAAAAGTCTCAGTTTCAGAAGGCAATTATGTTGTTAAGGTAAATTATTCCGGCGAAAACAGAAAATCCGAGATGACACTCGGTTTTGACAGCAAAACAAATCAGGTAGCGGTATTTTCTATCACACCTAAGTACAGCGTTATTGAAAATATGGAAAAGGCCGCACTTAATACAGTTCTAGGTATGGGAACAGTATTTATTATATTGATTTTTATATCATTCCTTATAAGCTTGTTTAAGTATATAAATGTATTTGAGAATAAATTAAAAGCAAAGACTAAGGAAGAACCTGTAATTGAGGCGGTAAAGGTAAACGAGCCTGAAAATCTTGAGGATGATTTGGAGCTGGTAGCGGTTATAACGGCAGCCATAGCGGAGTTTAGCAATACAGATGCATCAAACCTTATCGTTCGTTCAATAAAGAGAGTTAAAAGATAGTGGAGGGAAAAATGAAGAATTATACTATTACAGTAAATGGCAAATCATATGAAGTTTCTGTTGAGGAAAGAGGAGGAGCAAGTGCTCCTGTTACACCTGTAGTGTCTACACCGGTTGCACCTGTTGTTAAGCCGGCGGCACCTGCTGCAAGTGGAAGTGAAGGTAGAGTAAAGGTTGTTGCACCTATGAGCGGAAAGATCCTTGGCATCAAGGTAAGTCTTAATCAGGCAGTTAAAAAAGGTGAAGTGGTAGCCGTGCTTGAAGCTATGAAGATGGAAAATGATATCGTTGCACTTGAGGACGGTACAATTGCAAGTATAAATGTAAATGTTGGAGACAGTGTTGAAACTAATCAAACTCTTGTAACAATCAACTAATATCCGGAGGGAGAAAAAATGGATTATATATTAAATACATTATCCAATTTGATTGCTCAGACCGCATTCATGAATCTTACCTTTGGCAATTTGATAATGATTTTTGTTGCCTTTATATTCCTGTATTTGGCAATCAAAAAGGGATTTGAGCCTCTTTTGCTGGTTCCGATTGCTTTCGGTATGTTACTTGTAAATATCTACCCGGATATAATGCTTAGACCTGAGAATTCGGCAAACGGTGTTGGAGGTTTGCTTCACTATTTCTATGTATTGGATGAATGGAGTATACTACCTTCACTTATATTCATGGGTGTAGGTGCACAGACCGATTTCGGTCCGCTTATAGCAAATCCGAAATCATTCTTACTCGGTGCGGCGGCACAGTTTGGAATTTATGCGGCTTATTTTATAGCAATCTTTATGGGATTTAATGATAAGGCGGCAGCGGCAATATCTATTATTGGTGGAGCTGACGGCCCTACTTCTATCTTCCTTGCAGGTAAGCTTGGACAGACTGAATACCTGGGACCTATAGCTGTAGCGGCGTATTCATATATGGCTTTGGTACCTATCATACAGCCGCCTATTATGAAATTCTTTACAACTGATGAAGAGAAGAGAATCAAGATGGAGCAGCTTCGTCCTGTATCACAGCTTGAGAAGATTCTTTTCCCTATAATAGTTACGGTAGTGGTATGTCTTATACTTCCTACTACAGCACCTTTGGTAGGTATGCTGATGCTTGGAAACCTCTTTAAAGAGAGTGGAGTTGTAAAGCAGCTTACAGAGACAGCAGCAAATGCAATGATGTATATCGTTGTTATCTTACTTGGAACCAGTGTGGGTGCTACAACAAGTGCGGAGGCATTCCTTAAAGTTACAACTTTAAAGATTGTAGCACTTGGACTTATAGCTTTTGCTTTCGGTACCTGGGCAGGTGTAATATTCGGTAAGATAATGTGTAAGGTTACAGGCGGTAAGGTAAATCCGCTTATCGGTTCGGCAGGTGTTTCGGCAGTGCCAATGGCAGCCAGAGTTTCACAAAAGGTTGGTGCGGAGTATGATCCTACAAACTTCCTTTTGATGCATGCTATGGGACCTAATGTGGCAGGTGTTATAGGTACGGCTGTAGCGGCAGGAACCTTTATGGCAATATTCGGAATAGTATAAGGAGGGATTATGGCAGAAATTCAGAAAAAGCCTGTTCAGATAGTTGAGACCGTGCTGCGTGATGCACATCAGTCTTTGGTAGCAACAAGAATGACTACAGAACAGATGCTTCCTATAATAGATAAAATGGATAAAGTAGGCTACAGAGCTGTAGAATGTTGGGGTGGTGCTACATTTGACGCTTCGCTCAGATTCTTACATGAAGATCCGTGGGAAAGACTTCGTAAGTTTAAAGAGGGATTCAAAAACACTAAACTTCAGATGCTCTTTAGAGGGCAGAATATCCTTGGATACAATCATTATGCAGATGATGTTGTAGAGTACTTTGTTCAAAAGTCGGTTGCAAACGGTATTGATATAATTCGTATCTTTGATGCGTTAAATGATATCAGAAACTTAAAGACAGCTGTTGATGCGGCAAATAAAGAGAAAAATGCTGAAGTTCAAATAGCTCTTTGCTATACTTTGGGTGATGCATACACACTTGAGTATTGGAAAGATATTGCAAAGAGAATTGAGGACATGGGTGCAGATTCTCTCTGTGTAAAGGATATGGCAGGACTTTTGACACCATATGCCGCAGAGGAACTTATAGGAAGCCTTAAGGAATCTACAAACTTACCTATAGAGCTTCATACTCACTATACAGCAGGTTTGGCTTCTATGACTCTTTTAAAGGCGGTAGAGTCAGGATGTGATATAATTGATACAGCTATTTCACCTCTTGCACTTGGAACTTCACAACCTGCAACGGAAGTAATGGTAGAGACTTTCAGAGGAACACCATATGATACAGGTCTTGATATCAACTTACTTTCTGAAATAGCAGACTATTTCCGTCCGATAAGAGAAGAATTTATAAAGAGCGGATTACTTAATCCTAAGGTACTTGGAGTAAATATCAATACTTTAAAATACCAGGTTCCGGGAGGAATGCTTTCAAACCTTATAAATCAGCTTAAAGAGGCCGGTAAGGAAGATAAGTACAGAGAAGTTTTGGAGGAGATTCCAAGAGTTAGAAAAGACTTCGGAGAACCGCCGCTGGTTACACCTTCATCACAGATAGTAGGTACACAGGCGGTTATGAATGTGCTCTCAGGTGAGAGATATAAGTTGGTTCCAAAGGAATCAAAGAAGATAATGCTTGGAGAATTCGGTCAGACTATCAAACCTTTCAATAAGGAAGTGCAAAAGAAGATAATAGGTGATGAGAAGCCTATTACATGCAGACCGGCAGATCTTATTGCACCACAGCTTCCTGAATTTGAGAAGCAGGTTGCAAAGTGGAAAGAGCAGGATGAAGATGTACTTACATATGCACTTTTCCCAAAGGTTGCAGAGGAGTTCTTTGAGTACAGAGCAGCACAAAAGACAAAAGTGGATATGACTAAAGCAGACAAAGAAGCAGGAGCATATCCGGTATAAGTAAAATAAGTATTCAAAAATCCCTTACTTAATGTAGGGGATTTTTATGTAAGTGAAAATGAGAGAAATAAAGAGAAAAGTTTTAAAACAATTTAGCAGTGCCAGAATTATTCTGTTTGGATTTATTATTATGATATTTTTAGGGGCAAGTATTCTAAGTTTGCCTATTTCATCAAGAAGCAGGGAATTTACACCTTTTATAGATGCCCTGTTTACCGCAACCAGCGCAAGCTGTGTTACAGGCCTTATAGTATATGACACCGCTACACATTGGTCGGTATTTGGGAAAATTATAATAATAGCTATGATACAATGCGGAGGACTCGGTGTGGTAACGATGTTAACCGTATTTACTCAGGTTACAGGCAAAAAAATAGGACTAAGAGACAGAGCCACATTACAAAGTGCACTTTCAGCACCGCAAATTGGCGGTATTATCAGACTTACAAGTTTTATATTTAAAGCGACTATTATTATAGAGATGATTGGTGCACTCCTTATGTTCCCAAGTTTTATGAAAGATTTTGGGATAACAAAGGGAATATATTATTCTGTATTTCATTCTATATCTGCATTTTGTAATGCAGGTTTTGATTTGATGGGTGATGTAAGCAAATTTTCATCTTTGACAAAGTATCAATCCGATATAATGATAAATATAACAATAATGTTATTGATACTGATAGGAGGTCTGGGTTTTCTTATATGGAAGGATATATTTGATTACAGGTTTGATATAAAAAGATATTCCACTCAAACTAAGATAGTGCTTACAATGACATCTGTTTTGGTATTGTTTCCGTCCATATTATTTTTCTTTACAGAATTTAGCGGATTGGACATCAAGACAAGAGTGCTCTCAAGTTTATTTCAGGCGGTTACACCAAGGACTGCTGGATTTAATACTATAGATTATACGAAGTTTAGCGACAACGGTATAGCAATGACGGTTATTTTGATGTTGATAGGTGGAGGATCGGGATCTACAGCAGGCGGTATCAAGCTGACTACAATTTTTATTTTAGTTGCTACAATGTGTTCTGTTTTAAAGCAGGACAAAGAGGTAGCAGTATTTAAGAAAAGGATTGAACCGGATATAATAAAGAATGCCGTTGCGGTATTTGCTTTGGATATATTTTTATTTATAGTCGGATCAATGATTATAAGCGGAATAGAAGGATTTTCGCTTAAAGAAACAATGTTTGAGTGTGCATCTGCTGTTGCAACGGTAGGACTGACTTTGGGTATTACACCACATCTTGGAATTATTTCAAAAATATTGTTGATATGTATGATGTATTTCGGTAGAGTCGGAGGTATAACACTTATATTTGCGGCAGTTACTCCAAAAAAGAACGGGAATGCAAGATACCCTAAGGATCAGGTAGCGGTAGGATAAATTTTATAGAGGTGAATTATGAAGAGTTTTTTGGTAATTGGTGTCGGAAGATATGGACGACATTTATGTAAAAAGTTGTATGAAATGGGATATGATGTAATGGCTGTAGACAGAAATGAGGACTGTATAGAACCGGTATTGCCTTATACTTTAAATTCAATGATAGGAGACAGTACAAAGAAGGATTTTATAAAATCAATCGGTGTAAGTAATTTTGACACCTGTTTTGTAGCCATAGGTGATGATTTTCAAACTTCTTTGGAAACCACATCGCTGCTTAGTGAATGTGGTGCAAAATATGTGGTATCCAGAGCATCCAGAGATACACATGCTAAGTTTTTACTTAGAAACGGAGCAAATGAAGTGGTATATCCTGAAAGGCAGTTGGCGGAATGGGCCGCTATAAGATACAGCTCAAATAATATTTCAAATTATATTGAATTGCCCGGAGAAAACTCTATATTTGAATGTAAGGTGCCTAAAAGCTGGGAGGGAAAAACCGTATTGGAGCTTGATATAAGGAAAAAATACAAAGTTAATATTATGGGAATAAAAAAAGGTGAGAACTGGTATATGACTATTACTCCACAGACAAAGTTTGAAAAGGATCAGGATATAATGGTCTACGGAGCAAATAAATATTTGCAAAAATTCTTACATTTTGATTCAAGCAATTTTACAACTGAAGAAGAGGCTGAAGAAGATGATTGATGATATTTCTATAAGATCGGCAAATCCTGAGGATGCTAAAGAGCTGCTCAAAATATATGCATATTATGTAACGGATACGGCAATATCATTTGAAACAGAAGTACCAAGTGAGGAAGAGTTTAAATTAAGAATAGAAGAGGTTTTAAAAAGCTATCCGTTTATTGTTGCCTGTAAGGATGATGAAATACTGGGATATGCCTATTTGCATTCATTTGTAGGAAGAAAGGCTTATGAATTAAGTGCAGAGACTACCATATACCTAAATCCGGATAAGAAGAAAATGGGTATAGGAAAAAAATTATACTCTGTCTTGGAGGATATAGCAAAGGCGCAGAATATAACAAATTTATATTCATGTATCGGTTATGTGGATAAAGAGGATGAATATTTAAATAATAACAGTGTGCAGTTTCATGAACATATCGGGTTTAGAATGGTTGGAAAATTTGAAAACTGCGGTCATAAATTCGGTAGATGGTATCATATGGTGTGGATGGAGAAGATAATAGGAGAACATGGAGAGATTAGGGAGTTTTTGAAGTTTAAGGAGGTGGACTATCGTATTTAACTTTCAAAAATTAGATAGTTAAAGGTACATTCAAAATTTCATATAGATAATATACAAAATAAATAGATATATATTAAAGGATAAAGTACATCATAGCTTTCAAAATATATTTGCGATATACAAATATATTTTGAGCTTTTTAAAGTGTATTTTGGTATAAATTTACAAGTAATGTATTGACAAAATAAATGATTATGTTATTATAAAGAAAAAACGTAACGTTACGAATTGGAGAAATATGATAACTATAACAGAAGTTGCTAAGAAGGCAGGGGTTTCTCCTACAACTGCTTCATATGCGCTAAACGGTAGGGATGGAGTAAAGGCAGAAACAAGAGAAAAGGTACTAAAAGTTGCAAAGGAACTTAATTACATACCGAATAAGATTGCCCAAAGTTTTAGAAATGGTAAGACAAGGACAATAACTGTAATAACAAATGAGCTTATTGAAAGAGATAATACATTCACAGGAGAATTTTTTGGAATACTGTCTGAAGCCAGAAAACAGCATTATGATGTACTAATTAAGCTTATCGATAATAGAGAGATATCAGAGCATAAGATAAATGCAATATTCTCAAACAGAGTTTGTGACGGATTTTTATTGTTAGGTAATTTCCCGGAATTATATTTAAAGAGTTTAGTAGAGAGTAAATCATGTGGAATATTGATATCTTCACACACCGATGAGGATATACTACAAGTCAATTGTGATGGTAAATCCGGAATATATAATATAACTAAACTAGCAATAAAAAAAGGTCATAAAAAATTGGAATACTTGACTTATCAGTACTTGACTGAAGAAGAGAAGTTGCGTTTTTCCGGTTTTAAGGATGCAGTAAAAGAAAACAAAATAGGAAATGCAGAAATTTCAATTTGTGGATTTGATAGGGGAAGTATTTATAAGACAGTTTTCAATTGTATAAAGAAGGGAACTACTTGTTTTGTTTGTTGGAATGATACCTTGGCTTATACAGTAATAAATATTTTGGAGGAAATGGATATTAAGATTCCGGAACAGGTAAGTGTGACAGGATTTGATGATATTATTCCAACAACAGGAGAAGCTATTCTTACAACAGTTCATCAGCCGCTTTTTGAGAAAGGAAGAAAAGCTACAGAACTGCTTTTAGCTCAGATTAATCATGATATTGAGCCGGGGAAGAAAAATAATTTTTTTGTAGAAAGCCATATAGTAGAAAGGAAAAGTTTGTAGTGTTATACATCTACAAACTATTATTTGAAACACAATACGTAACGTTACAATATAGATAATAGAGGATTTGTCCTATGGTAAAAGATAAAGAAAAAATAATATGTCCGGATCCATTCATAATAAGATGGAAAAATGATTACTATTGTTATTGCTCAGGTGAAGATGGTATAAGAGTATTCTTTTCACATGATTTAGATAAATTTGAGGATATGGGTTACGTATATAAGGTATCTAATGAACATAGTTTTTGGGCACCATGTGTAATTGAAATAAAGGGTATTTTTTATTTATATTATTCTTCATTGAAAGAAAATGAGTATGATGACCACAGTCATTTTTTGAAAGTTATTAGTTCTAATAGTCCTTTAGGTCCATTTAAGAATAGTGTTACATTAACAAATAAATTTTGTATTGATCCACATGTTATAAAAAAATCGGGTAAATATATAATTTTTTATGCGGCAAATATTAATGAAAATCCGGAGTATGGAAGGATGGGTACTGCAATATGGAGAGATAAATTGGAAAGTCCATGTAAACTATCTGGGAATGAAGAAACTATACTTTTCCCCAGTATTGATCAAGAGATATTTATGAAAAACAGGTTTGGTGATGGAGTTGACTGGCATACATTAGAAGGACCTTTTTATATGTCAGATGGAGAAGAAAGCTGGCTTATGTATAGTGGAAATGCATATACAAGTCCGGATTACTTTATAAATTATGCTATTGAAGATAGTAGTAGCGGTAAACTCAAATACTATAAACAACCGTCAGATAGAGATTATTTACCACTTGTTAAAGGAAACTCAATATTGGATGGAACAGGTCATAACAGTATTACAAGAGCACCTGATCATATTACTCCAATTTTAGTATATCATGGGAGATCAAACAATCTTGAAAAATATGAAGGAGAAGATAGAGTGTTGTGCTTGGATAAAATATGGCGTGAAGGAAATATTTTGAAAACAAGTGCACCGAGTTGGGATGAGAATTTAATATTACCTAAGGCTGATATTAACTTTTTAGATAATTACTCGAAGAACGGAGAAGTATATAAACTAAAATCTAAAACAACATTTAATTTCCCGGATAGTGGTTCATACTATATTGAAGGATGCTTTAAAGCTGAAAATAAGGACATATATATTTATCTGATGGAAGGTAAAAAAATAGTAAAAAAAATAGAGATAGAGGAGGGGGATTATTGGCAGACAGTTGGAATATTGGTTTTTAACGGATTTATTAAGTTAAAAATTGAAGAAGAATGGATTGGTGAAAGAATATTGGGAGTTCCGGGCAATATGGCTATAGATACATTTGGGGAGTTAGAAATAATATACTTAGATTGTACATTTGTAAGAGATATTTATAGGAATATACCATGTTACCTTTTGTGAGAAGTCAGTTTAAAAAAGGCAGTTGTAGAAATTTAAAAAATATGTTGATGGAGGGAAAATGATATGAAGAAATTATTAGCTGTGATAGTTGGAGTAAGCGTTGCGTTAAGTGCAGTTGGGTGTAGTGCAAAAGCTAAAAGTGAAAAAGAAACAAAAGCAGATGAAAAAACTGTAATAACATACTGGAACGGTTTTACAGGTACAGATGGAGAAGTAATGCAAAGAATTGTAGATAACTACAATGAATCCAATCAATTAAATGTTGAGATACAAATGGAGAGGGTATCATGGGATACATTATATCAACAGCTTGCGACCTCTTTACCTGTAGGAGATGGACCTGATATTACTGCATTTGCTACAGAACGAATAGGTGAGTATGCGAAATCAGGTGCAATAAAACCAATTGATGAATTATATTCGAGTAAGAAAGTTGATACAACTAAAATTCCGGCAGTTTTCAATGAGAATCTTCAATATAATGGAAATTATTATGGTGTTCCTTTAAATATAGCTTCTTTAGTTATGTATTATAATAAAGATATTTTTGATAAAGCAGGTGTAGAATATCCTAACGAAAATTGGACATGGACAGATCTGGAGGATGCAGCGTTGAAACTTACAAAGGATATAGACGGTGAGCATCAATATGGATTTGGTATGGCTACTAATAACACAATTCCAATGTGGCCAATTATGATTTGGGCAGGTGGAGGAGACTATATAAAGGATGGAAAATCGGTATTTAACAGTGAAGAAAATATTGAAACTGTTAAGAAGTGGGCAGGATTAATAAGGGATAGTAAAATTGGCCCTCAAGTTTGTACAGGTGCTGAGATTGACACATTATTTTCAACAGGAAAGTTAGGAATGTATTTTTGTGGCCCTTGGGCAGCAGGAAGTTTTGATTCTGCAGGAGTAAACTACGGCATGGCCGGAGTTCCAAGCGGACCTTCAGGTAAAGCAACACTAGCACAAGGTGTCGGTATGTATATGACTTCAAGTGCATCAGAAGAAAAGAAAAATGCAATTTATGACTTCTTTGCATATTGGCAAAGTGTAGATGTACAAGTTGAGTGGTCAGGTAGTGTTGGCTATCCGGTAGCAAATACAGATGCTATTAAAGATGATAGATTGAAAGATAATAAAGCTGTAGCACTATTTAGTGACCAGATTCAATATGCACATTTTTATTTACAGCAACTTACTAACTTTAATGAGATAGACAGTGATGCAATTACTCCCGCAATTGAAAAAATTTTATTAGATGGAGATGATGTGAAAACAACTTTAGATAATGCCTCAAAACAGATAGATACATTACTCAAGTGATTTTATTAAAGAGTAGTGAAAATATTTCACTACTCTTTAAAAAGGAGAATATATGATAAATTCTAAAGGTAAAAAGTATTTTGTAAAACAAAGAAGAGCAGGTGTATTATTTATATTACCGTCTATGTTGATATTCAGTATATTTGTTTTTGTACCTCTTATCATGTCATTTATCTATAGTACTCAGACATTTAATATGATGTTTAATAATGTAAAATTTGTAGGTGCTTCAAACTATATAAAGCTGATTTGTGATTCCAGATTTTGGAATGCGTTGAAAAATACTGTGTTTTACACAGTATGTATAGTTCCTTTACAAGTTATATTGGCTTTATTTGCAGGTATAGCGCTAAAAAAACAAAGTCGATTTACTGCTTTTGTTCGCTCAATATATTTTCTGCCGGCGATTGTATCAATGACGATAATTGCAATTACATGGTCATTTTTGATAAATAATGATTATGGAATATATATGTATTTTTTCAGAAGGATTGGAATTAATATTCCAAATTTATTAAACAGTACAACGTGGGCTATGCCTACAATGATTGTTATAGGTATATGGAAGAATCTTGGCTTTAAAATGATAATTATTATTGCAGGTCTTGAAGGAATTTCAGATACATATTATGAGGTGGCTATATTGGACGGTGCCGGAAAGATGGACAAGTTTAGATATATTACTGTCCCTATGTTAATGCCGACTTTAACTTTTGTAGTTGTAGATTCTGTAATATCTTCTTTTCAAGTATTTGATCAAGTATATGTTGTTACTAAAGGTGGACCACTCTTTACAACGGAAACATTAGTTCAATATGTGTATTCAAATGCTTTTGAGAAATCAAATATGGGTTATGCCTCTGCTATAGCAGTATCACTTTTAATGATAACATTACTGTCATCAATTCCGTTATTTAAAATTATGAAGAAAAATGAAAATGAATTATCATAGGTGACAAAAATCCGATTTGAAAGGTTTGGTTATTATGAGTATGAAGAGGATAAAGATTTTAAGATTATTTACCGGTATATTATTGAGTATTGGCTTAATTATTATGTTATACCCTTTTTTATGGATGTTAATTACGTCATTTAAAAGAGAAGCAGATATAAGAAGTTTTCCACCTACGCTATTTTCAGTCAATTATACATTTGAAAACTACATAAATATTTGGAGAAGAATTCCTTTTTTATTATATTATAGAAATACAATTATTTTTGCAAGTTGTGTAACCATGTGTTCTATTATATTAGACAGCATGGCAGGCTATTCCTTTGCAAGAATAGATTTCAAAGGCAAGAATATATTGTTTGTTTTTGTGCTTTTAACTTTAATGATTCCGTTTCAAGTTATTATGGTTCCATTGTATTCGGAGTTATTTCACTTGAAACTTTTAAATTCTTATTTGGGATTGATTTTACCTAGAGCAACAAATGCATTTGGAATTTTTATGATGAGACAATTTTTTGTATCACTTCCAAAAGGACTGGAGGAGGCGGCTCGTATTGATGGGTGCAGCGAGTTTCAAATATATAAAAAAATTATGCTACCTTTATGTAAACCTGCGTTAATCACATTAATTATTTTTCACTTTATGTATAATTGGAATGATCTTTTGTATCCACTTATTATAGCGACAAAGCCTGAAATGAAGACATTATCAGCAGGTTTGGCATCTTTTATGGGAACTCATGTAGTTGATTATGGAATTATGATGGCTGGATCAATAATGTCACTATTACCGATTTTTGTTTTTTATTGTTTTGCACAAAAGGTTTTTGTTCAAGGTATAGCGATGACCGGTATGAAGGGATAAAGTATGAAAAATATAAAATTGAATATTGATAGAAGCAAAATAATTGGGGTAATGCCCGAAAATTTTTTCGGACATTTTATAGAATACATGCATGATTGCATTGAACCGGGTTTACTGGCTCAATTACTAAAATCAAGGAGTTTTGAAAACCTTGATAAAGAAGGACTACTTTCTTTTGAGCCATGGAAATGTTTTGGCAAAAATACAAAATGTGAGTTGGATGATAAGATTATTTATGCACCTTCATATTCTATACATATACTAAATAATAGTGAGGGATATGGAGGGATAAGACAGGAAAAAATAAAGTTATATGATAGTGAAATTTATAATGGATATATTTGGGCTTATTCTAAAGATACTATAACATTATATATTAAAATAAAATGTGATAGAGAAATTATATTTACAGATAGTATAATCTCAGGAAAATGGCAAAAAATAAATTTTTCTTTTTGCAATGGTTCTTCAGATTTAGATGCAGAAATATCGTTTTATATAGAGGGTAAAAATGAAGTATGGTTGGATCAAGCGTCTTTAATACCAAATAATTCAATTGTAGGTACTTGGAATACAGTTGCAAAAAAAATAAAGGATTTGAAACCGGGTACCTTGAGATTTCCGGGAGGATGCGTTGCTGATTGTTACTTTTGGGAAGATGGAATCGGATCTGTAGATAAAAGACCTTGTAAAGAGAATAAACATTGGGGAGGAATGGAAAGTAACAGTTTCGGGACAGATGAATATATTACGTTTTGTAGAGAAGTGAGAGCGGAACCGCTTATATGTGTTAACTTTGGGTCGTCAACATCATATGACGCTGCAAATTGGGTTGAGTATTGTAATGGTGATTGTAATACTGAATACGGAAAAAAGAGATTAACAAATGGCAATTCAGTTCCATATAAAGTCAAATATTGGGAAATAGGAAATGAAGTTTTCGGTAATTGGGAAATAGGACACAGTAATGAATTTGACTATATAAAAAAATATTTAGTTTTTGCAAAAGAGATGAAAAAAAGAGATGAAAGTATATTTCTATTAGCTTGTGGTGGTGATGGTGGAAGTTTAGATCAAAGTTGGAATGAAGTTGTACTGAAAGAAGGAAAAGGATATATAGATGCGTTAGCGTTACATTTTTACGCTCCCCTCATTGAAGATCAGGAGTTAGACGATGAACAAATATACTATGCTACAGTTTCTGCTTCAGAAAAATTTGATAAAGTAATTAAAGATACTTGTAGGACAATGGATAAAACCGGATATAAAATTCCAATTGCAATAACTGAATGGAACTGTAATTATGGTGAGAAAAATAAGTCGGAAAGAGAACAGAGTTTAGAAGCAGTTATAGCAAATTCATGTATAATAAATACATTTCTTAATAATATAAATGATCTTAACATATGTAATATTTCAGATTTGATAAATGGATGGGCAGGTGGCATTATACGAAGTAATGATGGAGCTGTATATGAAACCGGCACATATAAATTAATAAAGCTATATGTAGATGCGGATATTGAATATGTTATAGACAGCAATTATAATTGTGATGTGTTTAAAGTAAAAGAAACAGGAAATATTGAGGACATGAGTAATATCACATATTTGAACATGGTATGTTGTCTGGATAAACTAGGAAAATGTATTATATTTGCTGCAAATAGAAGTATATCTGATAGTTATATTCTTGACTTGGATTCGGAAGTAGAAAGCTATGAGTATATATGGGCAGATAATATACATGCAAGAAACACTTTAGAATATAAGAATAATATTGATTGTGTAAAAGTAGATTCTAATGTAAATAGGCTTGTTTTGCTACCACATTCCGTATACAAAATAAAAATAAAATAATTTATAAAATAATAAAGTTGATTTTTTATAGATATTCTAATCTGTAAAATTATCAACTTTATTTTTATTATAGAAGTAACTTTAATTATTAATATTTCATTGACAAAAACATATGAATATGATTAAATGAACTTAGAAATAATATTCCATAAAATAAAATATTTACTGAAACAATATTTTATAATTTGCGAATGATAGGAGTTTTATGAGAGAAGAAGATTATCAGATTTCTTTTGAAATAATTGCTACAGCAGGGGACAGTAAGGGGTATTCAATGGATGCCATCTGTGATGCAAGAAAGGGCGACTTTGAATCTGCAAATGAAAAGCTTAAAGAGGCGAATAAGAGACTTTTACAAGCTCATGAATTACAGACAGATATGATTGCAAAGGAAGCCGGAGGTGAGCAGGTTCCTGTAAATATTATTCTGATACATTCACAAGACCATCTTACAATGGCGAATGTAGCTGAGGAATTGGCTGAGGAGATGATCTCACTCTATAAAACTATTGCCGATCTAAAGACGGAAATAGAGGAAATAAAAAAGAAAATATAAAAGTGATTGGGAGTTCCATAAAATTTGGAGGTAATACATTGGATATAGTATTGCAAATCAAAGAGGAATATTCAAAACTGACCAAGTCGGAACAGAGAGTGGCGGATTATTTTATAGATAATTATAAAGATGCTATAAATCTAAGTACACAATCAATTGCGGCAATAACGGGCACATCACCGGCTACAGTCATCAGATTTGTAAAAAGTCTGGAATTTGACGGTATTCAACAGCTGAAACTGGCATTGGCTGCAGATTTGGATTCGGATAAAGATTATACAGGCGATGAGATAATACATCCTGAAGACGAACTTGAAGATATTATAGAAAAAAACAAAATAAATCTTATTAAGAGTATTGAAAAACTTTATGCTCTGATGGATATAAGTCTTATTGAAGAGGCGATAGATGCAATAGATAATGCAAGGAAAATATATCTGTTCGGAGTAGGAGCCAGCGGTATAGTTTGTTACGATATAAATTATAAGCTTTCAAGAATAGGTAAGGATGTTGTATTTAATAATGATATACATTTACAGCTTGTTAATTTGAACTTTATTAAAAAAGAAGATGCCTGTGTTTGTATAAGTTATAGCGGAAATACAAAGGAGACTGTTTTGGTAGCTGAAATTGCAAAAAGAGCAGGGGCAAAGACAATAGGTATTTGTTGTTTCGGCAAGAATGAATTGTCTAAAATCTGTGATATAACTCTTCGTGTTCCGCATGATGAGAGAGAATTAAGACTTGGAGCAATTTCAAGTCGTAATACCACACTTACTTTATTGGATATGATTTATCTTGCAATATCACACAGACATTATCCCGAAGTTCTTAAAGATATTGAAGCCACAAGAGATTTGATAAAGAAACTTAGAGACTGATTTTGTTAAAGGAAGTGAAAAATGAGAATGCTATGGGGAGGTGCAAGTGCCTCAAGTCAATATGAAGGAGGATTTACTCTTTTTAATAAGGGTATGGATACCCAAGACTGCAGAAGATATATAAAAAGGACAGATAATGCGACTACCTCTACAAGACTTCTGACAAAAGCCGATATAGAAAGAGCGAAAAATCCGAAAGATGGTGACTTCTTCCCGGGAAGAAAGGGAAGTGAAGGACTTGCACATATTGATGAAGATATAGAATATTTATCTGAACTTGGGATAGACATATACAGGATTTCCGTTGCATGGTCCAGAATTTTTCCGACAGGTGAAGAAGAGGAACCGAATGAAGATGCTCTTAATATGTACGGGGATATTCTTAAAAAATTAAAAGAAAAGGGTATTAAGATATATCTTAGTCTTACACATTATGCACTACCTCTTGCATTGGTTGAAAAATACGGTGGATGGAAAAACAGAAAGCTTGTTGATTTGTATTTAAAATATGCAAAAGTAATATTTGAAAGATTTGGAAAGTACTTGGACTATGTAGTACCTTTCAATGAGATAAACACCGGCTTTTTCAGTCCTTTCAACGGACTTGGACTTCTCAGAGATGAAAACAAAGAGGGAAGCGGATATGAGTTAAATGATATATTTGCAGGACTGCACAATCAGTTTATAGCTTCCGCAAAGGTAATTGAGCTTGGAAGAAAAATGCTTGATGCAAGTTTCGGATGTATGGCCGCCTGTTTTTGCTATTACGGATATTCATGTAATCCCTTCGATCAGTTAAAGACGCTTCAATATGAACAGGTGAATCAATGGTTCTTTACAGATGTATTGGCCGGTGGAGAGTATCCGTATTATATGAAGAAGTATTTCAGAGATAATAATGTGAAAGTGGAGTTTCTACCGGGAGATGAAGAACTGCTAAGAAATAATACGGCGGATTTTGTAGGATTTTCATATTACCAGTCAAATGTATGTGCATCGGAAGAGATGGAAAAAACAGCGGGAAATCTTGTTGTGAGTACAAAGAATCCTTATTTAAAAGCAAATGAATGGGGGTGGCAGATTGATCCTGTCGGAATAAGAATTTCCATGAATAAGATTTATGACAGATACAAAAAGCCTGTAATGATTACTGAAAACAGTTTCGGATACAATGATGTACTTTTGGAAGGCAATATTATAAATGATGATTACAGAATAGAATATCTGAAAGATCATTTTGAACAGATAAAGCTGGCAATCGATGACGGAGTGGAATGTCTGGCATATTTGCTCTGGGGAATTATAGATATTGTATCGGCCGGTTCTTTGGAAATGAGTAAGAGATACGGTGTAGTATATGTTGATGCCGACAATCTTGGAAACGGAAGCTACAAAAGATATAAAAAGAAAAGTTTTGAATTCTACAAGGATTATATAGAAAAGGAGAGAGAAAGTGTTAAGTCTTGATAGATTGGATACTGAAAAAAGAAATATTAACACGATGAATCTTGACGAACTTTCCACAGTAGAAATCATTGAGAAAATAAATCAAGAGGATAAAAAAGTTGCAGACTGTGTGGAGCCAGTTATTCCGGAAATAGGAAAGGCAGTGGACTTTGCAGTACAAAGTATAAAAAGAGGCGGCAGACTTATTTATATCGGTGCCGGTACATCCGGCAGACTTGGAATACTTGATGCCAGTGAATGTCCGCCGACTTACGGAGTACCTTTTGATATGGTGATAGGAATCATGGCAGGTGGTGACAAGGCCATGAGAAAAGCTGTTGAAGGTGCGGAAGATTCCAAAGAACTTGCTGTTAATGATTTAAAGGAACTTAAACTTGACGAGAGGGATACTTTGGTAGGACTTGCGGCAAGCGGTAGAACTCCTTATGTAATAGGCGGTCTTGAATATGCAAGAAGTCTGGGCAGTAAAACGGTAGCTATCAGCTGTGTACAGGAAGCTCAAATATCCGATTATGCGGATGCAAAAATAGAAGTGGTTGTAGGAGCCGAGGCTATAACCGGTTCAACCAGAATGAAGGCCGGTACGGCACAAAAGATGGTCCTTAATATGATTTCCACAACTACAATGGTAAAGATAGGCAAGGTATATCAAAACCTTATGGTAGATGTGGCTACAACCAATGAAAAGCTGAGAGTAAGGGCTTTGAATATAGTAAGTGAAGCTACAGGAATAGATAAGGATATCTCAAAAAAGCTTTTGGAAGAATCAGGGTATGATGTCAAAGTTGCCATAGTTATGGGAATTGTATCTGTGTGTGCCGATAAGGCTAAGGAAACTTTGGAAAATAATAATCTTGATGTCAGTGCAACGATAAAGAAATTGCTTAAAAATAACAGGTGATTGAAAATATTTATTTAAAAATATTAAAATTCGATTTCATACAAAATCGGGTTTAGAAAGAAGGTAATATATGAAGGTATTATTTGTTTGTTCGGGCGGCATGTCATCAACCATTGCCGTAAATGCCTTGAAAAAAGAGGCCGAAAAGCATGGTGAAACGATTGAAGTTCTTGCAATAGGAACTCAGGCTGTTGATGACGAGGTAAAGAACGGTTGGAATTGTGTGATGGTTGCACCACAGATTCGCCACAGATTTGATAATATCAAGGCTGCGGCAGATGCACAGAATATTCCATGTGCATTAATCGAACCTATGGCTTATTCACCTCTGGGTGGACCTAAGCTTTATACACAGATGAAGGGATTAACAGGAGGTAATTAAAATGTTTGATAATATTGCTGCATTTTTAGACAAAAATTTAAGTACACCGATGGCAAAGCTCAGTGAACAAAGACATTTAAGAGCTGTAAGAGACGGTATTATTGCCACTTTGCCTATAGTAATTGTAAGTTCACTTTTTCTTGTAATTGCATTCTTGCCGAACCAAATGCCGGCAACTTGGGGAATTTCACAGTTTATAAAAGCAAATGCGGGAAGAATTCTTCTTCCATATCGTATGGCAATGTATATTATGACATTATATGCAGTGTTCGGAATAGGATTTTCATTGTCAAAGAGCTATGATTTGGACGGACTTTCAGGAGCTATTCTTTCAGAATTGACATTCCTGTTGACAGTTGTACCTGTATCACTTCCTGAGGCAAGTGAAGAAATTCAAAGCCTTGCCGCAAACAATCAGGCTTTGGCAGATTATATTAAGGCAATACCAAGCGGTTGGCATCTTGGAATGTCGTATATCGGATCTGACGGAATGTTTGTAGGTATTCTTTCAGCATTCTTTGCGGTAGAAATCTATAGATTTACCCAGAAATCAGGCTTTAAAATCAGAATGCCTGAGCAGGTTCCGGAATCTGTTGCAAGAAGTTTTGAAGCACTTACACCTACCGTTATTATTCTTCTTATAGTTTCAACTATATGCATGTGGCTTGGAATAAATGTTCACGGTATTGTAGGTTCAGTTATAAGACCTATAGTACATGTTGCGGATACACTTCCGTCAGTACTTTTACTTACATTCCTTGATTCATTCTTCTGGTGCTTCGGTATACACGGAAGCAGCGTGGTAGGTAGTGTTACAAGACCTATATGGCTTATGCTTCTTGAGCAGAATTCAAATGCGCTTGCAGCAGGAATGGCTATTCCGAATATTGCTCCGGAGCCTTTCTATCAGTGGTTTATATATATCGGAGGTTCAGGAACAACTATAGGACTTGCAATCTTACTTTTATTCAGATCAAAATCACAGTATGGCAAGACACTTGGAAAGGTAGCTTTTGTACCGGCGCTATTTAATATCAATGAACCGATGATTTTCGGATGCCCTATAATCCTTAACCCTGTTCTTTTGATACCTTTTGTTTTAAATCCGATTATTTGTGCTATAATTGCATGGATAGCAACTGAGCTTGGACTTGTAAACAGGGTGGTGGCGTCAGCACCATGGACCTTGCCGGGACCTATAGGTGCATTCCTTGCAACAAACGGAGATATCAGAGCACTTATATTAAATGTACTTTTGATAATTCTTTCAATACTTATTTATCTTCCGTTCTTTAACAAGTATGATGCCGATTTAAAGAAGCAGGAAGAAAGTGATGTTGCTGCATAATATTTTACGTAATAATATAAAGGAGAGTTATGCGTAGACTTGGGATATCAATTTATCCTGAAAAAGACAATGTGGAAAATATTATTGAATATATTAAGAAAGCCGGATTTTCCGGCTTTTCTCGTATCTTCTCATGTCTTTTATCAGTGAATAAATCAAAAGAAGAGATAATACATGATTTCAGTAAGATAAATCGTTATGCAAAAAGCCTTGGGTTTGAAATAATAGTTGATGTGTCACCTTCAGTTTTTGATAAACTAGGAATATCATATAAGGACCTTTCTTTCTTTAAAGAAATAGGAGCGGACGGACTTAGACTTGATATGGGATTTAGCGGACTGGAAGAGTCTGTTATGACTTTTAATGAATACGACTTGAAGATAGAAATTAATATGTCAAATGATGTTTCAACTATTGATACAATAATGAATTATGAACCTAACAGATACAATCTATACGGATGTCATAATTTTTATCCGCATAATTACAGCGGACTCGGACTTGATTTCTTTAAAAGCTGTACAAAAAGATTTAAAAAATACGGTCTGAACACTGCGGCATTTATTACTACAAGAAGTAAAGGATCGTTTGGTCCGTGGCCTACCGATTTCGGGCTTCCGACTTTGGAAATGCACAGAAATATGAGTATTGATAAGCAACTAAAGCATATGATTGCTATGGATGACATTGATGACATTATTATTTCAAATTGCTATCCGACAGATGAGGAGATTGAAAAGATAAAAAGCATTCCTCTGGACAGAGTATGCTTCGATGTAAAACTTTTGCCCGAACTTCCTGTACTTGAAAGAACTATAGTTTTAAAAGAAATGCATTTTAACAGAGGCGATAAGTCGGACAATTTTATCAGATCTACAGCTTCAAGGGTAAAGTACAAGGGTGAAAAGTTTGAAGTAATAAATCCTGCACCTATAAAAAGAGGTGACATTATAATTGAAAGTTCGCTCTACGGTCATTATGCGGGAGAACTGCAGATTGCTCTAAGCGATATGGAAAATTCGGGGATGAGCTCCGTGGTCGGGCATATTGATAAAGATGAGTTGTTCTTGCTTGATTATATAAGGCCTTGGCAGAAGTTTGCAATGAAGGAATCAAAGGAAGTATAGATGAAAAATACTTATTACATAGGAATAGACGGTGGGGGAACAAAGACAAATTTTATACTGTTTGACAGTGATAAAAACAGTATAGCATCCGTTTTAATGCCTACAATCCATCCTGCGCAGACAAGTTTTAAAGAGGCGGTATCTATTCTTGCCGAGGCGAGAGAAAAGTTGCTTATTAATATAAAAGACTGTGATTATGATTTGAAGGTGGGAGCAGGTCTTGGAGGATACGGTATAAATAAGGATTACAGAAAAAAGCTTGAGGATGAGTTTTCATCAGTATTTGAAGAGTTCAGGCTTTATTCTGATGCCTACGCCGCAATGCTTGGCGCACTTGGAGGAGATGACGGAATACTTATTATTGCAGGTACAGGAAGTATAGGGCTTGCAAAGATAGGTGAGAATACATACAGGTGTGGAGGTTTCGGATACAGATACGGCGACGAGGGCAGTGCATACAGTATAGGAAAAGCGATTATTTCAGCAGCCTTAAAGGAATCTGACGGCAGAAACAAAAAAAGTAAGATATATGATTTGGTACTTGAATATTTTAAGATGAATAGTGTTAATGATATAGCAACGAGCGATTTCACAAGAGAGCATATAGCAGGTCTGGCGGCAGAGGCATCAAAATATATTTATAGCTGTGAAAGTATAAAGACTATCTTTGAAAGAGCGGCAGGAGAAATAACTCTACATATAAAAGCATTGAGTGAAAAATTTGAAAATAAAATAAAGTTAAGTTATATAGGAGGAGTCTTTAAGTCTGAGTTTATAATGAAAATGATAAAAGAAATGAATCCGGATATTGATATTGTTTCACCGATATTTCCACCTGAAAAAGGGAGTATACTACAAGTATAGTGAAAAGCGGGAATATTTCTGCTATAATGAGTATAAATAAAAAAATTATATTTTGTTGAGGTGAAAAATGGGAAAAAGAAAACTGGCATCCATACAGTATGTACATAATATCACGCCTATAGAGGGTGCTGAAAAGATAGAATGTGTACATGTATTGGGATGGCAATGTGTAGCTAACAAAGGTCAATTCAGTATAGGTGATAAATGTATATATATGGAAGTGGATTCATTCCTTCCTGTATGTGAACGTTTTGAATTCCTTCGAGCAAGCAGCTTTAAAGAGAATGAAATAATGGGAGCAGGATTCAGGCTGAAAACCATGAAATTCAGAGGACAGATATCACAGGGATTGGTACAACCTTTAGAAATACTTCCTGAAGGTAAATATGAAATAGGTGATGATGTAACCGAACTTCTTGGAATAAGAAAATGGGAAATAGAAGAGAGAGTAAGCAATGACGGCACTGTTATTGCAGAGTTTCCGAGTGAAATCTCAAAAACCGACGAGCTGAGAGTGCAGTCATATCCTGAGTTAATAGAGGAGTTTAAATCTGTAAAGGGATATTACATTAGTACTAAAATGGACGGGTGCAGTGTAACCATGTATAAGAGCGGTGATCATTTCGGTGTATGCGGAAGAAACTATGAATATGCAGATGATGATAAATGTGATATGTGGAAATATGCACATGAACATAGAATAGAAGAGAGATTAAAAGAAAATAATCTTGACGATATAGCAATTCAGGGTGAATTTTGCGGACCGGGTATTCAAAAAAACAGACTTAATCTGAAAACACCTGAGTGGTATGTATTTACAGTAACGGATATGAAAACTAATACAAGGCTTTCCATGTATAAGACCGAGGAGATATGTAAGCTTCTTGGTTTAAATATGGTGCCTGTAGAGGAAGTGGAAGAAGAGTTTAAGTATAAAAACGTTGATGAACTTTTGGAGAGAGCAAAGGGAAAGTACGCTTCAGGAAGGAATAAGGAAGGTATAGTAATAAGACCGGTTGAAACTGTCTATTCAAACACCATAGCAGGCCCGCTGTCTATGAAAGTTATAAATAATGATTATCTTTTGAAAGAGTAGTAAAATACTTTTATAAAATTGAGAGGGCTACAGTTTAGGATGTAAAAATGAGTTCGAAACTGTAGCTTTTTTTGTATTTTTTTAAAAAGTCACTTGACTTTAGAAATACGAAAAAGTATAATAAATACACTGCTTTTGCAGGAGGCTTAATTCAAACATCATAATAACTTAAAAATAATTTAAATTGTAGTTGACAAGATGTTGAATTAATGGTATTATATCTAAGTTGCTTGAAAAGAGCAAAATAAGCTTTAAATAATCTGAAAAAACTTTTAAAAAGTTGTTGACAAGATAAAATGAGCTTGATATAATAGCTAAGCTGTTTCAAACAGCGAAGCAAACGAACCTTGATAATTTAAGATTAAACAGTACACACAACCCTGAAAAAATTCTTGATTATTTCAATAATCAATGAAGTTTCAGAAAAAACAACGTTTAGATTCGAACAGAATTTAAAACCTTTAAAAAAACAGTAGATCTGTGAAAACAGATGCAAGCTAGCGAGAAGGCTAGATTAAACTTTTATATGAGAGTTTGATCCTGGCTCAGGATGAACGCTGGCGGCGTGCTTAACACATGCAAGTCGAACGAAGCTGTTAGAAGGAAGTCTTCGGATGGAATTTTGACAGACTTAGTGGCGGACGGGTGAGTAACGCGTGGATAACCTGCCTTATACAGGGGGATAACGGAGAGAAATTTCCGCTAACACCGCATAAGACCACAGCACCGCATGGTGCAGGGGTAAAATATTTATAGGTATAAGATGGATCCGCGTCCGATTAGCTAGTTGGTGAGGTAAAGGCCCACCAAGGCGACGATCGGTAGCCGGCCTGAGAGGGTGAACGGCCACATTGGGACTGAGACACGGCCCAAACTCCTACGGGAGGCAGCAGTGGGGAATATTGGACAATGGGGGGAACCCTGATCCAGCGACGCCGCGTGAGTGAAGAAGTATTTCGGTATGTAAAGCTCTATCAGCAGGGAAGAAAATGACGGTACCTGACTAAGAAGCCCCGGCTAACTACGTGCCAGCAGCCGCGGTAATACGTAG
>NZ_BTHK01000003.1:0-212336 GCF_033242365.1 Lachnoanaerobaculum sanguinis
AAAAAACTGGTTGGTTTTAGTAACCTTGATGCCCTCTATTTAACCAAAGCTGAAGTCGACAATTTCTTTCAAAACTGCATGCTCTTGGATACCTAGAGTACTAGGTTTTGAGAGAAACGACGGAAGTCAGGTATAATGCTTTTAATATTTTTTTTCAAGCGGATATTTATACAGTAAAATTGAAAATAATATCAAAAGAGCCTGTAAATTACTTTGTCGAGTATAATACAAGCTCTTTACCGAATTTTCATATAATAATTATCTGGTCGGTCTTGACAGATAAAATCTTCTGTCATCTTCTTTCTTATTTAAAGTAGTAACGGTATCCTCCAAGATTGCACTCTTAAAAACAGGATCGATATTTATGTACTCACTGTATATAAGGTCAAGTACAAGTAACATCGGAAACTGTGGAGAAATAAGATTTCCGTTCTCCAAATATTCAAGTGAAGCCACCAATACAACCTCATCACAGAATTCATGTAAATGAGGGTTGTCCGCCGCTGTGAAAAATACGGTCTTCTTGCCTCTGTCATGTGCATGCTTTAAAAGGAAAATAATATCCTCAGTCTTACCGCTTATACTGAATGCGACCACTGTATCTCCGTCTTTTAAAAATACCGACTGCATTCTTATTCTGTCTGAATCCGTAAGAGAGTCTATATCAAGTCCCACTCTCACAAAACGGCTCTCCATTTCACTTGCCGCATATCCTGAACTTCCCTTGCCTACAGCTATGACCTTCTTTGAATTTACAAGCATCTTAACTATTCTTTGTACCTGATCGTTATCAAGCAGTGAATATGCCTTATTCAAAAGATCCTGATATGTATTAAATACATTTTGTGTAGTGCTGTTACCGTTCGGCTTTTTCACTCTTGCACTGTCCAGGTAGGCAAATATAAATTCTCTGAAACCTACAAAGCCGCACTTTTTTGCAAATCTTGAAATAGACGCCTGTGATACATAGAGCTGTTCGGCCACATTCTGGATATTTATATCCATATTTGCATCACATTGTAAAAAATAATCCGCTATCTTTTTTTCAGTATTTGTAAAAAGCGTATATTTTGATTCTATTATCGGAATCACTGATTTTTCGTATATCATTTTCCCCTCTTTCCGCTACTTACTAACCCTTTACAGCACCCAGAGTAATACCTTTTGTAAAGTATTTTTGAAGTGCAATAAACACTATCAGTATAGGTGCTGCGGCCAGTGTAGCTCCCGCCATTATAAGTCCGAAATCTGTCGAGTTTTCTGCTTGTAGTTTAGCAATTCCGAGAGAAATTGTCAAATTAGAAGTAGAACTTAGCATAATAAGTTGCATGAAATAATCATTCCAGCTGTTAATAAATGTGAATATTGCCAAAGCACCCACTCCCGGCTTTACCATCTGGAAAACTATATCAGTAAATGTTTTAAATTCACTTGCACCGTCAATTCTTGCAGCTTCAAGCATTTCTGTAGGTATACCCTCGGAGAACTGCTTCATAAGGAATACACCGAAAGGCCATCCTACGGTAGGAAGTATAACCGCCCATATAGTGTTATAAAGCTTAAGTGCGGACATCTCTCTGATAAGAGGTATAAGAATAACCTGCTTAGGCAATGCCATGGCACATACTATAAGTGTAAAAAGTATAATTCTTCCGTGAAATCTCTTTTTTGCAAGTGCATATCCCGCCATAGATGCTGTAAGGCATGTAAGTACCATGGCCATAACCGCCATAAATACCGTATTTATCATCCATCTTACTGCTGCAGGCGCCATAGGCCCCTTTATGAATCCCAATTCAAATATAGGTGCCGTCTGTCTTGAGAACAGCTTTTTAAAGTTATCAAGTACAAGCTCCTTAGGTATCCAATCAGGTACCGGTGAATTTATTGAAACAGGTGTTTTAAATGCACCTGTAACTATCCAATACAGTGGAAAAACAAAGCAAAACGCCAAAGCTATCAGTACAATTATCGATACAACAGTATACAGTTTTTTTAGTGTATTTGAAGTTTTCATATTATCTCTCCTTTGCCACTCTAAACTGAATTGCAGACAATACCGCTATAAATATTGCAAGTACCACGCCCATTGCATTTCCGTATCCGTATCTGAACATCTTAAATGCCATATAATAGATATAATACATTACAGTATCTGTTGAATGATTCGGTCCGCCTGATGTTAAAAGCTGTATAAGAGCGAAACACTGGAAACTGTTAATAGTTGTTATAACAAGAATATACAATGTTGTAGGCATAATCTGCGGCCATTTGATTTTCCAGAATAATTGCAACTCATTTGCTCCGTCCACCTGTGCGGCCTCAACCAATGAATTATCCACATTTCCAAGTGCGGATACATATAATACTATAGGCTGACCTACAGATGTGGTAAGCAGGATAAGTATGATACATGCCAGAGCAAATCTCTCGTCTCCAAGCCAGTTGATATTTGTTTTTAAAACGCCTGTACCTTTTCCGATATAATTGAAGATACCGTAATAATTATTGTACATCCACTTCCAAACCACTGTAACGGCTACAGAACCGGTAACTACAGGGAGATAAAAGATACATCTGAAAACTGAAAGCACTTTATCATTTAGATTGTATATTACAGATGAAACCCACAATGAAAATATACAAACCACAGGAACTGAAACGATAACAATAACAAAGGTATTTTTAAGTGCCTTTAGAAAAATTCCGTCTTGAAACAGTTCTATATAATTTCCAAATCCGATAAATACATCCTTAGCATCCTTGCCCATTGTAGAATCAAAGAAGCTGGTATATATACATATAATCATCGGTATTATTACAAAACCGATAAAGAATACAAGGCTTGGTAATAAAAACATATAAGCTGAAGCGGTTTCTCTTCTTACCAATTCCTTTGACCTGGTTGTATAAACACCCTTTGCCATGTTTCCCCTTTCTAAAAAATGTTGCTAAAGAAAATCCTTAGCAACATTTTATAACATGTTAGATCACCTAACTATTTTTTAAAGATCAGTATTTTACTACTGTTATTATTGAGCTGCTGCCGCGTTTGCGTTAGTTGTAAATGTTGCGACCTCTGTTGCCACATCGCCGCCTGCACCTATTCTCTGAAGCATGTTCCACCACTCTGTACGAGCTGTAGTCCATCCCTTTGTTACCTGATAGTAGTCACCCATTGAAGGCATGAACTTCTCTTCGAAAAGCTTCATTGCATCAGCTGTCTCTGTTCCCTCATATACACCTGTTACAGAAGGTCTTACAGGGAAGAATCCTGAAGCCTTAACGCTTTCCTTAACCTGTGCCTCATCATTACATACGAAGTCGATAAATGTCTTTGCAGCTTCAATCTTACCTGCATCTCCGTTGTCAAAGATTCCATATCCCCAGATACCGCCGCAAAGCTCTGTAACGCCGTCATCACTTGGGAATAACATAGGTATAATCTCATCACCTGCATTTGTCTTTCCTGCAGGACCGTTATCTGAATTTGTCTGCTGTGATGCATTCCAGCAAAGTGACATTGCCAAAGTACCGTTTCTGAAAAGTGTAATCTCATCACCACCTGCTATAGACGGATCGAAGTTTAAACCTGCCTGATCGACAATTGCCTGTAAAGCTTTCTTGTTCTCTTCAGAATCAACTGTATACTTTGTATGATCCTTATCTGTAAATGTACCTGAGTAAAGATTGTTTACCAAAGCTCTTGTTCCCTGATCTCCACCCTGTGAAACACAGTAGATAGCACCTACATTTTGCTGTCCTGAATCATATACCGCCTGAACAGCCTTAAGGAAGTTGTCTGTTGTCCATGTATGTGTATCCAAATCAAGATACTGTAATGCATCAGCCTTTTCAAACATTGTCTTGTTTACAGCCATACAATGTGCAACCATGAATGCAGGATACTCATAAAACTCACCTGTAGGACTCTTACATGCAGCCTTTACAGGATCATAGATATCTGATGCCGCATCCTTCTCAAACATATCCTTTAAATCAACCATGAGTCCCTTTGCACCCCAGTTTGCTACAAGTCTCTCAGGTCCTTCAAGTACGATATCCGGTGCCTGCTTTCCTTCTATAGCTGTGTTGATCTGGTCATCACCGTTTTGATAGTCAAGATACTCTACAGTTACCTTAATGTTTGGATACTTCTCATTGAACTTTTTGATAATTCCGTCAACTGTTGCAGAGTCTCCCCACTTTCCTACAGGATATGTCCAAAGTGATACCTCAGCAGCATCTCCTGCCGCTTCACTTGCTCCCTCCTGCTTTGTATCCGCCTTTGAATCTGCTGCTGCACTTGTTTGATCTGCCGCTTTTCCTCCTCCACATGCCGCGAGCATACCCGCCGCTGTAAGTGTCAAACCTGTTAACAATAATTTCTTCATATTTCCTCCTTAATGAGTCTTACACTCAAGATTATTCCTTTACACAACCTGTTCAAGCGCCTTTGAAAATTCTTTTGTTATAAGTTGCGGTCTGGTAATAATTGAACCTACAACCACACTGAACGCTCCAAGTTCTATTACTCTCCTACATTTCTCAGGTGTATTGATATTACCCTCAGCTATCACTTTATGCTTTACTTTAGCGAGGATATTTCTCAATATCTCAAAATCGTTCTCCTCAATCCTTAGCCCTTCACTCTCCTTTGTATATCCGACCATAGTAGTACCGATGAAGTCAAAACCTAATTCATCCGCAAAGATTGCTTCCTCTTCTGTAGAACAATCCGCCATAAACAGCTTATCAGGATACTTTGCTCTAACTTCTCCAAAGAACTCCTTTAAGCTTTTCTTATTCGGTCTGAGTCTGTTTGTCGCATCCAGTGCTATTATATCAACCCCCGCTTCTACCAAAGCATCTACCTCGTCCATTGTAGGTGTGATATAAATCTCACTGTCATCATAATCTTTTTTAATAATTCCGATTATCGGCAAATCCACCTGTTTTTGTATCTCCTTAATGTCTACAATAGTGTTTGCTCTGATGCCGCAAGCTCCGCCCATCTTTGCCGCGAGAGCCATTCTCCCCATAATGAAGTCTGAATGTAACGGTTCATTTTCCAGCGCCTGGCATGAAACGATCAGTTTCCCTTTTAGGTTTTTGATTCTGTCATTCATTTTTACTACCTCCATCTGAAAGTATCTTACCATTTCTGAAAATAAATTTCAATACTCCTGTCGTATTCTGTTTCTACTTTCCTGCACTTGCCAAGCTGTTATTAAAAGTAAACATTTTAAATTGTATTTATTTGTGCACAAAGTACTAATATACATATTTATCCCACACTTTCAGATGTTGAAAAATTAAACTTCAACTTTTTGCAAAAAAAGAGATACGAGTCTCCCCATATCTCTTCATTTATTAAAAACTATTCAAGGCAGTGAAAATATCGGTAAAACCTAGAGTAATATATACTTTAATATAAACAATAATGAAAGTATATACATAAGCGGTGTAACCTTCTTAGTTCTTCCTGTTAAGGCATTGATAATTACATATGATATAATTCCCATTGAAATACCCTCTGAAATACTGTAGAAGAGAGGCATTGCAACTATACAGATATAGCAAGGGATAGCCTCTGTCATATCTGAGAAATCAATATGTACAACATTTGAGAACATATAAAATCCTACAACTATAAGTGCCGGTGCAGTTGCAAAAGAAGGTATTGCAAGGAATATAGGTGATAATAACAATGAAGCCGCAAAAAGAACTGCTGTTGTCATTGCTGTAAGACCTGTTCTTCCACCTTCTGAAACGCCTGAAGCGGACTCAACGAATGTTGTAACTGTTGTTGTACCAAGCATTGCACCTGCTGTGGTAGCTACGGCATCCGCAAGTAATGCACCCCTGATATTTGGAAGCTTACCGTCTTTATCAAGCATTCCGGCCTTTGTAGATACACCTATCAATGTACCGATAGTATCAAACATATCTACAAATAAGAATGCGAACATAACTACAACAAACTCCAATGTTGCAATCTTGTGGAACTCAAGCTTGAATAAAACCGGTCCTATACTCGGTATACTGAGTCCGTTTGAAAAATCAGGTAATACACTGTAAAAACCCAGTGCAGGGTTTGGAACATACAAACCTGTAATCTGAGCGATTATACCTAGAACCCATGTTGCCAATATACCGAGTAAGATATTTCCCTTTACTTCTTTTACAACCAGGAATGCTGTAATAAGCACACCGATTATAGCAATAACAACTGTAATACCTGCATCATTTCCTGTAGCAATTACACCTTCAACGCCATGTACCTTGTTGTATCCTCCAAGTGAGAATAATTGTACAAGTGTTTTACCAGCGCCTATAACGATCTTAGCATTTTGAAGTCCGATAAATGCGATAAAAAGTCCGATACCCACACTTACAGCTGATTTTAAGTTTCTTGGAACCGCATTAAAGATAGCCTCACGCACATTTGTAACTGAGAGTGCTATAAATATAATACCTTCTACAAATACCGCTGTAAGAGCTGTCTGCCAGCTATATCCCTTACCTAAAACTACACTATAAGTAAAATATGCATTAAGTCCCATACCCGGTGCAAGTGCAAAAGGATAGTTTGCAAACAATGCCATAAGTGCAGTACCTAAAAATGAAGCTATTGCAGTTGCGGTAAACACGGCACCTCTGTCCATATCTGCATAACTTAAGATATCCGGATTAACTGCTAAAATATATGCCATTGTCATAAATGTTGTAATACCGGCAATAATCTCGGTTTTTACATCGGTTCCGTTTTCTTTCAGTTTAAAAAACTTTTCCATATATAGTCTCCTTTTTTTTATTATACTCCGGTGATACTCGGCCCGGAGTTTTTAGTTTTCTTGTAAGTCAAATTTAATTAAAGATATTTAAGTCTATATATCACTGCCATTCAATATATTTTAAAAATCTAATTTGCCTCAATGTCTATGAACTTATTTTCAAAAATATCAAACACCCCCCTGGCAGTGAGTTTCAACTCGGGAATAACCATAAGTGACATAAATGTGAGTGACATAACAGGTTCAAGACTTTCGTTAACCCCTAATTCAACTACAGCCTTTTTGTGAAGACTTAAAAGTTTCTTTGAAACCTCTTCACCGCTTAAATCACTCATAAGTCCGGCTACAGGTAAAGACAGGCTTTCAATCACCTTTCCATCCTTTACCAGTGCAAAACCTCCACCGTTTTGTTTTACATTTTCTATAGCAAGATACATTTCATCATCATTTACGCCTACGCAGATAATATTATGTGAATCATGTGCTACGGATGCCGCTATGGCACCGCTTTGTATGCCATAACCTTTTATTATTCCCAGTCCGATCTTACCTGTATTGTGATGCCTCTCTATGACCGCACATTTGCAGGCATCTGTGTTCTTATCAAAGACAAAAAGACCGTTTTCATCTCTTTTTATCTTTATCCTTGTTTTCTTTGAAAGCACTCCTCCCGCAATCATTTCAATTGCATAAACCTCATCTGATTTCAGCCACATTTGTAGCATTTCTTTTTTGAAGTTATCCAGATGTACTGTGTTTGATACATCCGTAATATCATGCTTCTTTAATTCTTTCAGATATTCTCCGTCCTCTGCCACCTTTTCACCAAGAATATATACCGACGATACTTTGAAATCTTTCAAATCATCAAATATAACAAGATCAGCTCTCTTTCCGGGAACTATCATTCCTCTATCCTTCAGCCCATAGCAATCACTTACGTTTACAGTAGCCATTGCTATTGCCATAACGGGTGAGATTCCTGCATTTACCAATGTTTTCAGATGGTATTCAAGATGTCCGTCCTCAAAAATAGTCTTCGGTTGTCTGTCATCCGAACATAATAAACATCTCCTGAAATTAAACTCGTTTATTCCCGGTATAAGTGCCTCAAGATTGTGACAGGCCGAGCCCTGTCTTAACTGTACATAAATGCCTCTGCTCAGTCTGTCTTCCATCTCTTCAAGTGTGGAACACTCATGATCTGTATCAATTCCGGCGCAGGCATATGCATTTAATGCTTTACCGAACAGATTCGGGCTGTGTCCGTCTACAATTTTCCCGTGATTCTTTGCTAAAATAAGTTTATCAAGGGCAATGTCGTCATTTTCAATAACGGCATTGTAGTCCATAAACTCACCGAGTCCAGGAACATCTTTTGATACTATATCGTCTGCCATATCTTCAGCCAATATCACACATCCCGCATCCTCCATCTTTGTTGCGGGAACACAGGACGGCATCATATATTTAACTGAAAGGCAGGTGTTTTTTGCGGCCTGCTGCATATAGTGAAAGCCCTTTATTCCGCATACATTCACTATCTCATGAGGATCCGCAATGACAGTGGTAGTACCGTGAGGTACCACCATCCTGCCGAATTCTTCAGGAGTACAGTATGATGATTCTATATGAATATGTGCATCCATCAGTCCCGGTGAAATATATTTCCCTTCTATATTCACCTCTATTTCACCATCATACTCTCCAAATCCTGCAATATATCCTTCAGCTATAGCAAGGTCCGCTTTAAATATTTTTCCGCTGCATACATCCACTATAGAGCCGTTTTTTAATACAAGATCAGCTTTTTTATTCCCATTTGCCACATCAATCAGTCGCTTTAAACTATCTTTGTTCATACTCCCTCCAAAAGCCAAGCTCCTATCGATCAGTCAACGCCAAGTCTCTTCTTCATTGTTTTTTCAACCGCTACAAGTATATTCTCATATCCTGTACATCTGCAAAGATGTCCTGAGAGCAACTTTCTAAGCTCTTCTTTTGAATAGAGTTTTCCGCTGTTAAGAATCTCTGTAGCCGACATTACAAATCCCGGTGTACAGAAACCGCACTGGATAGCAGTCTCATCTATAAATGCCTGCTGCAAATCCGATATCTCACCGTTTGGTCCCATAAGACCTTCAAGTGTAAGGATATCCTTGCCCTCGGCCCATACTGCCAGGTAAATACATGAGTTAAATGTTTCACCGTTTATAAGAACATTACATGCTCCGCACTCTCCTACCTCACAGCCTTTTTTTACGGAAGTAAGTCTATAGTCATTTCTAAGCATGTCTGTAAGTGAGCTTCTTACATCTACCATTTTTTCACATTTCTTGCCGTTGATGGTACAACTGACTAATTTATAACTCTGTCCTGTCATCGACCTTACCTCCTGCCTGCTTTACAGCCTTTTCACAAGCTTTTCTTGCCATAACAACACCGATATGACATCTGAAAGCTTTACTTGCTCTCCATGAATCACGAGGATTGATATCTTCCAAAACTTTTTCTGCAAAAGCCTCTATATTCTCCTCATTAACTTCTTTTCCTCTGATAAATTTTTCCGCTGAAGGAACTCTCATAGGAATAGGACCTGCTACACCGTAAGCTATTCTTACATCCTCAAAGCTCTTTTTATCTTCTGAGAGCTTTACATTTACCGAACAACCGGTAGTAGCAATATCCATTGCCTCTCTCATTGCATACTTTATATAATGACCTTTATAACCTTCATATGCCTTCTTTGGGATAATAATAGCTGTCTGTATCTCTCCCTCTTTTAAATCCACTGTTCCGGCCTTTATATAAAATTCATTTATAGGTACTAATCTTCTGTAGCCCTCTCCGGCTATCTCAACCTGTGCATCCCATGCAAAAAGTGTGGAAGCGGAGTCTGCCGATGTAACACCGTTACATGTATTTCCACCGATAGTTCCTATATTTCTGATCTGCGGTCCACCTATCTGATCCACGGCTTCACCAAGTACATTTATGTATTTTTGTATAATAGGATTCTTTGTAATATGTGAGAAGCTTGTTAAAGATCCTATTCTTATATTTTCATCGGCATCAAGGCAGATACCTCTAAGCTCATCAAGCATATAGATACTTACAAGCTCCTTACCCGCTCTCTTTCCTTCTCTTATCTGTACCAAAACATCACTTCCTCCGGCAATAACCTGTGAGCCCGGATGTTCTTTTAAAAGTCTGCAAGCATCATCTACGCTTGTCGCCTCATATAAAGCTTTTATATCGTACATTTCTTCCTCCTACTTAAGTAAACCTGCTTTGTCAAAATATTCATACAGTTTTTCCGGACGTAAAGGTAATTCATTAACACCTACACCTGTAGCATTCATAATAGCATTTCTTATAGCCGGTGCCACAGGACAAACCGGTGGCTCACCCAATGATTTTGTACCGAATGGTGATGTAGGCTCAGGATTTTCAATGAACGCCGTCTCAAGATGTGGATGATCCATACATGTAGAAAGCTTATAATCAAGCAGGTTATCATTTAAGACTTTTCCTGTCTTCTTATCTACAAGCTGTACCTCCGAAAGTGCATATCCTATACCCATACTCATACCGCCCTCAACCTGTGCCTTAGCAAGTGCAGGGTTTATAAGCTTACCGCAGTCATGTACATTTATTATCTTTGTGAGCTTTGCTTTACACATATCTATATCAACTTCAACCTCTGCAAAACAGCATCCGAATGAATATGCATTTGACTTAATCTGTGCTGTAGACTCCGCTGTAATATGTCTGCTGTCACTTAGAGAATAAAGTGCTTCTGTAGCCAGCTCTCTTAATGAAATAAGCTCTCTGTTATCTGTAGTTCTTATTATCATAGAATTCTTTATATCTGTAATTGCCGGTGGCATATTTGTCAAAATATAAGCATAGTCAAGAATCTTCTGCTTCAAAAGTCCTGCTGTCTTTGCAATAGAGAAACCACCTACATAGGTCTGTCTTGAAGCATATGAACCTGTACCGAAAGGTGTAATATCTGTATCCTGGTTTGAAACAACATGCACTTCATCCGTGCTGATTCCAAGAACTTCTGCAGCCATCTGTGAGAATGCCGTATCAGCTCCCTGTCCTATCTCAGTCTCACCAAGCTGTAATGTTACAGAACCGTCCTGATTGAGTACCATTCTTGATGATGACGACTCAAGTGATATAGGCCAAACCGCAGTATTATACCAGAATGCAGCCATTCCTATACCTGTTCTTACTCTGCCTGTCTGTTTTGAAAGCTCTTTGACTCTGTTATCATAGTCCATATAAGCTTTACCTTTTTCGATACATTGTCTGAATGTATCATAGTAGTTTTCATTCTTTGAAAAAGCGTCCTTATATCCCTGCGGCATAAGATTCTTAAGTCTGAAGTCGATAGGTGGAATACCCATTATCTTCGCTACATCTTCCGTATGAGACTCTACCGCAAACATAGCCTGTGGAATTCCGTATCCTCTCATAGCTCCCGCTACAGGTCTGTTTGTAAATACCGTATATGCATCACCTTCAACATTATCACATGGATAAAGCTGTGGGAAAGCTCCGAGTCCCTTTGCCGCGATAGAATGTCCGTGTGAAGCATATGCACCCTGATTTGAGAATGCTTCTATCTTTCTTGCGGCATACGTACCGTCTTTTCTTACATGTGAAATTATATGAAACTTTATACCATGTCTTGTTCTGTTTGCGAAGAAAGTTTCCTCTCTGCTGCAATCAAGCTTTACAAGATGTCCTCCCACCTGTAATGAAAGGAATGCACAAAGCGGCTCATACAGTATATCCTGCTTATTTCCGAATCCACCACCGATATAAGGCTTAATAACTCTTACATCTCCCCAAGGAATACCGAGAGCCTGACCTACAACTCTTCTTGCAATATGAGGAATCTGTGTAGAAGCTACTATCGTAATTCTTTTGCCTTCTGCATATGCGTAGCAGATAAAGTTCTCTATATGGCAATGCTGTACAGGTTCGGTATTATACCATCTGTCAACTACCGTAAGGCCCTCTTCTTTGATTGCCTCAGCATAATTGCCTCTGCTAAGACTTGTGTGCTTTAAAATATTGTTAGGGTAATCCTTATGAATCTGTGGTGCACCGTCCTTCATAGCTTCCAAAACATCTGTAACCACAGGGTACTCTTCATATTCCACCTTTATAGCTCTGAGCGCCTGATTTGCAGCCACCTCATTTTCAGCTATAACAGCCGCAACATCATCACCGTAAAACTTAACTTCATCAGTGAGAAGTAATCTGTCTGCAACGTCCTGATGGCTTACGTCTGTAGACCATGGATGTCCTGCTGTAGGGAAGTAATTTCTATACTGTCCGAGATCAAAACAAGTGACAATCTTAACAACTCCCTCAATCTTCTCCGCCTCACTTGTGTCAACAGAAAGAACTTTTCCGTGAGCTATTGTGGAATGCACTATTTTTGCCACATATGCTCCCGCATCACATAAATCGTCAGTATATTTTGTTCTACCTGTGACCTTGTCAAACGCATCCACTCTGTTGATGCTTTTTCCAACCTCCATATTATTTCCTCTCTAATTTAGTATTTTATATTATTTAATTTATATACCTTTCTCGTCCTTATAAGTTGATAAAAATATAAAATTAAAAAGTAACTGTTTTTTGTCCGGATACATATTTTGCTCTCAATGAGCATTCATCCGACAGATATAAGAATCTTTCAAATCTCTTTCTTATATCATCAATATCCTTATTCAATTCCTCATCATTTATTACAAGCATATCCGCTTCAAACCCTTCTTCAAAGGCTCCCACCTTTCCAAAGTAACTTCCGGGGATTCTTGTTGCCACAGCAAATGCCTCGGCAAGCTCCAAAGGTTTTGAATTTTTATCTATATATCTCCAATAAAGCTTTGAAAGCCCTATTGCTTCTACCGCCTGGTTTAATATATTCAGCGAGTATCCCGCCGCTATATCACTTCCAAGCCCTACTTTTATACCATTATCAAGAAATTTCCTTATAGGTGCTATTCCCGATGACAGACATATATTTGACTGTGGACAATGAGCTACATACACATTCTTCTCCTTTAAAAGTTCAATCTCCTTATCATCAGAGTATACACAATGTGCCATAACCGTGTCTACCTTACTTTTATTCAGATTACCTCTTTTATTGTAAGCATCAAGGTATCCGTCCGAGTCCGGACAAAGCTCCCTTACCCATTCGACTTCTTTCAGATTTTCCGATAGATGTGACTGTAAGCCGTAAGTATCTCCCCTAATCTTTCCAAGTTCTTTCATCAGTTCATCACTGCAACTGGGAATAAATCTTGGAGTAATTATCGGTTTTATATTCTTATATCTGTCTTTACAGATATCAAGCCATTTAACTGTGGAATCTATAGATGACTCTGTAGTTTCAATAAGTTCATCTGTAGAATTTCTGTCCATGTTTACCTTACCTACAAAACATTTCAATCCGCTCTCTTCCAGCATATCCATCAACAGTATTGTAGCATCCGTATGCAAGGTCGCAAATACTACCGCTCTTGTGGAATAACTTTTAGACAATGTATCCACGAATTTTTTATAGGCTTTTTTTGCATATTCTATATCCTTGTATTTGGCTTCTTCGGGAAATGTATATGTATTGAGCCAATCTAAAAGTTCCATATCCATTCCAAGCCCTCTGAAGGCAAATTGAGGTGCATGAAGATGCATATCTATAAGTCCCGGTAATATCAAAGAATCTCCGTAATCTTCTATCTCCTCATTCTTTAAAGCATCAGGAAGCTCGTCTTGCAAATATATTTTTGATATAACGCCGTTTTCAACTACTAAAAAACTATTTTCTCTTATCCTGATCGTACCTTTTTTTGTACAATCCACCAAATTTCCTTTAACTATCATATTCTCCCCTAATAAAAATATGAGGTGTCTTCCATTGTGCATGGAAACACCTCACTCCACCCACAATTTCTGTGGGCCTATAGTCAATTATTACGGTAATTGGTAGAGACGCTCAACCGATTATGAGCTTATATTAGGCCTCTAAATCAATATTTTTATGTATTTCTTCTAAAAGAACACATTCAAATATAACTCAAGTATCAATTTATATATAAAGGATATCACCTAATTAATTTTTAGTCAAACTTTTTTAGAGTTTTTTATATGAATTATGCCCTATATTTATTTGAATTATCAATATATATATAAGAATTGTACTATTCTATTTTTATCAATGTATTTTATCAAGTACATAATAATAAGTTTCTTTCGTATCAATATCCAAAAGTTCGTCTTCATTTTCTATATCTACAAATAAAACCTCACAAATATGCGCTTTTATAAGCTTTTTGCCGCCTTCTTCTTCTCCAAGTAAAAGCAGTTCATCAAAATACTCACTGGAAAATATACATGGGTTTCCAAGCCTGTTTTTACATCTTACACTACTTATAGTTTTATTCGATTGTTGAAATTCATCTATTATCTTTGTTATTGTCTGTGATCTTAATAAGGGCTGATCACAGACACCGAATAATACACTTCCTGAATTCTCAATATTTTTAAGTTTACTAACCGCAAGCTTAATTGACCTTGATTTTCCAAGCTCGGGCTTATCATTATATATGGTTATAAATCCGTTCTTTTTATAATAATCTAAAATCTCGGTATCCTTACTTACTATTATCTTATTATCAAAGTCATATGCTCTCTTATATATTTTTTCCATATATTTATAGAGCTTAACACCTTTGATATCTGCCAGAAGCTTGTCACCGCCGAATCTTTTACCTTCTCCGGCAGCCAGAATTACCAAATCCATCAAGCTCTCCTGCCGCTTATTTTACTAAGTATTGCTTCCAGTACCCCGCCTCCTATGGCACTTGCCTTATCAGATACGGTGAAGCAATATTCCTTTTCTGCTCTCGGATCCACATCACCGGATTTCATTCCTGTCTTTACTTTTACACCGTCTTGTAAAAGTCCTCTGACAATACCGTCAATGTTCGCATATACAGGTGTTTCATCACAGTATGCCAACAAGTCTCCTGCCTTTACATAGTCTCCGATATTTACCTTTGCCCTAAACACTCCGTCTGCAGTTGCTCTTATTATTCTTTCCACAGTGTATCCGCCTATATTTCCGGGAACTCCTGTATTCGGATAAGCACTTCCGCTCCAAAGTACTCTGCCGAGATTATGTCCTCTTTTGGTTTCAACTACGGCATGACAGTCAACTCCGGCCTCAAATCCCGGTCCTACACCTATTACAATATCCGCATCGGTTATTTTGGTACCTATATTTGTCTTTGCGATAATTGCATCCACTATAATATCGGGCTTATATTCCTTCATGATTTCACCGCTTGGATCCACTATCACAGGTATACATCCCGACTCAATTACAGTATCAATCATTGAGATATTTTCACAGAGCTTGCCTGTTATACCTTCAACACTTGTCTCACCTGTATAAACGGCAGGTGAGAATGCAACCGTTCTTCTTACCGTAGTAGGTACGGCAATATCAGACATTACTATATCAAACCCCGACCTGTACAATCTTAAAGCAATTCCTGTTGCCAGATCTCCGGCACCCCTTATCCAAATTTTTTTATCCATCATAAACCTTCTCTCTAGGCTAAAAATTCAAAATCACAAAACTCTCTGTTATTATTATATGATGTTATTGAAACCTTAAAATTTTTAAAACCGTTTGCTTCACAGAAAATCTTTATATATTTTTCAACTTCTAAAGCCTTCCTCACATCTTCTTCAGTGTCGGCCTTATTTATAATAAATAAAGTTTTTCTGTTGTTTACACCTTTAAACTCCGCCCTCTCATCTGTAAGAATCCTTGCGGCATCTTCCGTACTGAGAACATGATTCTCATCCCATCCGAAAAGCTTAACAGCTCTTTCATACCTGAAGCATTTTTCACTTATCTTTTTTCCGACAGCGTCAATACCCATACATACTATGCAAATATCGGTATTTTCAGGTATTACAGGTTCCCCTTCTCTTGGAATTTTTATCGGTAAACGCTTTGCTCCGTCAGCCTCAACCAATACTATATCGGCATATTTATTAAAATCCCTCACCTCTATTATATCAAGAGATGATAATTTTTCACCTACATCTTTTCCTATAACCACAGGTTCATCCTTAAACTCAACTTTTTCAAGCTCTTTTGCAGAATCTATTTCAATATATTCTTCCGGCTTTATTATATGAGTTGTTGTTGTTATAACCACTTTTTTGCCTCTTTTAGCAAAATATCTCCCTATATAAAACATGGTGGTGGTTTTTCCACCACCACCGACTAATGAAATTATCATTTATTGCATACCTACCAATTTCTTTACATCCATATCCTTAGGCAATACGAAATTTAATAACATTGAAAGTACAAACACGCCTGCCACCGAGTTACCTGCAAAAATATCTCCTATAACCTTTGGGAAATAATCAAATATACCCGGTGTCTGAGTAAAACCTATCCCTATACTTATAGCCAATGCTACAATTACAGTATTTCTTTGGTTAAATCCGCATTTTCCGATCATGTTCATACCGCTTACTACGATAGTACCGAACATCATTATCGTACATCCGCCAAGTACAGGTTGCGGCAATGTTGAGAAAAATGCTCCTATAGGTGGGAACAAACCTGCAAGAATAAGTGTAAGTGCACCGAACATGATAGTAAATCTGTTTACCACCTTTGTCATTGCTATAAGCCCTACATTCTGTGAGAATGATGTTATAGGAGTACAACCGAACAATCCCGATACGGCACTTAGAAATCCGTCACATGCAAGCGATCCCGATACTTCCTTCTCTGTAATATCTCTGTCAAGTCCTCCTGCAACTACTGCAGTTGTATCACCGATAGTCTCTGCCGCGGATACAAGGAAAACCACCACTATAGATAAAATTGCACTTATATTGAATATAGGCTTATATGGTAATATTCTCGGTAATGCTATGAAGCCTACTTCATTTATTGTTTCCGCAAAATGTGAAAAATCTACGATTCCAAATATAAAAGAAGCTATATATCCAACTATAAGACCGAACATTACGTTTAGCTGCTTCCAAAATCCCTTTGCAAGTGAACTGAATATTATACATGATATAAGTGTTATAAGTCCTACAAGCATATATTTCGGAGCACCGAAATCATCAACATATCCGCCTCCGAAACTTTTTGCTCCTACTCCAAGCAACGAAAATCCGATTGTAGTAACAACACTTGCCGAAACTATAGGTGAGATTATCTTCTTCCAATATTTGTAGGTCAAACCCAGAGTACCCTCTACACATCCTCCGACTATTACCGCACCTATCATCGTCTGGTAATTAAAGTTCGAGGCAATGTAGGTCAAAGTTGCAACAAATGTAAAGCTTACACCCATTACTACCGGCAGTCTTGCACCTATTCTCCATACCGGATACAGCTGAATCAATGTACCCAGACCTGCTATAAACATAGCACTTTGTAAAAGTCTTGCAAGGTCAACTCCGCTGATACCGGGTACATCGCTTCCAAGCAACTTTGCAACGCCGCATACCATAGCTATCGGAGCCAGGTTTGAAACGAACATGGCCATAACATGTTGCAGTCCGAAAGGTATAGCTTTTGCCACAGGAACTCTTCCGTCCAATTTGTAAATATTGTCAATACTTACATTTGAAACTTTTGTCTTTTCACTCATTTTAATCCTCCTTAAAAAAGACATTTATTTTTACATCTCTTAGAGATGAAATGTACTAAGGATCAATATTTAGATTCCTCATTGTTAAAAATATATCAAGAAAAAGGGTTTAAATACGCATCAGATATTCTCTGATGCGTCAAATATCTACATATTCATTGTTTAATTGTAAACTTTCCTTTGGTATATTTAATAAAAAATATCGTTACAGCTTTTATTTTTTATATACTATCATTTTTTCTTGCAAAAATCAATCTAAATATTATTTTTTATGAGCAAATCATACTATTTTTTAGACTAAACATGTTAATAATTTACATATTTGTTTAACACTGTTTATTATATAGTTTTAATGCCAAACCTTACTTGCCTTATCATACAGAGGATTTTCTTTCTTAATCAAGTTATCTATCAAATCCGCCGACTCAAAAGGAACACACCATGCCAAACCGCAACCTGAGGAAAGTTCTTTCGGAACGGGTATCAGCCTTCCCGGTACATTTTCTTTTGCACACAGACTTTCAAATGCCATTGCGGCTGTGGTGGTTTGAAAGGTCACTATATATTTCCAACTTTTTTCTCTCATTATTCTTCCACTATTTCTTTTATCGCTTTTATAACGGCATCTATTTCTTCCTCGGTATTAAAATATGAGAACGAAAATCTTGCTATTCCCTCGTCCACTGTTCCAAATGCCTTATGCATCAAGGGCGCACAGTGAGCACCTGCCCTTATCGCTATATCATAGTCCTCACCAAGATAATCGGCCAGATCTCCCGAATGGATTCCGTCTATGTTTAACGGCAAAATACTCCCATGCCTTATAAACTCCGGTTCTTTTTCAAATTCAGAACAGTCAGTGTAGAACTTTATTCCCTTTATATCCTTTATACCCTTATAAAGCCTTTTTAGCAGATACATCTCTTTTTTATGTATATTTGTTATTCCGACTTCATTTATAAAATCAATTCCGGCACCAAGTCCCGCAATACCCATAATATTTAATGTACCTGCTTCAAGCCTTGTAGGATACTCATCAGGCTGCTCCTTATTAAAGGATTGCACACCGCTTCCTCCTACCTTAAAGGTATCTATCAAAATATCGGAATTTATAACTATACCGCCTGTACCTCCCGGTCCGAACAGCCCCTTATGACCTGTAAAGCAGAGGATATCTATCCCCGTTTTATTCATATCTATCTTGATATTTCCGGCACTTTGAGATACATCCACTATAAAATACAGGTTATTTTTTTTTGCTATTTTTCCGATATACTCTATATCCGCTATTTCACCGGACACATTTGATACATGGTTTACAATTATAGCCTTTGTATTTTCTTTTATATGCTTTTCAAATTCATCATATTTTAATTTGCCGCTTTCATCTGTTCCGATAAAATCAATGCCTATATTCCCGGTTTTTTCAAGCTTATAGAGCGGTCTGAGCACGCTGTTATGCTCCGTTACCGTACTTATTACATGATCTCCACTGCCGAACAGTCCGAACAATACGATATTTAAACTCTCTGTAGCATTGGATGTAAAAATCACTTTTGAAGGGTCGCCGCTTCCGAAAAATCTTGAAATTTTTTCTCTTGTTTCATAGACCATTCTACCTGAATCAAGCGCGGCCCTGTATGCACCTCTTCCGCTGTTTCCATAGGATGTAAGCGCATGGTTTATAGCTTCTATTACATTTATCGGTTTTTTGAATGTAGTGGCGGCATTATCCAGATAAATCATTATGGTCTGATTACAAGATCGGCTTCCATGAGATAACTTACAATATCATACATATTTGTCACCTCACCTACTAAAAGCTTCTCACTAAGTCCGTAATTGTTAAGGCATGCACCACATGAATAGATTTTTGCACCTGCTTTCTCCAAAACCTTCAAATCTTCAATACTTGCAGAACCCTCTGTAGTAATTCTTACACCTGTATTGTAGAACAGGATTTTTGCAGGCGGTATATCCTGTGAACTGAGAGCATAGATAAAGCCCTTTAAAAGAGTCTTACTGAACTCTTCATCACCGTCACCCATCTTATCGGAATCTATTACAACAATTGTTTCTTTTAATTTTATTTCATCAGACTTTACTGCTGTCTTTGTAACAGGTTTAGCCTCGGAAGCTTCTCCACCGTTTACATTGACGGTAACGATATACTCCGTATTTGACTTTTTCTCAAAAGATGCCTCATACTCTTTTTGCTTTGCCATCTTTAAAAGATTCTGTACCGCAATCTCATTATCAACACTTACCTCTACCACTCCGCTTCCGCCAAGTTCTCTTATCGCATTCTTTGTCTTAACCACCGGTATCGGACATGCATCACCTATCGCATTTACTTTAATCATATTTTCCTCCTATTTATAAGCTACTTTTATAGCTGTATTTTCTTTTTCTTTTATTTCTCCTACTATTGCAGCAGGCATACCTGCTTCTTTTAATTCATTTAAAAGTGCATCTGCCTCCTCTTCTCCAACAGCAAGCAAAAGTCCGCCTGAAGTTTGAGGATCAAACAGTATCTCTTCCATAGCAAAAGGAACATCCTCAAAAATCACATTTTCACCGACATGATTTCTGTTTCTCTGTCCTCCGGCAGTGATGAGGAATTCATCCGCCAAAGCTTTTGCGGCTTCAAATACCGGAATCTGTTTTGCATAAATTTGACAGGACTTATCATCACCCATCATTTCCATAAGATGCCCCAAAAATCCGAAACCTGTTACATCGGTGCATGCATGAATATCATACTTTTTTGATATTTCACAGGCATATTTATTTAAAGTCCTCATAGAATCAACAGCTTCATTTAAGGTATTCTCATCCGCCTCACCTATTCTTGCGGCAGTACATATAATTCCCACTCCAAGTCTTTTTGTAAGTATCAGTCTGTCTCCGGGTTTTCCGGTATTATTTGAATAAATCTTCTTAGGATTTACTATCCCTGTAACACTGAGACCGTATTTTACATCTGTATCATCTATTGAATGTCCGCCTGCAAGTACACCGCCTGCTTCTTTTACCTTTTCAAGTCCGCCTCGCATTATCTCTCCAAGGATATTTAAATCACTGCTTTGCGGAAAACATACTATATTGAGTGCTGTCTTTACCTCACCGCCCATGGCATATATATCACTTAAGGCATTTGCTGCCGCTATCTGACCGAAAGTGTAAGGATCTTCCACCATCGGCGGAAAAAAATCAAGTGTTTGAACAAATGCAATGTCGTCAGTAAGCTTATAAACCGCCGCATCATCCTTTGCATCAAAACCCACCATTAAATTTTTGTCAAAATTTTGCTTTGGCAATCTCTCAAGTATATGGCTGAGTATTCCCGCTCCCAGTTTTGCGGTACAACCTCCGCCTTTGCAGTAAAGTTTTTCCATATTGCCTCCTAATATATAACTTATCTATATCGTCAATATATAAACTAATGACTATTATAACCCCTTTATATTGATTTTCGCAATCAAATCGGACAAACATTTTATATAATGTAACATTCGTTAACAAATGAAAGATTTATGTAATATTTAAATCAATTGAACAAAATTTATTTATATGTTATAATTTTAAACCATAGTGACTTTAGTTTACTAATGTATTCTTTTTTAGGAGGAAATATGCATTTAAAAAGAATTTCAGCTGTATTTGCGTCAGCATTGATGATTTCTTCAGTATTATCATCCAACGTATTTGCAGCAACAATAAGAAGAAATGTCACAGCCGGCTCGGTGGCTGTAGAAACATCAGCTCAGACTGAGACAGCTGAAAGCACAGAGGCTGCAACTTCTGCAGCTACAGGTGAGGTGGTATCTACAAATGATTATATACCTTCCACTATTAATAATGTAAATATGCCGGAAAACCTTGACCTTGACAGCGTAGTTGCCAATGCAGGTCTTGGTAATGTAGGTAACGGAAATACAAATCCCGAGCCTGTACTTGGTGAAACTCAGATGGTTCACTTCGGACTTTGGAATACTGCAGATCAGGAGATCTCAGGTGCCGAGACAAACACAAGTGCTTATGCTTATGCAAAAGACGGTTTTAACAAGCTTTACCTCAATCATTCAGGTATAGGAAGATATTACTACAGAACTTACAACATGAACTCAGGTTGGTCTACATGGATGAACTCTAAAGAGACTGCACCTATAACAGATCCTGCAAACAAGGTTCAGGCTGTTCAGATAAGAGTAAAGGGATATACAGGTGTAAGAAGCGACCTTTATTACAAGGCCGTTTTAAATGACGGAACTGTACTTGACTGGGCAAAGAACGGTCAGACTCTCGGTACTATCGGTACAGACAGATATATAGTAGCTCTTAAGCTTACACTTTGGGACAAGCAAACAGCGTTTACAGAGCCTACAAAGGTACTTATGGAAGCTCCTGTTTATGAGGGAACTTATGTAGATGCCAACGGTCAGGTTCAGTACTCATCAAAAGATGCCTATACCGGATGGGGATTTTATAATAATGATCAGTACTATTTTAAAGACGGTGCAACTCAAAAGGGATGGCAGTATATAGACGGATACAAGTATTATCTTGATGAGAATACAGGTGCCGTTGTAAGAGATCTTGAGCCTGTTATGGGATTACAGGATTCTTACGAGATTAAGTACAATAAAGCTACAATGACCATGTACATCATGGCTAAAGACGGTGCAAACGGATATATAATTCCTTACAAGACTTTCATGTCAACTGACGGACCTGCTACACCTGTGGGTACATTCAAGACATATGTTAAGTACAGATGGAAAATAATGCATGACAATATCTATTGTCAGTTCCTTTCAAGATTTAAGGACGGATATATCATTCACTCTCTTATCTACTATGATAAGGCTGATTCAAACAGACTTGATGCATCTACATACAACTATATTGATGATGCAAGATCTGACGGATGTTTAAGACTCCGTGCAGGTGATGCGGCTTGGGTATATTACAACACCAAGATGAACACACCTGTTATAATTTACAACGATCCTACAAATAAGGGTCCTGTTGAGAAGGATGCTATAGAGCAGCCAATTCCTGCAAACCAAACATACGATCCTACAGATCCTATAATGCAGGGAAGATAATTTAATATATTAATTTTAGCGGTGTGAAAGTATTTTTCACATCGCTTTTTTATTTATCTGTTTTTTGGACAATTTTTACTTGTTTAACATTATTTTTTCTATTAAAATAATAAGTACAGAAGGTTTTATTCAACTTTGACGGATGGATTTTCGGCAGAATAAAACTATGTTCGTGAATACTTTGTCGAAAATTCTTTCCAAGGCATCTATGTTTTGTACAGAAAGGAGTTTTTTATGGGTGCAAATTGGATCGTAACAGCTGTCGTAATAGTTTATTTGATTGCCATGCTTTTTATAGGCTGGTACTCCTCAACTAAAATCAACAGTAACACCGACTTTATGGTTGCCGGAAGGCGACTTGGTCCGTTTTTAATGGCAGGTACTTTAGCCGCAACGGAGATAGGAGGCGGAAGTTCTCTGGGAGTTGTTCAAAACGGTATGTCTGGATACGGCTTAAGTGCCGCCTGGTATATTATTACAATGGGAATTGCCTTTGCCATTCTTTCTTTTATAGCACCTAAGTTTCGTGCCGCTACAGTAAAAACCGTTCCGGAATATTTCCGCAGACGATATAGCAAGGAATCCGGATTCGTTACGGCAATTATTATGCTGCTTCCTCTTATAGGACTTACAGCAGGACAATTTATAGCTTCTTCCGTAATCTTATCAACTATGCTTGGAATCAGCTATAAAGTTTCGGTTATTATAGTAGCCGTTGTTGTGACAATTTATTCCATTATGGGTGGACTTTGGAGTGTAACATTAACCGATTTCGTTCAGGTATTTTTAATTATTTTAGGTATGCTTGCCGCAGTTCCTTTTGCACTGAACTATGCGGGTGGATGGAGTGCCGTTGTTACCAATGTTCCGCCTAAAACAATGAATCTTTTCTCAGGATATGATTTATTCGGTATTATTTCACTTGTAATCATGTATGTAGGAACATTCTCCGTAGGACAGGAAGCGGTTTCCCGTTTCTACGCCGCAAAGAACGAGACCGCGGCTAAACAGGGAGCATGGCTTGCAGCATTGCTTAATTTCATTTATGCTTTTGTTCCTACAATACTTGGAATTATTGTTTTAGCTTTAATTAATATGGGAAAATTCTCGGATAAGGACTTCGCATCGGTTGGCGCAAGATATGCTCTGCCTATTCTTGCTATCCGTACCATGCCTGCCATAGTCTGCGGACTGCTCTTCTCAGGAGTAATTTCAGCTACAATGTCAAGTTCGGACTCCGACCTTTTGGGAGCAGGTTCTATATTTGCCAATGATATTTACAAAATTTATATTCGTCCGGATGCAAAGAGCTCTGAAGTTATGAATGTAACTAAGATAACTATGGTTATAGTCGGATTCTTATCTCTTTTGATTGCATTATTTAATACAAAGAGTATTGTATCAATATTGATGTTCTGCTTTACTTTACGTGCCGCCGGCTCTTTCTTCCCCTATGTAATGGGTCATTACTGGGCAAAGGCATCAAAAGCCGGTACTATTGCTTCTCTGATTTTCGGAACAATTGTGGTGGTTTATCTTGAGCAATTTTCCAAGGGATACCTTTTCGGAATCCACTTCTCTCAGGCAATCATACCGGGACTTGTGTTTGCATTTATCGGTTTCGTAATCTTCTCTATCGCTTTCCCGCCGAAAAATCCGGGAACAGAACTTGCCGAAGAAGAAGAAGATTAATATATGTAAACTTAAAAGAGGGATGCCGAAAAATACGGCATCCCCTTATCTATTTCCTAATTTGTTTCCTGTCTGAACTCTTCCCAGAGCTTATTGTGAAGCTCATTTGCCTCATCACTGATATTCTCAATCAGTTCTCCGCCCTCAATAAGTGAAATCTTATCCTCAGGGAATACTATAAGGTCCTTCCAATCATCTGATACATAGCTTTCAGCAGCCTTGTTTGTAACAAAGTATCCAATATACTCAAAGCACTTTGCAGCCACTTCAGGCTCATTGATATACTCAAGGAATTTATAAGCCGCTTCGGCATTCGGTGCATTTGACGGAATAAAGCTTCCCATTACCCCGAATCCAAGTCCTTCTTTAGGATATACAACTTTTAAATCAGGGTTTGCTTTGATTGCCTGAGTTACCTGTGATGTATACATAAATGCCGCTCCGACTTCACCGCTTAAGAGATAATCCTGAAGATTATTGTCATTTATAAGGCGGATATTTGGCGCCAAAGTCTTTAACTTATCTCCTGCTTCCTGTATCTGAGTAAGATCATTTGTATTAAATGAATATCCGAGAGATTTCAAAGTAATACCGTCTATTACTCTGTAGTTTCCTATAATACCTACATTACCTGCAAGCTCAGGATTCCAAAGATCGTTATAACCTTGAATATCCACTTTCACAGTCTCAGGATTATATACTATCAAAGGTATACCTGCACCGTAAGGCATTGTATACTTATTGTCAGGATCATAGAACTTACTTTGGAACAAAGGATTTATATTGCCGTATGTAGATATCTTTGACTTATCAAGTTCTTTAACAAGTCCTTCCTTTATTGCAAGCTGAATAATATAATCATCTGCAACAACAATATCATAATCTCCACCCTTAGTCTCTTCAAGCTTTGCAAGCATTGTCTCATCAAGGTCAAAATTTGAATAATTTACCTTAACTCCGGTCTTCTCCGTAAAGCCGTCCAAAACCTCTTGTGGGAACATTCCGTCCCATGTGTACAGATTTAAAGTAGTCCCCTTAAGAGCGCTGTCTGTGGCAGCTCCTGTACTTTGCTGTGCGGCATCTTTAGAACCGCCTCCACATGCTGTAAGAGCAAGCGCCGCTCCCAAACCAAGTAAACCTAATACTTTAGATTTCATTTAATTTACCTCCAAAATCAATCTTTCCTTGTTCTTTCCGAAATAAATATCACAAGCACCGTAATCACCAGTATAACAGTTGCGAGTGCATTTATTTCAGGAGTAATACCTGTCTTCATCTTTGTATATATCTTTATTGCAAGAGTATTTACTGAAGGACCGGTCGTAAATATAGATATTACCACATCATCAAAGGACATTGCAAATGATAATAATAATCCGGATGCAATTCCCGGCAAAATATATGGTAATGTTACATCTCTGAATGTTTCAAACTCACTTGCCCCCAGGTCTCTTGCCGCCTCCTCAAGCGAAAGATCCATTCCCATAAGCCTTGCCCTTACAATTAAAAATATATAAGGTACACAGAATGAACTGTGTGCAATCGTCATGGTTACAAAGCCGAAAGGCAAATTCATATATGAAAATATAGCCATAAAAACCATTCCGAGAATTATCTCGGGAATCATTATAGGCAGAGATGCAAAACCGCTGATGAAATCATCAAAAATAAGCTTTTTCCCTCTCATGGCAAGAGCCGCACTGACACCTATTACAAGTGAAAGCATACATGTCAGTACCGCCAGTATTATACTGTTTAATAACGCTTTCTTTATATCACCGTCATTAAAAAGCATCCTATACCAGTCGAGAGAAAATCCTTCCCATACACTTGTCAGCTTGGATTTATTAAAGGAATAAACTACAGTGAGTATAATGGGAAGATAGTTTAAAACAGTTACCAGCCCCAAAAATATAACGGCCGCTTTTGATACCTTTTTCAAAATAATCCCTCCAATTCTCCTGTACCTGAAACCTTCTTATAAAGTCTTAAGAACACTATGGTAAGTAACATTAAAATCACACTCAATGCCGCCGCAAAAGGTATATTTCTCAGCTTTGTAAGCTGCTCCACTATAACACTTCCGATAAGAACTATTTTATTTCCACCAAGTATATCTGAGATATAGAAAAGTCCCATACTCGGCACAAATGTAAGTACCACACCGCTTAGAAGTCCCGGCATTGTAAGTCTGAGAGTAATAGTAAGGAAGGATTCGAGTCTGCTTGCCCCCAAATCTCTGGAAGCTTCTATTAAGCTCCAATCCATTTTTTCCACACTTGAATACACTGAAAGTATCATAAACGGCAGTAAAAAATATACCATACCTACAAGTACCGCAGGATATGTATACAGCAGTTTAAGCGGAGTCTTTGTTATACTCAAAAACATTAAAAGTTTATCAAGCACTCCGTTACTTCTAAATATTATTATCCAACCGTTCAGTCTGATAAGACCGCTGGTCCAAAAGGGAATCATAAGAAGCATCATCATTCTTCTCTTCCATCTCTCACTGAGCCTTCCCATAAAATATCCGAAAGGATATCCTATCAGAGTAACCAAAACAGTTGATGCAAGCGCCAGTTTAACGGATTCCAAAAATATATTCAAATAAAAAGGATCAAATACTTTTTTATAATTTTCCAAAGTAAATGTAAAATCAAATCCCCAGGTCTTTGCCTTTGTCAAAAAGCTGATAATTACCATATAGGCCAGAGGCAATATTACAAAAAGTGTTGTAAAAATATATATCGGTATTCTTAGCAGATATTTGTTAAGTTTCTTATTTTTCACCTTGAACCTCCACCATATCTTTTTTATCCCAGCCTATACTTATTGCATCACCCGGATTCAAATTGATGTTCATTCCCATATGTGAAGAAGTAATCTCCTGATTATCTTTCAATCTCACCTTTACTTTTGAAAGGCCGGCAGTAAAACTGTTTTCAATTACTATACCGTCATAATCACCTGCTCCAAGCCTTACATGTTCCGAACGTATTGCATATGTCTTACCTTCGTTTTTATAGAGATTTGCACCTCCCACAAACTCGGCAACAAAAGCGGTTGCAGGAGTGTCATACACCTCACTTGGAGTACCTATCTGTTCTATATTCCCGTCTCTCATAACAACTATTCTTGAGGACATATTTAAAGCCTCTTCCTGGTCATGAGTTATATATATAAATGTAATGCCAAGTGCTTTTTGAAGCTTTTTTAACTCCATCTGCATCTGTCTTCTAAGCATCAGATCAAGTGCTCCAAGAGGCTCATCAAGCAATAATACACTTGGCTTATTTACAATAGCCCTTGCTATTGCGACTCTCTGTCTTTGACCACCTGAAAGCTGTGTAGGATTTCTTTTTTCAAAGCCCTCCAGCTGTACCAAAGACAGCGCTTTCTCCACCTCTTTTTTTATTTCATCGGCAGGCTTCTTTTTCAGTCTTAATCCATAGCCTATATTTTTTTCAACATTCATATGTGGAAAGAGAGCATAATTTTGGAATACCGTATTTACATCCCTTTTTTCCGGTGCCAGTCCTGTGATATCCTTTCCGTTAAGTATCACCTTGCCGCTGTCCGGACTCTCAAGCCCTGCAATTATTCTTATCGTAGTGGTTTTTCCGCAACCACTTGAACCCAAAAGAGTGATAAACTCTCCTCTGCCTATATCAAGGGAGATGTTCTTTAAAACATTCTCGCCGTCAAAACTCTTCTTTATATTTTCCAGACTTAGTATAGTATCTGTCATCTAAATTCCCTCCTAGGGTTATTTGGCTTTATACAATAGAATATAATACCATCTTTTTTAATATAATTCACTAAAAATATTATTTTATCTCGTCTTTACTTTTACAAGTTAAAATGCTAAAATGTAATTACTATTTGAATGGAGCAATTTGTATGAATAATAAGATCAGGACTGACGCGGTAGACCATCTATTTGACGCCATCCTTACACTAAAAGATAAAGAGGAATTTTATATTTTCTTTGAGGATGTTTGCACCGTAAATGAGTTGCTCTCCATCTCTCAAAGATATGAAGTAGCTAAAATGCTGCGTGAAAAGAAAACATATTTGGAGATTGCCGAGGAAACCGGCGCTTCTACAGCTACCATCTCCAGAGTAAACCGTTCATTAAACTATGGAAATGACGGCTATGACCTTGTTTTTAACAGACTCGGTTTATTTGAAAATAATAAGGAAAAATAATTTTGCCGGAGTTTATACTCCGGCATTTTTATATAAGTCCAAGTGCTTTTTTTGCAAGCTCATCAGCCATATCATTGTACTTATCTCCCGAATGTCCCTTAACCTTTATAAAATCTACGTCTACATGCTTTGAAGCATTTTTATAAAATTCAACATAATGCATGGTACCGGGCTTTTTTGCCTTCCAATCTCCGTTGCACCACTTCTCTATACCCTCATAGTCATAAAAAATACTGATACTCTTTATATCATGATCCAGACAATATTGCATGGCCGCCATAGATCCCTGTATCTCACCTGCAACATTTCTCATATCACTCATATCATCCTTATCAAACTTTTTTGAAAAATAAAGTTCTTCATCTTTATGCATCATAACCATGCCGTATGAATATGACTTTGTAGTGTCGTCATAACTTCCGTCAACATAAGCAAAAGCTTCAGACTGCTTATCGTCCGGTTCTTCTTTATCATTGTTACTCTTTGTACCGTTTACAAAAGCCGAAGCCTCTTCTCTGGTTGTAAAACTTTTGTATGCGGCTCCCGAAAAGCCGCTTACAGACTGCTTACATTCATCCCATGTCTCAAAGACTCCTGTCTTTCTTCCTTTTTTTACCGCGTAATATTTCTTTGCCATAATTACCTGTTCCAAAATATATTTTTCTCTTCTTCACTCAAATTTGCAGCAAATTCCCTTTTTATTTCAAGGAACTGCTCAAAATTCACTACAATTGAATGAAGTATTGCTCTGTCTTCAAATTCCTCTCGGCTCTTTGGAAGCTCCGAATTTTTCATCTTTTCTTTTACAAAATATAAGTCCATCAAGGCATTTACCGCATTATATGACTCATGCAGTTTGGGCACAAGATTAAAAATAAGTTCAGCCAAATCTCTTGCCTGACTCGGTCTTGTTTTCATTCCCTTTCCCTGATCAAAAATATATCTAAGCGTCATGATTTGAGACTTTCTCATTTCCATATAGTTTATAAAGTACTCCAAATCATAGCTTAGTATATTGTCTTTATCAATATATGATTTTGAAATGGCACTGTCTATCAACTTATCAAGTGCATCAAAATCATAGTCAAGTTTTACCCTGTTATTCTCATCTCTTAGAAAGCCTACCAAAGTATCCAGCATGTACTTTATTTCATTTTCTATTTTTGCCTGATATTCCCTTATATGTTTCAAGTTTCTCGGCATATACATATTTAAAAATATTCCGACGGATGTTCCTATAAGCATCAAAGCCGCTTCATTTTTTACAACATCAAAACTCATATACTTCGTTGCCAAAATATGTGTTACCAAGACGGTACATGGTGAAAGTCCTTCATTCAAATCAAAGACCATACATACCGCTACAAATATAAGCAAGTAGCAAACCAGCGCCCATATATCATATCCGAATACACTAAATACGACAAGGGAAATCAACATAGCCAGAACAAATGCCGCAATTCTTTTTAATGCAATCTTTATTGTGGACTTTTTTGTATCCTGTATACTCAGTAAGGTAATAATACCTGCCGATGCACTGTAGTTTAACCCGAAAATTCCGGCAATAAATATTGCAAGTCCTGTTCCGACAGCAATTTTTATTACTTTTATCAGATTTATATTTTTAAAATATGTCATAGTCCTCCGTTATCTTTTAAAATATAATGCTGTATTCCTCACAAACTTATATAATGCAGGTAAGAAATATTCAAACTTTATAAAAAATCTTTCTCTAAAATCCAGCTCATTATATTCTTTTTTAAAGTTCTTTGACAATATGTTTTTAAAATCTCTTGTATTTACATATGTAAGGAAACGAAGTCTCTTTGCAGCACTTACAACTTCTTCATGAAATCTGTATCCGGAGTCTTCATCATATGCCTTATACATGGCCTCCATATTTTGATAGTACTCTTCCTGTTTTCTTTTGTAATCACCGCTAAACTGTGAGGCTGTCCATGAAGTCGGTACTCCCATTCTGTACACACTCATAACCCTGTCGATATAATAGGCATCGCCGTATTTTACAGATATTATCTGCATGGGTATATCTCCCACCTTACAGTCAAAATAATACTTTGGCAAACTTTTCATATACTCTGTTCGTAGTAAAAGTGAGGCCGTTGGATAATGTGCTCTTTTATTTATAACTTCTTTTGCACCTACTACACAGTTTCCGGTATAAGGTCTTATAAGATTTGGAGAAAATGTGGCATCCAGATTTTCAACCTTCGCAGCATGAAAGCAAAAGCTTATTTCCGGATGTACATCCATATAATCCACCTGCATTTGAAGTTTATTATCATCACACCAGTAGTCATCTCCCTCACACATAGCTATATATTCTCCGCTTGCTCTTGGAAAGTTGTATTTTCCGCTTGGATTTGTAACCCCTTGCGAGTACATATTTTCCTCATGAAATAAAGGTTTTATAATATCCGGATATCGTTTTTCATATTCTCTTATAATATCTGCCGTATCATCTGTTGATGCATCATCATTTATCAGAATTTCTATATCAAAGTTTCTTTTCTGCGCCAAAAAGGAATCTATTGCCTTTCTTATATATTTACCGTGATTATAGGTAATGCAGCATATACTTACTTTCATATTTATACTCTCTTTTTATATTATTTGCAGGTAAAACCGCATAGGGTTTTAAATACGCTTACTTCAATATCATACTATAACATAAAAGTTGATATAAAGTGAGTTTTTATTATCTTTATAAAACTTCAAAACTTGTAGATAATCTACTACTGTGGTATTATTGTTCTCATTGGAGGTAATTATGACCAAGTACACCCTATTGCAATGGATTGCATTTTTTTATATATATTGTTTTTTCGGATGGTGTTTTGAATCCGGATATGCAACTATCAAGGAGAGAAAACTTACAAACAGAGGCTTCCTTCGAGGCCCTTATATTCCTATATATGCCTTCGGCGCTTTGTTTGTTCTTATTATTACAGACAACTTTCATGGGAATAATTTGGAAGTTTACTTTTCAGGAATGATTGCTGCTACAATACTTGAATATATCACAGGTTATGTGATGGAAAGACTTTTTAAAGTCAAATACTGGGACTATAGCGATCACAAGTTCAATTTGAGCGGATATATATCGCTCTCCACCTCTATAGCATGGGGATTTTTATCACTACTGCTTACCGATTTTTTACAGGTAAATGTCTATAGATTTGTATCTAAGATAAATGAGCCAAATTTGAAGACTTCTGTAATAGTTGTGAGTATTATCTTTTTCTCGGATTTGATTCTTTCAATAAAGGCCGCATTCAATCTTGCCAAAGCATATACGGCACTTGAAAGGGCTAAGGTTGAATTCCTTGAAGTCAAAGAAAAACTTTCATTGATAGCAGACGACCTTGTAAGTGAGACTCAAAGTAAGCTTGTAGGTATCAAAGACAGCGTGGCAGGACGTGTGAGCCAGGCAAATGAATATATCTCAAACGGAAGAGTGAGTTTCTCATCTTTAAAATCCGATATAGAAAATGCTCTTTCGTCACTTTCAAATACGGTTGCTTCAAAGAGTCCGGCTTATCTTGAGCTTAAAATAAAATATGAAGTTGCTAGAGAAAAGGTATCCTTAAGCTTACCGAAAACCGGAAAAATCATGTCATTCTTTATTAGAAATATGATAAAAGGAAATCCGGGACTTAATAAAAAGTACATCTCTCAGATGAAGGAACTTAGCGAAATAAGAAAAAGAAATAAATAAAGTTAAAAGCTACAGGTTTGTACCTACTGTACCGACCCGTAGCTTTTTATTACTCATTTTTTGCTATATCAAGAAGCAGTTCTTTATTATTCAGTTTGGGATCTTCAATTACTCTTTTTAATAACTCTTCCAGAATTTCACCGATTTTAGGTCCTTTCGGTATTCCAAGTTCCATCAGATCTTTCCCGGTAATATCAAGCATGGAGATATCAAAAGCATGATTTTCTTCTTTAATCTTCTCATATCTCTTTTCAATATCATTTATTTCTTCCAAGATATTCACATTTTTTCTGTCCGACTTACAGATTTTTATATAGTCCTCAAAGAGTTTTGTACCGAGTCTGTGCAATGACAGTCTTATATCCGAATCCTTCTTCGGTAAAGGTAATTTAAGTTCCTCTATAAGCAGACAGGTATTTATTTTTGTTGCATTATCCGACTTCAATTCTGAGAGTATCTTCTTTACCGAATTTATATTTTCTACATTTTGCAAAAATACAGTCCAGTACATATGTTTTTCATCACCGAGATCTCTTTTGTAAAACTCATAAAAACTTTCATCAAGCTTTGCAAACTCTTTACCGATATATTTATAAAGCCTGCTGCTGTATATATACTTTACATTTTCTGCAAAATTTCCTGAAAGTGTCTTATTCAGCTCTACAAATATTCTCTCCTTGCTGACATTTGATAATAATGAAGCCTTGTCTTTTATTGCATCAAATGTGGCTTTTTCTATTTCAAACCCTAGTTGTGCAGAAAACCTGATTGCCCTAAGCATTCTCAGAGCATCCTCATCAAATCTCTTATTTGGATCTCCTACAGCTCTTATAATACCGCTGTTTAAATCCTCCTGACCTTTATAAAGATCCACTATACCCTTTTTATGTGAATAAGCCATTGCATTAATTGTAAAATCCCTTCTGCAAAGATCTTCAGAAAGACTTTTACTGAATGAAACACTGTCAGGATGTCTTCCGTCCGAGTAGTTTCCGTCTATTCTGTATGTAGTCAGCTCATAGCCTTCTCCGTCCATAAGTACTGTAATAGTTCCGTGTGCAATACCCGTATCAAAGGTCTTTTTAAATATCCTCTTCATTTCTTCAGGAAGAGCGTTTGTAGTGATATCCCAGTCCTTAGGTTTCCTGTAAAGCAGGGAATCCCTGACACAGCCACCTACTGCAAATCCTTCAAAACCGTTCTCCTCCAACTTTTCTATAATATTTTCAACGTTTTTTGGCAAATCTATTCTCATTCTTATCTCCTTAACAAAAGCTGATACCGGGGACATAAGTATATGAATGCTTGAAAACTTAATATTAAAACCGCAGCCTTCTGACTGCGGTCTCTTTATTATTTTAATATGCTTTTCCCCAGTAAACCATCTTTGTAGCCTTCTTACCGCAACAAACGCATACATCGCTAAGCTGCTCCTGTGCCTCAGGCATACATCTTGATGTGGCTCCTGCCTCTTCCTTTATCTTGTCCTCACAAGCTCTGTCACCACACCACATAGCCTTGATAAATCCCGGCTTGTTATCTGCAATATCCTTGAACTCTTCCATAGTTCTTGCCTCATAAGTATGAGCTTCTCTATGCGCAAGGGCTGTTTCATACATATTTGTCTGAATCTTTTCAAGGCATTCCTTAGCTTCACTTTCAACATTTTCAAGTGATACGAAGATCTTTTCACCTGTATCTCTTCTGACAAATACGCATTGATTATTTTCAATATCCTTCGGTCCGATTTCAATTCTAAGAGGTATACCTCTCATCTCAGACTCGGCAAACTTAAATCCCGGACTCTTCTCGCTGTCATCAAGCTTTACTCTTACACCTGCAGCATACAGTCTGTCTTTAAGCGCATTAGCCGCCTCAAGTACACCTTCCTTATGTGCGGCTACAGGTATGATATTTACTTGAACCGGTGCTATATGAGGTGGTAACTTAAGACCTGAGTCATCACCATGTACCATTATAACAGCGCCTATTATTCTTGTAGTCATACCGAATGAGGTCTCAAAAACAGGCTTGATTTGATTGTCCTTATCTGTAAACGTTACATCGAATGCCTTTGCAAAGCCGTCTCCGAAGTAGTGACTGGTACCTGACTGTAAAGCTTTACCGTCATGCATAAGTGCCTCTATGGTATAGGTTGCCTCAGCTCCGGCAAACTTTTCCTTATCGGTCTTTATACCTCTTATAACAGGGATAGCCAAGTCCTTTTCAAAGAAGTCCGCATATACTTCAAGCATCTGTACAGTTCTGTCATGAGCTTCCTTGGCTGTGGCATGAACCGTATGTCCCTCCTGCCATAAAAACTCTCTTGAACGAAGGAAAGGTCTGGTTGTCTTTTCCCATCTTACTACGGAACACCACTGATTTAAAAGCTGCGGAAGATCTCTATAACTCTTTACAACCTTTGAGTAGTAGTCACAGAATAATGTTTCCGATGTAGGTCTGACACAGAGTCTCTCCTCAAGCTCCTCCATTCCACCATGAGTTACCCATGCAACCTCAGGTGCAAAGCCTTCAACATGGTCCGCCTCTTTTTGTAAAAGGCTCTCAGGTATGAACATAGGCAGATAACAGTTTTGAATGCCTGTCTCTTTAAATCTTCTGTCTATCTCATTTTTCATGTTTTCCCATATCGCATAACCGGCAGGTCTTATTACAAGACAACCCTTTACACTTGTATAGTCAACAAGCTCCGCCTTAAGCACAATATCTGTATACCATTGCGCAAAGTCTTTCTCCATGGAAGTAATTTCTTCTACAAGCTTTTTTTCTTTAGCCATTTTTATTTAATCCTCTGTATCTTCTTTTATTTCTTTTTTCTTTCTGATTACCAAATCAGATTCGGCATCATTTATCCTTCTTTTTAAATACAAATATACCACGATGCCTACAATGAATAATATAATAATTAATGCAATCTCAATTATATTTCTTATTAACATTGCCCCTCGATTTTTCTCTTCTCTTTTTATTTATCCATTTAACCGCATTTATCATCGGTAATAATACAATTGCAATCCACCATGCATACGCACCTGCAGCCAAAAGTGTAGCACCGTCATATCTGTTAAAGCTTTTATCAGTTGAACTGTTTTCCTCTATACTTTCATCCGCATTTGTTGAAGCTTCAACAGTTTCATTAATAACTTCATTGTTGTTTATTTCAGTCAAAGTTTCAGTAATATCGGGAAGGCTTGTGAACGTATTGTTTTCAGTTGCATTATCTGTAATTGTACTGTCGGTATTTACCTCAGTCTTAACATTTTTGTCAACTTCAGATTTACTCACACTGTCATTATCATTTCTTTTATGTTTATGACCTGATTTATTTTCCGGCTGCTTTGCAGTTTCAACCTTTTGCGTGGAGCTTTCGGTCGGTTCTACATTATTTGCCGAGTTCTTGGAGTCCGAATTGTCATTGCCGCTCTGAGAGGCTTTTGTACCTTTTTTTGAACTTTCCGAACTTTCAATTCTTTTCTTTTTTCCCGATGAATGTCCAAAAGATTTATTTGCATTGGATTTTGTGGAAATATTTTTATCCGGTATTGAAGGCCTTGTTCCCTCTCCCGAATCTGAAGGCCTTGTAGGCTCCGGTCTCGGATCTGAGGGCACCGGCGGCACAGTCAGCTTTGGAATAGTCTCATACTGTACATAAAATGTACCGTCCGAAGCGACATATTCTCTTTTTCTTAACCCGTCCTGCTCATATGTAGGCTCTCTTTCAATTATCCACTCTCCATAGTTGCTTTCATCTATTCCGACTGAGGTTTCAACATACCCTGCGTTTGAGCCATGTAAACCTCCGTTATTTTGAATACCTGTCATGTCTACATATGCAGCTCCGACAGTTGTCGCATTGCCTTTTAGAACACCTACACCGTTTACCGATATAAAGGCGGTCGTCAGTGCCAATGACATAGCACACATTGCTTTATATTTTTTCTTCATTTAATCACCCTATTGCATTTTCTTTCATCGCTTCCTTAAGTCCACTGTAGTACTTTCTTCCCACCGGAATTTCCGTGTTGTCTATCAACGTGATTTCCTCATAAGTGAAATTCTTTATATGTTGCAATGAAACTAAAAATGATCTATGCACTCTTAAAAAACCTTTTGTAAACAGCAGGTTTTCAAGTTTTCCTATTGTTGAAATAAACTCAAAACTTTTACTGCCGTAGTACACGGTTATTATTTTTCCTCTAACTTCAAAATATTTTATATCATTTATCGCGATATTCCTATATTCACCGATGCCGGTAAAGAGCATATACTCTTTTGATTTTTCTGACGCCGTTTTAAAAACATCCTTTATTATCTTTACCGTCTTTGCACCGTCAGTCTCACCTTTCACAATATAGTTGAAGGCTCTGACGTCAAAAGCTCCCAACATATGATTCTTTGAAACTGTGGTGAATACTATCTCTCCGATATATCCGTTTGAACGAAGTTTTGATGCCGCCTCCATACCGTCAATTCCCGGCATATTTATATCCAGAAACATTACATCAATAAGCTCAAGTTTATCTTCCACTTCAAATAACATCTGCTTGGCGCTCTCAAACACCTCAAATTCCGTATCAAGGTCCTCCGACTTTGATATGTGTGTAGTGATTTCTAACAAATTCTTTCGTTCTATTGGATTATCATCACATATAACTACTCTCATAACCCAAACCTTATATCCTATTTGTTATTCTTTACCTTCTCAAGTAAATTGTTGATTCTGTTTGTAGGTGTCAAAAGACCGCTTATAGTAGAATCATGGTTCAAATTGTCGATAATAAGAGCCACATACTTACTCATCTCAACGTTGTAGTAATAAGGTTTGCTTAAAAGATTAGGTGACTGGTACACTAAGTTTGTTGTAAATATACCGTCGATAATACCGTTCTCATAATATTTATCAAATTTTGCAAAGCCGTTGGTGAACAGTCCGAAAGTGGCACATACAAAGACTCTTTTTGCCTTTCTCTTTTTAAGTTCCTTAGCAACTTCCTGAACGCTCTCACCTGAAGATATCATATCGTCAATAATTACAAGATCTTTACCTTCAACATCCGAACCCAAAAATTCATGTGCTATAATCGGATTTCTTCCGTCAACCACCTTTGTATAATCTCTTCTTTTGTAGAACATACCTACATCAAGCTTAAGCATATTTGCAAAATATATCGCTCTTCTCATTCCGCCTTCATCAGGAGAAATAATCATCATATGATCCGAATCAACCTGTAAATCCGGGAAATGTCTTAGAAGTCCCTTTGTATACTGATAAATCGGCTGCACAGTCTCAAATCCCTTTAAAGGAATGGCATTTTGTACTCTCGGATCATGCGCATCAAATGTAATGATGTTGTCGACACCCATATTTGTGAGTTCCTGTAATGCCAGTGCACAGTCCAAAGACTCTCTTCCGGTCTTTTTATGCTGACGGCTCTCATATAAGAAAGGCATTATAACAGTTATTCTTCTTGCCTTTCCCGCTATTGCCGCAATAATTCTTTTAAGATCCTGGAAATGATCATCCGGTGACATATGATTTATTTTTCCTGACAGTGAATAGGTCATGGAATAATTACATACATCCACAAGCAAATATAAATCATCACCTCTTACAGATTCCTCTATGGTTCCCTTAGCCTCACCCGAGCCGAATCTTGAGATGGTTGATTTTATAATATAATCTTCTTTCTCATACTCTGAGAATAAAAGTGTATCCTTATGCTCACTTTCTCTCTCTTTACGCCACTCTACAAGGTAATTATTTACTTTTTTTGTAAAATCCTCCATTCCTTTAAGAGGTATAAGTCCCAAAGGACCTACAGGAATAGAATCAATTTTTTTATCTTCGTACAGCATTTTCCCTCCATTACAGCTTTGCTCTAATATCATTTCCAAATAATCTGATATACATGAAACTTTTTCTTATTCTTGAAGTAACTCTCTCACTGTATATGTCTCTCATTTCATCCAGACTGAGATTAGTAGATATTATAGTAGATTTTTCGGTGTTAACCCTACGGTTTATTATATGGAAAAATTCGGTAGTTGTAAAGTGATTGGAAAGTTCCGTTCCGAGATCGTCAATTATAAGCATATCACTTTCATACACTTCTTCAATGAGGAGCAAATATTTTTGATCCTCACTTTTTTCCATCTTTACCTTTACCAGTGCTTCAAAAAGTTCTTTTGCACTGAGATATATTACAGAATAATATCTGTCAAGTAATACCTTGGCTATACAATTGCTTAAGTAGGTCTTGCCTACACCGGTATTACCGCTGAATATAATATTTCTTCTGTCATTTTCGTCGGAAGCCGTATCAACCGCATTTTTGCTTCCGTTTATTTTAAAATATTTGTCCGCAAATTTCTCACAAAACCTTTTTACACCCTCCATGTAGGCGGCATTTGTCATATTCTGCCCCGGAAGTATTGTTTTATTATCATAATAATCAAATGAGAAATTTTCAAAATTTTCTTTACTTAATATATTTTCAAGATTTGATTGAGCATACAGAAGTTTCCTTATCCTTAACTGAAGGCAATGACATTTTTTTTCCTCAACATATCCTGTGTCCTTACAGTCTTTACAATCATATGTTATTTCCATATAATCTTTCGGAAAGCCTGCGGAACACAAAAGTTCTTCCTTTTTATTTTTAATTCCGTCAATATCTTTTTTTAAATCATTTATTGACAATTTTCCCGTTTTCAAGCTTTCTTTATATCTGGAAACGGCCACACTTCCTGTGGAATCGTTTAATTCCTTCATTTCAGGTATCTTTTCATATACCTCTTCTATTCTTCTGACCTGTGCGGCTCTGTTATTTGCTCTTATATTTTCATATTCTCTCATTATTGCATTATATGAGGAATTATCTATAGCCATATATCTCCTTTAAGCCAAACTATAAATTGTTCAACTCATTTAAAAACTTGTCCTGCATATCGGAATCAATATTGTCATTCCTCTGTTCAAAATTATTGAACTTAGACCCGGAAGAGGTATTTGAAGTTTTCGGAGCCGCCTTTACCTTCTCATCATGTTTTTCATCCTGTGCCTTTATATCTGAAAGTGTACGCACATTCTCATTATGCCATCTTGTAAGTATACCGTCGGCATATGAAAAACTCTGTGATGATGTGTTAAGTACTGTTCTGCTGATGGCTTCTACCACTATTTCAGTGCTGAAACCGTACTCATCAAACCACTTTTTAACAAATCTTAATTCAACAGGTGCCAAAACTCTGTCATATATTCCGAATGCCTTTAACACGGCTTTATTTTCATTGAAATATTTTACATTGTCCTCTTTGGCTTCCTCCACAGTAGTAATACCTTTTTCATGGAATGAAAGTGCCACTCTTTCAATATAGTTTATACTCTTTTTACCTTTTTGCACTGAAACTTCCGCTATGTATTCAAGTAAGTCCTTTGACATACCCACAACATCATAAAGATATGCGAGCTTTTCAGTATCTGTAGGGGTAAATATCTTTTCAGTATATGTCTGCACGCAGAATACAAGTTCCTGAAAATCTTCATCGCCTTTCAGCTTGGTCAAATCCACCAGACTTCTGTCAGGAAGCTTTGGCGGCTCCGGTTTTTCTTCAGGTATCTCAGCCTTTACTTCGCTCTCGGAATTATTCTCTACATCAGTATTTTTGGTCAAATCAGGCGCTTCACAATCGCTTTCTTTTAATTTTTTTGCTTCATCAGAGCTTTCCGATTTGACATTATTCTCTTTTAATGTTTCCGCTCCCATACCGGCTTCAAGCATTTCTCTTCTTTTATATACTTCTTTTGCCGCCGTCAGAATACGTCTTGCTTCCTCAAGTTCTTCTTTTGAAGGCATTCCCTTTGTAATAAGAACTTCTTCAAAGTCGTCGCCGTTTCCAAGCTTACCTATATTCTCAGCCTTTTCTATCAGCACTCCGCTCTTGCACCAGTATGCTATAGCTCTTTCAACATCCTTTATAGTAAGTTCAAGGGCATCGGCTATGATTTCGGGATTTATCAGTCTGTCGGCATTTCTCAACATAAAAAGGTATACCTTTATATAATCACCGTTTGCCTTTAGCATGTATTTATCTATAAATTCTGACGGCAAACTTACAATGCTTGTTATATCTGCCTTTAAAAATTCGTACTTCATAGCTCTCCCTTTGTCTTAAATCTATATCTTTATAAATTATTTCCCAAGTAAAAACTCGCCCACTCTTAATATATCTCCGGCACCCATGGTAATCAGTAAATCACCCTTTCTCAAATCCTCCAACAGATAATTTTCTATCTCATCAAAAGTCTCAAAACTTGTAGAATTTCCACCCAGTTCATTTATTCTTTTTGATAGAAGATTTGAACTCATACCGAGATTGTCAGTCTCTCTTGCAGGATAAATTTTTGCAATTATAACTTCATCCACATTTTTTAATGCGTTGGCAAATTCATCAAAAAACGCCTTTGTTCTGGTATATGTATGTGGCTGGAATACCACTACAAGTCTGTCATGAGGATATCTCTTTGCAATATTTAATGTAGCCGATATCTCACTTGGGTGATGTGCATAGTCATCAACTATTGTGATGCCGTCAAGTTTTCCTTTGACCTCAAATCTTCTGTCCACACCCTTAAATTCCGAAAGTCCTTTTCTTATATCTTCGATACTTACTCCAAGTTCAAAGGCAACACAAATAGCCGCTAAGGCATTGTATATATTGTGATTTCCTCCTACACAAAGCTTTACATCCTCATATGTCTCTTCTTTATGTACAAGGTCAAATGTAGGATAACCCAAAGCGTCATATCTTATATTTGTAGCATAGCAGTCACTGTTTTCTGTTCCGTATCTTACTATATTACCTTCATACCCTTGTGTAATCTCTCTGTTATTTGTAATCTTATCGTTTATTATTATACAACCCTTAGGGCTTGTATTTTTTACAAAATTCTTAAAAGAGTCTCTGATCTCATTCAAATCCTTAAAAAAGTCCAGATGATCCTCTTCGATATTCAATATAACGCCTACTGTAGGATATAACTCAAGGAAACTGTTGGTATATTCGCAGGCTTCTGTAACGAATGTGTCTCCCTTGCCTATATAAATATTTCCTTTTATCTTCTTTACGATACCTCCTACAGATATTGTAGGGTCAAGCTTTGTATCCAGTAATATATATGACAACATGGAAGTTGTTGTAGTCTTTCCATGTGTACCGCTTATTGCTATACTCTCTTTAAATTTTGACATTACATAGCCGAGAAGCTCAGCTCTGGTCATCATTTTTATATTCTTTTCTTTAGCCGCAATAAACTCAGGATTGTCCTTATGTATGGCGGCAGTATATACAAACAAATCTATATCATCACTGATATTCTCTTTTTTTTGACCTACAAATATCTTTACACCTCTGTCTTCAAGATCCTTTGTTCTGTTATTCGCCTTTGTATCCGAGCCGCTCACTTCAAAGTTCTTTTCAAAGAGTACTCTTGCAAGTCCGCTCATACTTATACCGCCTATACCGCAAAAATATATGTGCTTTATATCGTTAAATTTAATATTATTCAAAAGATGCCTCCCAAGTTTACCTTATTTTCTTATTTTTTTCTTTCTTACACTATAACCAAAGGTACCAAGTACCTTTGAAAGTCCAATATACTCTCCATGATTATATACTACCATGTCAGCTTTTGTCAGGTCAAATTTGTTTTTTTCATCCATATATTTTGCATCTACGTTTACCGCAACCACCTTTGCTATAAACATATGATGTGAACCAAGCTCAATAATATCTTCAACTTTACATTCAATGCAAACCGGACTTTCTTTAATAGATGAAGCAGCTACCACCTTTGATGGCAACTGCTCTATCTTTAATACTTTCAATTTATCAATATCTCTGCCTGATTTTACTCCGCATTCATCCGCTATTTTTGCCAGTTTTTCATTTGTAAGATTTATAACAAATTCTCCGGACTTTTTTATTATATCATATGAATATCTGCTTGGTCTAAGAGAAATATAAACCATGGGAGGATTGGTACATATTGTACCTGTCCACGCCACAGTAACTATATCGCTTCTTCCTTCAGAGTCTGCACAACTTACCATTACCACCGGTACGGGGTATAGCATATTTCCGGGTTTAAAATCAATTCTCATTTTTCTTAAAGTGTTTCTTTATATTTTTTCTTTGAATATTGTTTGTTTTAGCTTTATTGTTATTCGCTATATCGGATTTTTCTCTACTGAATCTGTCTTTAAAGTTCTTATCTTTAAAGTTCTTGTCTTTAGAGTTCTTGTCTTTAGTATTCTTGTCTTTGATAATTTTATCTTTGATACTCTTAGCCGTACCGCTCTTATGTGACGGATTTTTTTCCTGCTTATCTTTTGGTGCGAAAGGAACTCTCTTACTCTTGAAATTTCTTCTCTTTTTCGGCTTTTCACCCAATCTCTCACAGATTTCATCAATAGTCTTTGCCAATGATTTTTTCATCTCATTGACTGTAATATCGGCATACTTTTCATAAAGCGGAACTCTTTCAAGATAAAGATCCTTTAAACTTTGTCCTTCTTTTAAGGTGATTCCTCTTTCTCTTAAGTCCCCAAGTCTTGACTTTATTGCGGTATATGAAAGTTCCAGATATATTATTACACTGATTTCTTTTAGATGCTGCATGGCTTTTTCACCATATACCACACTGCCTCCCGGCGATATGATACTATTGTCTAAATCCAATCCGGCATTTACCTCGTCCTCAATTTCTCTGAAACCTTCATCACCATGCTCTTCTATAAGTTCCTTTAAGAGCTTTCCATATTTTTCCTGAATAACGATATCGGTGTCTACAAACTTTTTACCAAGTCTTTTGGCCAAAACCACGCCAACTGAGGACTTACCTGATGCAGGCATACCGATTAATGTAATGTTAGTTTTTTTTCCCATATCTCTCCTACATCTGTATTCCTATTACAAGGCTTGGTACAAGCTGTTTTTTTCTTGAAACCACCGAAGCAAGCTCTATTACACCTGAATCATTTATCTCATAAACACCTTCTTCAATTCTGAATGACTTCATTACAAGAGCCATCGCGCCTGAACCGACACATATAAGTCTTGTTGACTGTTCCAATATATTGGTAAGCATAAAGAACATCATATCCTCGGCACTGTTTTCATGAAGCTTTACAAGGAATGGCAGGAGTCTGTTTTCAATATCGCTCAGCTCTTCCTCATTCAAGGAACTGATCTGTCCTATTCCTATATTAATTTTCCCAAGTGCAAATGTCTTATAATCCTGATGGAAAATCTGCTCATCGGTCTTACCTGTAAGATTGCTTGCCGAAGCAAACATCTGGTTTGCATACTTTTCTATATCAATACCTGCAATTCTTGCAAGGTCAAGGCCTGCAGCCTTATCCACTTCAGTACATGTAGGTGATCTGAAAAGTAAAGTATCCGATATAATAGCGGAACAAAGAAGACCTGCAATCTGCTTTGGAATCTCAACCCCTTTTTCATGGTACATTTGATAAATAATTGTAGATGTACATCCGAGGGGCTGATTTCTGAAATAAACAGGCCCTATAGTTTCCACGGTACCCAGTCTGTGATGGTCTATTATTTCAAGTACATTTGCATGTTCTATACCGTCCACCGCCTGACTCTTTTCATTATGATCCACCATAATTACTCTCTTACCCTTGGCACCGAGAAGGTTTCTTCTTGAAAACATTCCGAGATATTTCCCGTTTTTATCAAGTATAGGGAAGTCTCTATGTCTTACAGTCGCCATTACTTCCTTTATTTCGTCCAGATAATCCTCATTTTCAAATGTTATAAGATTCTCGGTTTTCATAAAGTAATTTATAGGCATTGACTGATTTATAAGTCTTGCTACGGTAAATGTATCATAGGCCGTAGTAATTATAGTGGTTCCATGATCCTTTGCAAGCTTCTTTATAGTCATGGATGCACCTGCACCCTCACAAACTATAATACAGGCCGCACCCATCTCAATGGCGCAAAGCTGCATCTCATATCTGTTTCCAAGTATTACAAGATCATCCTTTTCTATATAGTATTCCATCATATCCGGATTTGCTGCTGCAACAACTACTTTACCTGAATTAAAATAGGCCTTGTCATCACCCACTACCAAAGTTCCTTCAATTGTTTCTATAATATTTGAATATCTTGTATTTGCTTTTGCAAGAATTCTGCTGTCATATATATTCATATATGAATTTGCAATATCACTGACCGATATTATTCCTTCAAGATCACCCTCACTGTTTACAGCAGGTAAAGTCACTACATCAAGTTCCTGCATAAGTCCCCAGGCTTTTTTAAATGATATATTCTTATCAACACCCTTTGTATGCTTTATCTCAACATCTTTTACTTGAGTTTTTACACTTTCAGTAAGCTTAGGCGGTTTAACCTTGAAGTAATTAAGTACAAATTTGGTTTCCTCATTGATTTCGCCGGCACGCCTTGGTGAAAACTCCCCCTCTTCAGTTTTTGACTTTAGATCGGCATAACCTATAGCCGCACAGATTGAATCCGTATCCGGGTTCTTATGACCCATTATCAATGTTCTAAGCTTTGTCATAAATTCCTCTTAATTAAAAATTTTGTCAGGATACACTCCCTTATCTACTAAGGCTCTTATTGAATTAACAACAATCTCCTTATCTTCCTTATATGTTACTCCAAACCACTTGTCATGGCTCTTTAATACTTCCACACTTATTTTGCCGGCTTTGATAGCCTCATCTATTACCGATGGCAATAAGTACTCATTTTTCAACTCATTTGTCATGCTGCCGAGAAACTTCGGAAAACCTTCTTCCAAAATATCAAGAAATTCAGGTGTAAGTCCCCACATATTCATGGAAACGATATCATCAAGATTTACATCTCTTTTATTACCGTTTTCATCAACAGCATTTAAAACCCCGTCTTTTAGCTCAATCTCAAAAGTCTCGGTCACATCGGCGAGCTTATTGTTTGCATCGGCCTTACATACTCCTCTTGTAACTCCGCCATTGTCTGAAAGAGTATTCTTAAGTACAAAGCCTGCCATACAAAGATCAAGTTTTTTACTGTTTTTGTCCATCTTATTTGCCATATAGTCATATATTACTTTAAAGCCTTCTTTTCCGTAATAATCATCCGCATTTATTACTACAAACGGCTCATTTACAATGCCTTTTACAGAAAGCAAAGCCTGTCCGGTTCCCCACGGCTTGCTTCTTTCTTTCGGACATTCAAATCCTTCCGGCAAATCGTTAAGATCCTGAAAAGCATAATCCACATCTATATATTTCTTTACTCTGTCCCCGATGATTTCTTTAAAATCCTTCTCCAAATCGTGACGGATTATAAATACAACTCTATTAAATCCGGCTTCCTTTGCATCATATATGGAATAATCCATAATAATCTCACCGTTTGGTCCCACAGGTGCCAATTGCTTTATGCCTCCGCCAAATCTTGAGCCGATGCCGGCCGCCATAACTACTAATGTTGCATTCATCTTGTTTCCCCCTTATGTTTATTTTTTAGTTATCTTCCGATGAATAGTTCGGTGCTTCTTTTGTTATATGTATATCATGAGGATGACTCTCTTTTAAGGATGCGGCACTTATTTTTATAAATTCCGAAGTTTCCTGAAGAGTCTTTATATCCTTCGCCCCACAATATCCCATACCCGATCTGAGTCCTCCAAGCAGCTGGAATACGGTGTCTTCCACCAGTCCCTTATATGCCACTCTTCCTTCTACTCCCTCAGGTACAAGTTTTTTTGCATCTGTCTGGAAATATCTGTCCTTGCTGCCTTTTTCCATAGCCGCAAGAGAACCCATACCACGGTATACTTTATATTTTCTACCTTGATACAATTCAAAGTCTCCCGGTGATTCATCACATCCTGCAAAAAGTGAACCCATCATACATACATTTCCGCCTGCTGCCAATGCCTTTGTAATATCACCTGAAAATTTGATTCCTCCATCTGCAATTATAGGTATATTATACTCCTTTGCCACAGCATAGCAATTCATTATTGCACTGATTTGCGGTACACCTATACCTGCAACAACTCTCGTGGTACATATAGAACCCGGTCCTATGCCGACCTTTACACAGTCCGCTCCCGCTTCAATAAGCGTTTTTGTTGCCGCACCCGTTGCCACATTTCCGGCTATAACAGGTAGATCCGGATATTTTTCCTTAATTGCCTTTATACAGTCAATTACGTTTTTGGAATGTCCATGTGCTGAATCAAGTACCACAACATCCACCTTTGCATTTACAAGGGCTTCACATCTTTCAAGTACATTTCCTGTAATTCCGAGTGCCGCTCCGCAAAGCAGTCTCCCTTGAGAATCCTTTGCTGAATTAGGATACTTTATCTGCTTTTCTATATCTTTTATTGTAATAAGCCCTTTAAGATTGCCGTCCTTATCCACTATAGGAAGCTTCTCCACACGGGCATGTGCCAATATCTTCTTGGCCTCATCCAAAGTAGTACCTTCAAGTGCCGTAACCAGATTCTCTCTTGTCATGCACTCGGATATTTTCTTTGTATAATCTTCTTCAAATTTCAAATCTCGATTTGTAATAATACCTACAAGCTTTTTCCCTTCCGTTATCGGAACTCCTGAGATTCTATACTTTGCCATCAGCTCATTGGCATCTGAAAGTGTATGCTCAGGCGAAAGATAAAAAGGATCCGTAATAACTCCGTTTTCCGATCTCTTTACCTTGTCAACTTCCTGTGCCTGCTCTTCAATACTCATATTTTTATGAATAATTCCGATTCCGCCCTGTCTGGCCATAGCTATAGCCATTCTATGTTCTGTAACAGTATCCATTCCTGCACTCATCAAAGGAATATTTAATTTAATATTCTTTGTTAAATATGTAGAAATATCAATTTGATTTCCTATAACTTCTGAATATGCCGGTTGCAATAGTACATCATCAAATGTGATGCCTTCACCTATGATCCTTGCCATGGTTTTTCTCCTTTTTTGCCGGATACACATTGAACGTCTCTGCGATTCAATGCAGTTTCTATTACTTTTTTCTCATTAGTCTAACAAATACAAACTACTGTGTCAATCGTTGTCAAGTATACTTATACCGATATCATTTCTCATATACTTGTTTTCAAAATCCACAAGTTTTGTTGCTTCATAAGCCTTTTTTCTTGCATCTTTCAGCGTGGCTGCCTTGGCGGTAATTCCAAGGACTCTGCCTCCGTTTGTAACTATATCAGCTCCGTCCCTTTTTGTACCTGCATGGAAGCAGTATAAATCGTCTCTGTCCTTAAAATTTTCAAATCCGCTTATCTTTTTTCCCTTTTCATATTCAAGCGGATAGCCTTCACTTGCCAGTACAACGCAAACTGCGGCATTGTTCTCAAATTTAAGCTCGATTTTATCCAAAGTTCCGTCAATACAGGCTTCAAAAACATCTATGATATCATTTTCCATTCTCGGAAGTACTACCTGAGTTTCCGGGTCTCCGAATCTTGCATTGTACTCAAGTACCTTCACCCCTTTATCTGTAAGCATCAGTCCATAGAAAATTATACCTTTAAACTCTCTGCCCTCGGCTCTCATAGCATCCACAGTTTTTTGATAAATATGTTCCCTACAATACTTATCTATTTCTTCAGTATAAAAAGGACTTGGACTGAAAGTTCCCATACCTCCGGTATTAAGTCCCTCATCACCGTCCTTGGCTCTTTTATGATCCTGTGCCGAAGTCATAAGTGCATAGTGCTTTCCGTCAACAAAAGACAGTACGCTGACTTCTCTTCCCTCTAAGAATTCTTCTATAACGATGGTATTTCCGGCATCTCCAAAGGATTTTTTGGTCATCAGCTCCTCTATTCCCGATATTGCCTCACTCTTATCCTTACAAATCAACACACCCTTTCCAAGTGCCAAACCATCAGCCTTAAGTACTATAGGGTATTTGACATTTTCAAGATACTTCATGGCCTCTTTCGGGTCACTGAAGTTTTCATATCCGGCTGTAGGTATATCATACTTTTTCATAAGGTCTTTTGAGAAAGCCTTTGAACCTTCAAGTATGGCGGCATTTTTTCTCGGTCCGAATACTCTAAGTCCTTCGGCTTCAAAGCAATCCACTATACCTTTTACAAGCGGATCATCCATTCCGATAATCGTTAAATCTATTTTTTCTTTCTTTGCAAAGTCTGTCAGAGCTTTAAAATCCATAACCGATATTGCCACATTTGTTGCAATATCTTCCGTACCTGCATTACCCGGAGTCACATAAATTTCAGGTCTTTTTTTGCTCTCGGATAATTTCTTAACTATGGCATGCTCTCTGCCGCCTCCACCTACTACTAAAATCTTCATAAGCTCTCTCCATTTGCAATTTTTTCAATAGCCTCAGGTAAAATAATCCATTCAGCCTCTTCCATCACCCTCTTCTGTAATGACTTTGCATCATCTTTCGGGTGAACATCCACGGCCTTTTGAATTATTATCCTGCCGGTATCTATTCCGGCATCAACAAAATGTACTGTGGCTCCCGTTACCTTAACCCCTCTTTTTAATGCAGCCTCATGAACTTTCAGTCCATAGTAGCCTTTACCACAAAAACTGGGAATCAAGGAAGGATGAATATTTATTATCTTATTTTGAAAAGCTTTTACTATATCCTCCGATATATTTACCAAAAAGCCTGCCAGTACTATCAAATCCGGATTAAGCATTTTCAGTTCATCAAGTAATGCCTTATTAAACTCATCTCTGTTTGAAAAGTTTTTAGGTGAGATACATTTTGCATCTATTCCTGCATTTTTTGCTCTCTCCAAGGCATATGCATCACCGTTATTTGATATAACGGCTTTTATTCTTACATTTTTTATCCGTTTTTCTTCTATTGCTTTTATAATTGCGGCAAGATTGGTTCCGCCTCCCGAAACCAGACATACAATATCAAACATAGTTGCTCCTTTATATAAGCTCTATTCCCTTTGTTCCTTTTTCTATATATCCGATTTCATATGCCGACTCTCCTGAAGACTTCAGTGCTTCAAGCGTTTTTGATACATCAGACTTATCAACGGCTATCACCATTCCGAGTCCCATATTGAAGGTATTGTACATCATCTCTTCTTTGATATCACCTGTCTTTGCAATAAGTTTGAATATAGCCGGTATTTCATAGGAGTCTTTTCTTACCACAGCTTTAGTATCTTCAATAAGCATTCTCGGAATGTTTTCATAGAATCCTCCACCTGTAATATGTGAGCAGGCTTTTATCTTTATGTTTTTATCTCTTACAGCTTTAAGTGCCTTCACATATATTTTTGTAGGTGCCAAAAGTGCTTCTCCCAAAGTTTTCCCAAGTTCATCATAATAGGTATCCAAGGCTTCCTTTGTCATATCAAAAACTTTTCTTACCAAAGAAAATCCGTTTGAATGTACACCGCTTGAAGCAATACCTATCAAAGCATCTCCTGCCTTTAAATCTTTTCCGTCAATAAGATCGCATTTGTCGGCAACACCCACACAAAAGCCTGCCAAATCGTATTCATCTACAGGATAAAATCCCGGCATTTCTGCAGTTTCACCACCTATAAGTGCTGCTCCCGACTGTATACATCCGTCCGCCACACCTTTTACAATAGTTGCTATTTTTTCGGGATCGTTTTTTCCACAGGCTATATAATCAAGGAAAAACAGCGGTTCACCGCCTGCACAGGCCACATCATTCACACACATAGCTACACAGTCAATACCTATACTGTCATGTTTATCCGTTAAAAAAGCCAGTTTAAGCTTTGTTCCCACTCCGTCAGTTCCGGATAAAAGAACAGGCTCTTTCATATTCTTTATCTTACTTAAAGAAAACGCTCCTGAAAAACCTCCAAGTCCTCCAAGGACTTCCGGTCTCATAGTAGCCTTTACATGCTGCTTCATCAACTCAACCGCCTTATAACCTGCTTCAATATCCACGCCGGCACTCTTGTAATCCATATTACCTCCAATATACAAAACAAAAACAACTATACAAAGAAGAAAGAACTGAAATTATAGGAATCAGCCTTTCAAAAAAGTATCAACTCCCACATCTTTTAATCTTTTATCCTTGGCTTCCACCTCTTTAGCCATGCTGTCACTGAATTTTTCAAGTTTATCAAAAAGCTCTTCATTTCTTAAGGCAAGTATCTTCGTCGCAAGTATTCCCGCATTTTTTGCTCCGTTTATCGCTACGGTTGCTACAGGGATTCCTCCCGGCATTTGAACTATAGAGTATAGTGAATCCACACCGCCAAGATCCGAAGTCTTTATCGGTACTCCTATTACAGGAAGCGGTGTGAGTGCCGCACACATTCCCGGAAGATGAGCCGCCTTTCCAGCACCTGCTATTACCGTCTTGATTCCCCTTTTCTTTAAATCTCTTGCCCATGCAAAGAAAATGTCGGGCTCTCTGTGTGCTGAAATGATATTATATTCATATTCCACACCCATCTCTTTTAGGAAATCTCCGGCGGCTCTCATAACATTCAAATCCGAATCGCTTCCCATAACTATAGCAACCTCAACCATACTTACCTCCATTGTGAAAAATAATATTATTGTATAACCAACCATAGGCTTTGTTTTACAAAATAATTTGTAAAACAAAGCCTATGGATTTCTTTATTCGTTCAATATTTCACTGCCCTCAAGCACAAATCTGCCGTCTTTGATGATATAAGTATTTGTACCGTCAGGTTCATTTGTATAAATATCCCCAAGCTCAACCAAAGGGATAGTAATGTCCGTATGACAATTAAAATATGCGCTCTTGATATCTGTCTTTCTCTTTATAGAGCATTCATTATCTCTGGCAATAATAGCCTTGCCGTCAGGATTGTAAGAAACATTTTCTTCATCATGTGAATAGCATGTATCTCCGAACGCAAAATGAGGTCCCATTTTTTCAGCAATCAAAATAGGCATTTTTTCAAAAATGTCATACTTCTTTGCAACATTATAAGCCACCACATTTGTACCTATGGCAAACTCTCCCATAGGTAAAGACTTATGTCCCTTTAAGATGGAATCTTCAACCATTCTTCTGTTGTCATCTCTTGTCTCAAAGTTCTCACAGATATAATCCTCTATCATACCGTTTTTTACAGTTATGCAAAGATTCTTTAAATGATATCCTGCCAAAAAAACATCCTTAACAAAAAGTGTACCGTTTGTTCCTTCAAGTACAGGAGATGTAAAAACCTCACCTACCGGGATATTTACATCCGCTCCACAGTTTTCAAAATTTGTCTCCTTGGAAGGATCCTTTAACTCATGCAGCTTTATGGTAAGATCCGTCTTATTATTCTTACCTCCTATTATTCTTACGGTATCTGCCTTATCAAGGGCATCTATAATCTTTTGCTGCGCTTCTTTATATTTGCCGGCATCCAAAGTATTTATTCTTATAGTATCATCAAATATATTTGAATAAACCTCCGGCTCCTTTGCAATACTTGGAAGAGGCCATGCAATAATACAGAATGCGGTACCTGAAGTATCTATATACTCATCCTGTAAAAGCATCATATCATTTCTGTAATTGTTCATCAGATTATTCTGCTTTTCAACAAATGAATTCGCAGAAGTTTTCTTTACAGGCAAAAATTCAGTGTCACCGAATGCATCCATCAATGCAGGTCCACCGTAGAGTGCCATATTTTCCTTTATCTCTTCAAATGTCTGCTTGCTTATCTCATATTTTCTGTCAAGATATGCCTTCTTTGTAAAGATATTCATATCATACTTGTGGTCGTACTCAAACTGTCTGTTTACACCGCCACTGGAGATACCTCTATTTCTGATATGTGACATATCAGCAAGTCTGTATGGCTTTCTGTCAAGCACCACCTCAAAGCCCATATCTTCAAAGAGTATAACGGCTTCTTTTACGATTCTCTCAAATCCGATGCGATATATCAAAGATACAATACTTCTCTTTGATATATCCTTTTGCATTGCAATAAAACCGTCCCTATATCCGTCCACAAAAGTTTTTGCACACAGTCTGACAGTCTCCATATCAAGTGAATTAAGGTATTTTGCGGTTTTTATCTCGTTTTCACCGATGTATTCTCCGAATTTAAAAAGATATCTCAGATCTGACAGATCATCATTCATAATTATATTATAAAAAAATCTGTTGGAAGTAGTGAAGCTTTCTATTATTTTTTTTCTTGCTGTAATATCAAGATAGTCTGAAGCATACCAATAAATAGCCTCGGAGACTTCCTTGGCATCTCCTCCCTCAAGGCATATACCGTATACCTGTAAAAACAGTTCCAAAATATTGACAAATCCTTCAAGGTCTCCCTCAAATACTGTTATAAGTGCAGCCCTCACCTCAAAAGAAAGGCTTAAAAGCGGTGACACAAACTCCTTGTCACAAAGCTTCTCCAATACATCCGGATTGTATACGGATTTATCATAGTTTTCCTCTTTTAAATCATAAAAAAGTTCATTTTGAGATATATTAAGTTCTTCAAAGCTTTGCTTTTCAAACTCTCCCGTATCTCTTTTTATTCTTAAATCATTTACTTGTTCCAAAAAGCTTGAGAGTTTCAAGAAAAATTCACCAAATCTGATATCTTTCTCAGATTTTATCTGAGAAATTCTCTCCATTGCCAAATTTATTCTCTCTACTATCAGCCTGCTATCCCAAGAATAAATATCATAAACCATAGTAAAAATAAAACTCCTCCAATTATTGTAGTAATCACCGAAAGTGATTTCCTGGCCGTTCCCTGTTTAAAAGATTTCAGCGAATAATAAAATCCCGCCGCCGCAAACAGAAATGAACAAAGTGCAAAAGCCGATACCTGGGTACTTGGTGCACCCTGATTTTCTATCACTTTTCTTACTGCAAAAACAAGCAGTACCACGGCAATTATATCCATAAACAATGCAAATTTTGCATCCTTTGCAAAAGGTCGTCTCATATAGTCGACCATATCTTTTCTACTTGTAGCAAACTTGACCTTGTCCTCTGCCGATAAAAATATGTCGGAGTCCAAAATATTTTCTTCTCTTCTAAAAGGAATTCCTATTCTCTTTTTTTTAAAAAAACTCATTCCCGTCTCCATATGATAAGTTTAAACAGAATAAAAATAATATATCCCAGAAAGACTCCCAATGTATTAAGTATAATATCGTCCACATCAAAGCTTCCTACATTGGTCAAAAGCTGTATAACTTCCACCATAAGTGAAAACAGACAACCCTGAATCAAAGTCCTGAAAAATGCATTTTTTCTTCTGCCGATTATCGGTCTGAAAAATCCGAAGGGCATGAAAGCGAGTACATTGCCCCCCAGATTCATCACCGTTATCATACCAAGTTTATCAAAATTATCAATATATCTTCTTATCTCAAAGAAAGGTGTGGTATTGTAACCATGTGCTTCAAAAGATATTCCTCTTCCAAATGCCTCAGCAAAAAAGAGAAAATAGCATAATACCAAAAGATATATTATAAAAAAAATCATCCCTATGAATCTAAACTTAGTTCCAAGTTTATTCATATTAAAACTCTATATGTTTCTTTCCTGCCAGCAGTCTTGCTCCGTTTACAATGGACATAACACCTGTAGCAACACCTACAACTATCATTATCACACCGATAGCAATCCCTGCTCCACCACAGAATTTCATAAGTTTATATGTCTTTTCCATCTTTCCTCCGCCGGATTTTATTTTACTCCGTAAATCTTGTAGTAGTCATCTATGGCGGCCTTTAATTTATCATCTATGATAATTCTTCCGCCCACTTCTTTATTATAAAGATACTCTACAACTTCATTCATTGTAACGATGGCTGTAGTCTTTATACCGTATTTTTCACTTATCTCCACAAGTGCGGACTTCTCACTCTGTCCTCTTTCACATCTGTCCACACTTACTACAAGACCGAGTACATCTACATTTCCCTGTGCCTTTATAATAGGTAAAGTCTCCTCGATAGATGTTCCCGCTGTGGTCACATCCTCGATTATAACGATTTTATCCCCGTCTTTAATAGGTGAACCGAGTAAAATGCCTGTATCTCCATGATCTTTTACTTCTTTTCTGTTTGAACAGTATTTTACATCCACACCTTCTTCGCTAAGTGCCATCGATGTTGCAACACTGAGAGGAATACCCTTGTATGCAGGCCCGAAAAGGATGTCGAATTTATCACCGAAAGCACCTCTTATAGCCTTTGCGTAATACTTTCCGAGCTTACTAAGCTGTGCTCCGCTTCTGTAAAATCCCGTGTTAACAAAGAACGGAGTCTTTCTTCCGCTCTTTGTCACAAAATCACCGAACTTTAAAACTTCACATTCTATCATAAAATCAATAAATTCTTTTTTATAGTTTTCCATAAATTCTCCATTCAAAGGTTTATTTTACCAAACCTATAATCTCGTTTACATCTTTAAATCCGTTATTTTCAAGATATTTCTCAATACCTTCAGCTATCTCAATACTTGCATTGGGATTTATAAAATTTGCGGTTCCAACACTTACCATTGTAGCACCTGCAAGCATAAATTCTATGGCATCCTCAAAAGTAGATATACCTCCCATACCTATTATAGGTATCTTAACAGCATTTGCCACCTGATATACCATTCTGAGCGCAATCGGCTTAATGGCAGGTCCTGACATTCCGCCTGTCTTATTTGCTATTGCAAAACATCTCTTATTTATATCTATCTTCATACCGGTAATTGTATTTATAAGTGAAAGCGCATCGCTTCCTGCAGCCTCGGCGGCCCTTGCGATTTCTGTTATATCTGTAACATTCGGTGAAAGCTTCATGATAATAGGCTTCTTTGAATGAGCCTTCATCTGCTTTGTAATCTCACTGACGCTCTCAACATTTGTACCGAAAGCAATACCACCATGTGATACATTCGGACATGATATATTGATTTCAAACATATCCACATCCTCATCTGAGAGTCTTTCAACGGTTTCAATATAATCCTCAACACTTCTTCCGCAGACATTTACTATTATCTTTGTATCCTTTTCTTTAAGGAATTTCAAATCTCTTTCAATAAATGTATAAACTCCCGGGTTTTGAAGTCCGATAGCATTTAACATACCGCCATAGACTTCCGCAATTCTGGGTGTAGGATTTCCCTCCCATGGGATATTTGCAACACCCTTTGTAGTCACCGCACCGAGTCTGTTGATATCCACAAGGTCTGCAAACTCTTCACCATGTCCGAAGGTTCCGCTTGCAACCGTCACAGGATTTTTAAACTCCACTCCTGCAATCTTTACTTTTGTATTTATCATAGTTCCACCTCCGAAGCATTAAATACCGGCCCTTCGGTACAAACTCTTTTATTTTTCACCTTGGAGTGGCTGTCAATATCACTTGACTTACATGTGCAGGCAAGACATGCACCTATTCCGCATGCCATCTTCTCTTCCAATGAAAGGAAACATTCTATATTATTTTCAGCCGCATATCTTTTTACAGCTCTAAGCATCGGAGTAGGTCCGCAGGCAAGAATCCTTTTTGCACTCAGGTTATTTTCTCTTATTGCATCAAGTACATTACCCTTTGTGCCTATACTTCCGTCTTCACTGGCAATATATACTTTTCCATAGCTTTCAAGTTCATTTGCAAGGAAAGTATCACTGTCTCTAAATCCCAGTACAATTATCTTCTCACCCTCTGTCTGCTTTGCGGTTTCAAGCATAGGGGGTATTCCTATACCTCCTCCTATAAGGATAGTAGACTTTGAATCTGTAGGGAAACCGTTTCCAAGAGGCCCCAAAACTTTGATATCATCTCCGGTTTTTAAGTTTGAAAATTCCTTTGTTCCGGCATTTTCACCTGTAACTCTGTACACAAGCCTTATAGAGTCTTTACCTACCTCACAAATACTTATAGGCCTTGGTAAAAGCTTTGAAGGATCCTTTGTATATACATTTACAAATTGTCCCGGCTTTGTGGTCTTTGCTATATCTGTCTTTATCCAAATCGAATAAATATCTTTACTCAGTTCGTCCTGGGAAAGTACCTTCCCATTATCCATTATCTTTGTCATTTCACTTCTCTTTATAAAACTCTGTTTATATCTGTTATCATATCCTTTACAGCCGCTCTTGCCGCATCACCAAACTCAAGTGAAGCATATTTTTCCTGCTTATATGCGGCTATGATTCCTCTTGAAGAGTTTACTACCGCACCAAGCCCGTCTTTATTAAAGCATGGCTTTAAATCCTCGGCTGTTCCTCCCTGTGCACCGTATCCCGGAACAAGGAAGAAAGTATTCGGCATCTTTTCTCTAAGTATTGCACTCATCTTAGGATATGTAGCACCCACTACGGCGCCTACATTTGAATAATTTCCATCCATGCTCATAGCACCCCATTCACAGGTCTTTTTTGCTACAAGTTCATAAAGAGGTGTTCCGTCTATAAGCTGATCCTGGAATTCACCGCTTGAAGGATTTGAAGTCTTTACAAGTACAAATATACCCTTATCCTCACTGTTACATACATCTATAAAAGGCTTCACACCGTCTGTACCGAGATATGGATTTACCGTTACAAAATCCGTATCAAATCCTACTATTTTTTCGCCCAATACATCACTTACTCCGATATGTGCCTTTGCATAAGCAAGTGAAGTTGAACCTATATCTCCTCTTTTTGCATCACCGATAACAAGTAAACCCTTTTCCTTGGCATACTCGACACTTTTTTGGTAAGCAATCATTCCCTCTATACCGAACTCCTCATACATAGCTATCTGAGGTTTTACTGAAGGAATAAGATCATAGGTCTTGTCAATTATCTCTTTGTTGAACTCAAAGAAAGCTTCTCCTATAGCCTTTGTAGTTTTTCCATATTTCTTTATCTTCTCATCTAGTATATAATCCGGTATATGCGAAATAAGCGGATCTAAACCTACACATATAGGGGCATTTGTTTGCTTGATTTTTTCAATAAGTTTTGCAATCATATTTTCTCCTAAGAGCCCTTTGGGCATAATTATGTTTTTAAAAGTATAACACATATACCCGTATTATTTCAATAAATGCACGCTTGGAGATTGCCATGAATATAATAAAAACGAGAGATTTATCAGAAAATATGATAAATCAAATAAATTCCATAGTTGAGGCCCAGGATAAGGAGCATCATCTTCCGCTTTATTTTGATTTCAGTGATGAAAGATGTGTATATTATCTCTGTTATGAAAGTGAAATTCTTATGTCTGTTTTTGCTTTATTTGAAATAGATACTGATATTTATGAGATAATAGCTTTTACAGATGTAAATAACAGAAAAAAAGGTTATTTTAAAGCTGTTTTAGACTACCTTTATACTGATTTGAAAGCCGGTACAGAGCTTTCTTTTATATGCGAAAGAAACTATTCACCTTCACTTGAATGTGCAAAAAAGCTTTCATTTGACTATGAATGTACTGAAACTATGATGGAACTCGACTTATCCACATATTCCTGCAATGAGATATCCGATATCGACATTTATGAGGAAGATGATGACATTTTTTATATTTATTATAAGGATGAAGAAATAGGATCATTCAGTTTTTATACTTTTAACTTTGATGTTGGTGATATTTATTTCCACAGTTTTAATATATATGAGGAGTTTCAGAATAAAGGACTTGGAAAACTTTCTATGAGAGCTATCCTTTTATTTTTAAAGAATATAGGAAAAACAAAGATTCATTTGCAGCTGCTTTTGGAAAATACTCCTGCTTATAAAATATATACAGACTTGGGATTTAACATATCAAGTGAGATAAGTTATTATAAAACATTTATACAGTAATACATTCTTTAAGTTTATATATTGCCATTTGTATTTATAAATGTTATCATATGTATATATCGATAGCGTACAATTAAATTTATATAAATCTAATATAGGAGGTGTATTTATGTTATATGAAGCAATACAAGGAATTCTTATTCCTTTTATAGGTACATCATTAGGTGCGGCCGGTGTACTTTTTATGAAAAACGGACTGAGCAGAAGTGTCCAAAGAGCACTGACAGGCTTTGCCGCAGGTGTTATGGTAGCTGCATCCGTCTGGAGTCTTATAATTCCCGCTATTGAACAAATGGAAGAATCCGGTGCAGGCAGGCTCAGCTTTCTTCCGGCATTTATAGGCTTTTGGCTCGGAACTTTATTCTTGCTGAGTCTCGACCATATAATTCCTCATTTACATATGTATGCAAATGAAGCTGAAGGTAGAAAAAGCAAGCTTGCAAGAACAACTATGATGGTACTTGCAGTAACTCTTCACAACATACCTGAGGGAATGGCAGTCGGTATAGTATATGCAGGATTTTTAAACGGAACAATAGGTATATCTGCAGGAGCCGCTCTTGCACTCTCTCTGGGTATTGCAATTCAAAACTTCCCTGAGGGTGCCATTATATCCATGCCACTACATGCTGAAGGAGAGAGCAAAATGAAAGCACTGTTCTACGGTATTCTCTCAGGTGCGGTAGAACCTATTGCAGCTTTTATAATGCTTGGAGCATCAAAGATTTTTATCCCTGTGATGCCATATCTTCTAAGCTTTGCGGCAGGAGCTATGATGTATGTTGTAGTAGAGGAACTTATCCCTGAAATGAGTGAAGGGGAACATTCAAATATAGGAGTTATATTATTTGCCTTCGGATTTACAGTGATGATGGCACTTGATGTGGCTCTGAGCTAAAAACAATAAAACACCGGACATGCCGGTGTTTTATTGTATAAGCACAAACTCAATAAACACTAACTCAACTTCAACTACATTTAACTTCTTACAATAATAGTATCCACTATTAGGGCTATAGCAAAAGCTACGTTGATTAAAATAGTCATAGCCGAGTATTTATCATGAATATATCCACTGTTAGTTATAAGTATATTGGCTGTAAATATAACTGCCAAAATACCTCTGTATAAAGTATGCCTTTTGTCATCTTTATTCTTAATACTCTGCGTATCATTCACAAAAAAAAATGAAAAAAAACAATAAAAACTAAAAAAATGAAAAAATGCTACATTATCAAATACAAATCCTAAAAATCCTAAAAAACCTAACAATCCCAAGAATCCTAAAAATTTTTTAAATCTGTATATTTTTTTATTCTCCAAATTTTCCATCAAAACACTCCCTAATTAAATTACATGTTTTCTAATATAAGCTTTATATGTTCAGATAAATGAACTTGTCAATTTTACGCATGTTAGCTTGTTATACATTTCTTGATTTTCTACAATGTAGTCTTTTATTTGTTTAAAAGTACGAACTAAAGCTCTACTTTGCCTTAATGCAAGGTCACACTTTAATACAGTAATAAGCATATAAATCCCCTGTTCAGTAAAGGCATAAGGATTGTACTTAATATTACTCCATCGTCCGGTGCCTCTGTTCAAGGTGAAATTTTTGCACCTTGAAAGTTCCTCAACTTCCTGAGTTGTCAGTTAAAACATAAAATCTTCGCCTTCATTTATTATCCTTATTTTCATAATAATTTATAGCGGCAATTATTGCAGATACGCCGAACCATATTCCAAAAACATAAACCGCACTTTTTCCCAGCCTATAAAGGTTTAATCCCTTATATATCCACATATCCATAGGAATAACAATTACAACAAAAGAAATGATATAGATAAGTGTATTTATAAGAAACCTTCTATGCCTTTTTATAAACTCCATACTTCCCTCCTTTATTCCATGCAAACAACATATATGGTAACAACTATATTGTATCACAAACCGAAAATAAAAACCCGGTTTTATATATTAAAAGTATCTTACTTTAAAATAATTAAAAAATAGACTATAATAATCAGACATTCCATATTGCATACATGTTTATTATATAGGAATAGATTGGAGATTTTATGAAACTTATAGATAATTTAAAACAAAGAAGGACTTACTATAATCTAAACAAAAAACTTCCGGTATCAAATGCTGAAGTCAAAAAGGTCATTGAAGAGATCACCAAACTGATACCTGATGCCTTTAATATGAAGAGTGCTCGTGTACTTGTAGTTATGGATAAGAAACAGGATGAGCTTTGGGATAGAATATTTGATACCTTTGATGGCAAGGTCCCTCGTGAAAAAATCGACGGATTTAAGGCTGCAGCAGGTACAATACTTTATTTTTATGATGAAGAAGTTGTGAGAGCACTGCAAAAAAAGTTCCCGACATATGCAGATAACTTTCCGGTTTGGGCTAATCAAGCAAACGGAATGCTGCAAATAAATATATGGACAGGTCTTAGAGAGCTTGGAATCGGTGCAAACTTACAGCACTATAATCCTGTAATTGACAACCTTGTGCAAGAAATGTTTGAAGTTCCTAAGTCATGGAAGTTAATCGCACAAATGCCTTTTGGAGGAATTGTTGCAGAACCTGATCCTAAGGAAAAAGAAAATATCGCTGATAGGGTAAGATTTGTTTAAAACCAAATAAAACTTTACATTTATAAAACATCCCACAGACTACACTAAGTCTGTGGGAGTATTTTCTATTATTTTAACTATTTATCCTTCAATTTTTCCATTACTTCTTTTCCATCATTTATTTTCTCATTTGCAAAATCCACAATACCTTCATTGATAAAATCAGCCTCTGCAATTTTAGCAATCTTAGACTCGTAGTATTCCATGTTCATAACTACAAGCTTTCCGTAACCGTTTTTAGTCACAAATACCGGGCCGTTTTGACATTTCTTCTCAATCTGCACAGTATCTTTCAAATCCCTCATAGGCACAATCTGCATAATATCACCTCCGAATTATGCCTAAATTATATACCAAATTTGGTCATAAGTAAACACAATAAAAAACGCCATGGACTAAGTCCACGGCAGTACTTTTCTAGTTTCCTTTCACTTCTTTCCAAAGGTCATTGTAAAGGCTGTCGCCCTCATCTCCGAGATATTTAAATACTTCGCTGTTCTTTAACATATCATCTGTCGGGAAGAGCGCCGTATTGTCCTGCAAATCCTTATCAAGTAAATCATATGCAGCCTTGTTAGGTGTAGGGTATGTAATATATTCAAAGTTTTTCTTTGCAATCTCAGGTCTGTTTAAGAAGTCTATCCACTTCTCCGCATTTTCCTTATTCTTTGCATTCTTCGGAATTACCCATGAATCAATCCATACATTTGTACCCTCTTTAGGTATCACATACTTAAGTTCAAAGTCTCCGCCGGCCTTTGCAACCTCATTTTGAACATAGAGCATCTCACCTGAATAGATAACTCCTATAGCAGCCTCACCGCCGATCATCTTATCTCTAACCTGATCCACAACATAAGCCTGAACAAGAGGCTTTTGCTCTATAAGTTTATCCTTTACCTTTTCAAGTTCCGACTTGTCGGTAGTGTTCATAGAATATCCGAGCAGCTTCTCACCCACCATAAAAGCGTCTCTTACAGAGTCCTGCATAAGGATGTTTCCCTGATACTTGGGATTCCAAAGGTCTCCCCAGCTTGTTATATCGTCCTTTACCATGGAAGTGTTATAAAGTATACCCACAGTTCCCCATGTATACGGTACCGAGTACTTGTTCTCAGGGTCGAAAGCCTTTGACATCTCCATATATTTAGGGTCGATATTCTTTACATTCGGAACATTGTTAAAGTCAATCTCTGCAAGCATATCATTTTGTATCATCTTCTCAATCATATAATCTGAAGGGCATACTACATCATATACCACACCGCCTGCCTCAAGTACCGGATACATCTCCTCATTGGTCTCAAACATATCATAAACAACCTTGATACCGGTTTCTTTTTCAAACTCCTCTACAACACTCTCGTCAATATACTCACCCCAGTTGTATACATAAAGCTCGCCTGCACTGCCTGCCTTGGCACCTGCATCGCTTTTTCCGCACCCTGATAATACAGCCACAGAAAGCAGGCTCATCAATGTCATTATACTTACAAATTTCTTTTTCACGTTTATTTCCTCTTATCTTCTATTTATTTTTTCTTTATTTTATTCTGTGCAATATTTGATACTATCAGCAGTATCAAAACGGTAGCAAAAATGATTGTAGAAAGGGCGTACAGACTCGGCTTTATACCTCTTCTAACCTCTGAATATACCAGAGTTGATATAGTGTTTATACCTGCACCCTTTGTAAAATGTGTTATTATAAAATCATCCAGTGACATGGTAAAGGCAAGTAAAAATCCCGATATTACTCCCGGTAATATATCCGGAAATACCACCTTAAAAAATGCCGTAACAGGTGTAGCACCAAGATCCAGCGCCGCCTCATATGTAACTCTCTCAGTCTGCTTAAGCTTCGGCATTACAGACAGTATTACATACGGAATATTAAATGTTATATGACTTATAAGAATAGTCTTAAATCCAAGGCTTATTCCGAAAGCTATAAATCCAAGCATCAAAGAGATACCTGTTACAATATCCGCATTCAACATAGGAATATTGTTGACAGCCATTACCACAGTTTTAGGTACCTTTCTCATATTGTTGATACCTAATGCCGCTACAGTTCCTATAATGGTTGCAATAAGTGCCGATAAAAATGCAATAACCAATGTGTTTCTGAAGGCAGACATTATTGTGGCGCTTTTAAAAAGCTCTCCATACCAGTCAAAAGTAAATCCACCCCATCTGTTCCTTGACTTTGAAGCATTAAAACTCAGTATCATAAGAGTTGCTATCGGGGCATATAAAAAAATCAATATAAATACCAGGTAAAAATCCCCCAGTACTTTTCTTATCTTTGAATATATCAAACGCTCATGCCCTCCCCGTCTTTATCATACTTGGCAATAAATGCCATACTGATAAGTATAAAGATCATCATTACCAGTGAGAGTCCGGAACCGAGATTCCAATTGCTTCCCTTTGTAAATTCCTGCTCTATTACATTTCCTATCAAAAGCACCTTGCTTCCGCCAAGGATATTACTGATAACAAATGTTGTCAGTGCCGGCACAAATACCATTGTTATGCCGCTGACAATACCCGGAATGCTCAGAGGAATTATTACCTTTGTAAGTGTCTGCATTGTATTTGCACCAAGATCTCTTGCGGCATTTATTGTATTGTCATCTATCTTTTCAAGTACATTGTATATAGGAAGTACCATAAAAGGCAGATAGTTGTAAACCATACCGAGTATAATAGCTGCCGGTGTATTGATGATATTTAAACTCGGCAGATGCAAGAAGTTTAAAATCGTATTTATTATTCCGTTTTTCTCCAAAAGTGAAAGCCATGCTAGAGTTCTAAGCAGGAAGTTCATCCACATAGGTAAAATAAATATAAATACTATAAGACTTCCCTTATTAAGCTTTTTGCTTTTCAAAGTAAGTGCCAGCGGAAATGCCATTACAAGGCAAATAGCCGTACTTACAATTGATAATATTATGGACAGTACAAGTGCCTTAAAATGGTCCTTTGCAAATATTGAAAGCACATTTGCCGCTGTAAAGCTTCCGCTCCTATCAGTCAATCCATATATAAAAATCAGTGAAAGAGGTATTATTGTAAAACCTATCATCCAAAGAATATATGGGAATGCAAGTACTTTTCTTAAATCCTTATTCATTTACACCCACAGCCTCCTCATCCTCAGACTCAGGCTTGTTCATTATCTGTATATCAAAAGGATCCACACTGATGCCGACTTCCTTGCCTACCGGGAACATATCTGTAGAATGTACCAGCCACTCATATCCGTTCGGAGTAGTAACTTCCATCTCATAATGCACTCCCTTAAATATCAAATGAGTAACTCTTCCTACCAAAGTTCCCTTTTCAGGTTCTACAAGGTCAATATCCTCAGGTCTTATTACAACGTCAACAGGCTTATTTGTTCCAAATCCCACGTCCACACAGGCAAATTTTGCTCCGAATATATCTACAAGCTTATCCTGTACCATAGTTCCGCCGATTATATTTGATTCACCTATAAAGTCCGCTACAAAGGCATTTTCAGGCTCGTTATATATCTGCTCAGGAGTACCCATCTGCTGTATATATCCCTGATTCATAACCACAATAGTATCGGACATTGTAAGTGCCTCTTCCTGATCATGTGTAACATAGACGAAAGTAATACCCAGCTCATTTTTAAGTCTGATAAGTTCATATTGCATATCCTGACGAAGTTTTAAATCAAGTGCCCCAAGCGGCTCATCAAGTAAGAGTACCTTCGGCTCATTTACTATAGCTCTTGCAATTGCAATTCTTTGCTGCTGTCCGCCTGAGAGTAAATTTATATTTCTGTTTTCATATCCGGAGAGATTTACCAGCTTAAGCGCATATTTTATCTTATCATCAATATATGCCTTTGATTTATTCTTTATCTTCAAACCGAAGGCTATATTTTCCGCAATGTTCATATGAGGAAATAATGCATACTTTTGAAATACCGTATTTAAATTTCTTTTATTCGGCGGCAGATTTGATATATCCTTGCCGTCAAAAATTACTCTTCCGGTATCCGCCTGTGCAAATCCACCTATTATTCTAAGGGTGGTCGTCTTACCGCAACCAGAAGGACCGAGTAAAGTTACAAATGAGTTTTCTTTAATTGATAAATTTAAATCATCCAAAACAATCTCTCCGTCAAAACTCTTTGAGATATGCTCCAAATCAATAAGGGATGTCGACATACTTCCTCCAATTTTTAAAAATTAGGCGGTGTGCTGACCCAAATAAGTCTTGCACCTCGCTTTGAGCTGATATAATGCTTTTTATCAGATGTAAAATAAAAAGCCTCTCCTTTTTTTGCCAAATACACATCATTTCCCCTATGTATCTCCACAGTTCCGGAAAGAATATATCCGAACTCCTCTCCGTCATGTGGATTGTCAGGATATGTCATACCTCCCGGTTCAATAGTCTGAAGTATAGGTTCCATCATATTTTTTTGTGCATTCGGTATTATCCATTCGATGGTATTATTAAGTTCTTTATCCTCTTTAATAAAGTAGTCTTCTTCGGTAAAAACCACCTGCGTTTCGGTTTCTTCATCAAAGAAGTCCTTTATTTCCACTCCAAGGCATTGCAAAATATCAAGAAGAGTTGCTATAGACGGTGAAGTCAGATCATTCTCCAGCTGCGAAATAAATCCTTTGGACAATTCCGCTCTATCAGCAAGCTCTTCTTGTGTAAGTCCCGCAAGCACTCTGAGTCTTTTTAGTTTTGAACCAATCTCCATAAAAAGCCTTTCTTTGTGTTGCACACTATTTCTAAGTAAAAAGTTTAGTGTTATTAAACAAAGAATATTATACATTATCTTAAGCAACTGTCAAGCACTTTATTTTTATTCATTATTTTATTTTTTACTAACTTCCTAAATAAATTTTATAGCACTATGCATAAATAAATCTGTAAAGTTATATTAAACCGAAAAATAAACTTTTATCATTTTCTTTATGTTTTTTAAATTGTACTTTGATACTTGCTATGATATATTGAAGTCAGTAATGCATAATTTATTTTATATCATTGTAAAGGGGGATTTATATTATATGAATAAAACTGATAATTTTAACCTTAATTTAAGCCTGTCTGTAAAAGTTGTTATACTGATATTATTGATTATATGCATACTTAACGGAAGTAAAATCTCCGATTTTATTTATTCCTTAAATACCGAAGGTTTTAGTGAATTTGAGGGAATGAGAACATATATATCGATACAAATCATCCTAAGTATTTTATCAATCCTTGATGCATTGTTGATAGCTGTGGATTATTACAAACTTTCAAAAACTTCATAGATTATGTATTTATAAATATAGCAGGTGTAGATAGACTGTATGGGGTGATATTTTTTGGAATGGAACTAATAATGTACAATCTATTAAAGCTTCTATGACATAGATTTTGGATTAATACAGGAGAACTTTATGGATCAATACATTTGTAATTATCGTACTATCAGAGATATATCTACTACAGATAGCAGTTTTTTGCCGTCGGTTTATAACTTTTATAAAAATGATATCATTATACCAAAAAAAATCACAGGATGATATAATTTTACTGCTTGGCAAAGAATATGGACTGAATAAAGTATTATATAGTGAACTTGACAGGATGACAGCAGACTCAGCTATCTCATTGATTAATTATAACAAACCTGAAAATACCCGGAATATTCATACTCATGATATTTGGCAACTTCCACAAAATTTAGCGACTTCCCGCTTTTATAAGGATTTTTATGAGAGATTTGTAAAAATAGGAGATTCTCCTAAGATTATATTAGTTTATATACCGGATAAAGATTATTTTATGTCTAATTCATCCTTTTTTGAAATTGCAATTTATGTTTATAGAGGAATAAACGAAGATGACTTTAATAAAAAAGGGCCGGAGTATAAACATTATCTCAACAGTATGTTTTTATTAAGTGAAGCTCTAAAAAACTAAAATCAGTCTTGATCCTATAGTTTTATAATAGACAATTTTATAGAGGAGATTAAACCATTGCTAAAGTACTATAGTTTTGAGCTTGATGACTGGCAAGATAATGGGTGGCTACTTGAAGTATTGAAGCTGTTTTTAGATAAAGAAAGAGAAGTGGAAATAAATTGCTGGAATGATGAAATTGATGCTATAAATCTGGCAATTGATTTGGGCTTTAGAGTAATAGAGATAAAACAATTCTTAATCAGACTTATTGGGACTACAGATATGCTCGATTTAAATAAAATTATGAGTCTAAAAAGTTTTGTTCAAACTACAGAAGAAGATGTAGAAGAAAATTTGTTGCCGTTTTTCTCCCTATTTATTAAAGATGAAATATTCATTGAACACTATGCCAGAGAAAATTATGTTTATAAAAAAGAAAAGTTTGATTTGACTGTAGATATCTTGAATCGTCATAATGTAGAATTTCACTAATTTGGTATCGTAAGAAAGATATGTGTATATATGAATAATGATTTATCAAATAGTACCGCTAAAAAAACAGTTAATTTCTTGCTAATTGATGACCTGCAAGATAAAAATTTACCTGTTGAGGTATTGAAACTATTTTTATATGAAGAAAAGGAAATAGAACTTGATTGCTTAAATAATGAAATTGACACTATAAATCTGGCATTTGATTTGGGCTTTAGGCTAATAGAGATAAAACCATCTTTGATTAGATTAAAAGGGACTACAAGTATGCTTGATTTGAGAAAAATCATGAACATTAAAGAAGATAGTTTGTTTCCATTTTTCTTTGTAAATATAGACGACAGCATTATAGCCGACCAATATTTTAAAGAATTATTGATTTACAAAAAAGATAAATTTGATTTGATTACAGATATACTAAAGCGTAATAATGTAAATTTCCATTACTAGAGGAGTTTATATCCTGACAAGTCACAGTGCCAATGCCTTTTGCTTGTCAGGATATTTTTAATCTCAAAAATCTTTATTTAAAGTCTATATTATTTAAAAAATCACCGATTATACCCCTGTACTCCGCCTCTCCAAGTACTTCTCTTGACTGTGCATGTGCCGCATTCGGTACCAAATGAAGCTCTGAATACCCTGCTGTAGCTGCCTTATTTACCTGCGAATTCTCAGGCAAAATAAAGGTATCCGCCTCACCGTGTATAAAGCATACAGGTACTTCATTTCCGACAAGAGCATCCTTTGGCGAAGTCTTTTTAAGATCATAGCCATATCTTAATTTCATTGCTAAATTTACACTTGGAAGTACTGCGCCCACCTTTGCCACATCATAGGCTGCATGAAGCAAATCATACAAGTTTGAAAATCCGCAATCTGCCACAACAAAATCTACCTTCGGCTTTTTTGCAAGTACCATCAAAGAAGTGGCTGCACCCATAGACTCTCCGTGAAGCCCAAGCTTAATATTGCCATATCTGTTATAGCTGTCTTCGATAAGCTTTTCAAGATCTTCCGACTCAAACTGTCCGAGGCTTAAGGCTGTTTTTGCATTCTCACCATGATCCCTTAAATCATAAATAATACAGTTAAATCCAAGGTCCATATATGTATCCACATATTTTACAGCACCATATCTGTTTGACTTAAAACCGTGGCTTATAATCACATATTTATCGGTCTCTACAGGATTTTTTACAAGAGTCACATGGAGCTCATAGTCTTTATATCCCTTTACTGTATATTCTTCCTTTTCATAGGAATCATAATTTCCCCAAAGTCCATGTTCCTTTTCCCAAGATATCTCTTTATCAAGTGTGGATACCTCAGGTGCGGCTATTTGAGATGCAAGCCCCAGAATAAATCTGCAATACCATCCGATTGCAACCAGTACAATTACTATTGCAATCGCAATTATTATTTTCTTCATCTAATTTATATCACCTTTCTATAAATACAAAGCTAAAAATCAATCGCTAACAGTATAAACATTTCAATTGTATCTATCAAGTTTTTTATTCTGTTTTCAATATAAAATATATACTTATAAATATGGCTTATAATAAACTGTTTATTATTATTACAATGTATTGACATTGCACGAATTTTAAACTATATTTTAGATATTGGAGGTAGATGTATGACTACAAATCTAAATATAAGAACAGATAAAAATATAAAGGATCAGGCTGAAGAAATTTTCAACCAACTTGGTCTCAATATGACAACAGCTATAAATATGTTTTTGAGAACAGCAGTCAGAGAAAACGGCATACCGTTTGAGCTGAAGCTTGACACACCTAACAATAATACAAAGGCTGCTATTGAAGAAGGACGCAAGCTCTTTAATGACGATTCTGTCAAAGGATATAAAAGCATTAAAGAACTAAGAGATGCTTTGGATGTATGAAGTACACTATAAAATTTACTACTCAGTTTAAAAGAGATTTGAAACTTGCAAAAAAGCAAAATAAGAATATCGATAAACTGTTTGAGATAATTGAGATTTTAGCAGACGGAAATCAATTGCCGGCAAAGTATAGAGATCACGAGCTTACAGGTAATTATAAAGATACCAGAGAATGTCATATAGAACCGGATTGGTTACTTATATATGAAATTCGTGAAGAGATACTTGTACTGATGTTAAATAGGGTGGGAAGTCATTCTGAATTGTTCTAATGACAGATATCTTTGCTGTAATAGAGTAGATTAACATTTTTCAGTAGTGGACTGTGAATACATTTGAACAATTATTTATGAATAGAAACGATGATAACAGCATAACCTATATAGCTTACAAGGGTGCAATACTGCTTGTACTGTTAATATTGATATTTAATGCGGATAACATTGCACCACGTATATTCCTTTATTATTATGCAGATAACAACTACAGTTATTTCGAATTTATGCAGGCATATATTACAACACAGATAATACTTTCTCTTTTGTCTGTTTTGGATATAGGTTTGATAGTAGTTGATTATCTTAAATTAAAGAAATAGGATAGGTTTTACCCTATCCATACCTGTCCGGAATTTCCGGGGATATTCACATGCATATTCCCGTCGAAATTCCTTTTTTCTCCCGAAAAGATTTCTGTAAATTCACCGTTAATATTTAAATGAATATCTGCATTATTGTCATCATTATTTACTATGGCAACAAGTCTTTTATCTCCATATTCTCTTAAAAATGCATACTGTCTGTTTGTAAGCAAAAGCTCTCTATAGCCTGCCTCTCCAACCCATGGATTTGAAATTCTCATATTTCCCAAAGCTGCAATCAATTTGGTATTTTCATTTGATTCTAAGGCAGTCTTATAATCCTCAAAATTTAACTCAGGTCTAAGTATTTCATCCGCATAAGGTTTCTTCTCACCCTCAATAGCAAACTCAGAACCATAGTATATGGACGGCTTTCCCGGCAATGTATATAAAAGCACATGTACAGGTGCAAAATGATTCTTATTATTTAGCTTTGTATAAATTCTTGCCACATCATGATTGTCAACAAAGTTATAAAAAGCATTGGCGATATGCATTCCCATATCTGTACAACGCTTTACGGTATGTGCTATCTCAAAGTAGTTGTGATCATTGTGTCCTGAATAAAGAGCCTTGTGCAACCAATAATTGGTTACCGACTGAAGCATATTTTCATTTACCCATCTGGTGTAATCTCCGTGAATCACTTCACCCATAAGCCAAAAATCCTGCTTGCAAGAATCCGTCACAGACCTCAGCTCACTCATAAAGTTAAAGTCAAGTACATCTGCAGCATCAAGTCTTATACCGTCTATATTAAATTCACTTATCCAAAATCTTACCACATCCAGCATATACTCTCTTACTGCCGGATTTTGATGATTAAGATTTACAAGAGTACCGTGCCCGTCCCAGCTGTCATAATATAATCCGTCATTATAATCATTATTCCAATCAAAATGCAGGTTTTTAAACCAGTCCTTGTATGCACTGTTTTCTCTTTTCTCTTTTACATCCTTAAATGCAAAGAATTCTCTGCCTACATGATTGAATACACCGTCCACTATAACTTTTATATCATTTTCATGACAGGTATTTATAAAGGCCTTTAAGTCCTCATTGTCTCCAAGTCTTGAATCAAGCTTTTTATAGTCTACAGTCTCATAACCATGTCCTACAGACTCAAATAGCGGCCCGATATATATCGCATTGCAACCAAGCTTTTTTATATGACCTATCCAAGGTATAAGCTTATTTAATCTGTGCTCGCTTATTTCAAATGAATTTGTTCTCGGTGCTCCTGTCATTCCGATAGGATAGATATGATAAAACACCGCACTGTCATACCACTTCATAGTATCTCCTTAAAAACAAGGCTTTTAAATCCACAAATCCATCGTGAATTAAAAGCCCCTATACTCATATTTATATTTAATTTTTGTAAACCTTCAAAACATTATCCATTTTGGATTTCATATTCTCAAGTACCATATCAAACAAGGTAATTGCAACCATGCTCTCTACCACCACTACAGCTCTTGGAACTATAACTGGGTCATGTCTGCCCTTTATCTCAAGTTCCACCTCTTCATTTATCGCATTCACAGTTTCCTGCTCTCTTGTAATAGATGGTGTGGGCTTTACTGCCGCATTGATAATTATAGGAGAACCGTCACTGATTCCTCCAAGTATACCGCCTGACATATTTGTCTTTTTTCTGATATGAAGTCCGGTATCATCCTCATCTACAAAGAAAGGATCATTATTTTGTGAGCCCTTCATAGTACTTACATGAAAGCCTGCACCGAACTCCACTCCCTTTATAGCACCTATACTCATAACAGCTGCAGAAAGTCTTGCATCAAGCTTATCAAATACAGGTTCTCCAAGTCCCGGCATTACACCTGTAGCTATACATCCTATGATACCGCCCAAAGAATCTTTCTCTTCCTTGGCTCTTTTTATAAGCTCTATTGCCTGACCGGCAGCTTCATTATCCGGCATATATACATCATTTTCACTGCACTCTTCAAGATTAAACTTTTCGGCATATACATTTCCGATGCTTTGAGTAAATGCCTGTACCTTGATACCCAGCATTTCAAGTGCCTTTATGGCTATGGCACCTCCTATTACTCTGCCTATTGTTTCTCTGCCCGAGCTTCTTCCTCCACCACGGTAATCTCTGAAACCGTACTTTGAATCAAATGAAAAGTCTGCATGTCCCGGTCTGTAAGTAATAGCCAGTTCATCGTAGTCCTGTGACCTTTGAGACTGATTTTCAAGCATCACCATAATAGGTGTACCTGTTGTTTTACCGCCAAACACTCCGGAATAAATACGACATTTGTCGTTTTCATTTCTGGATGTGGTAACAGTACTCTGTCCCGGTTTTCTTCTGTCCAGAAACTTTTGGATATCCTCTTCACTTAATTCTATACCTGCCGGCACACCGTCCACTATAGCACCCAAAGCTACTCCATGTGACTCTCCAAAAGTTGTAACTACAAAGCTTTTTCCAAAACTTGAACCTGCCATTATACCTCCACTATGACACAGCAATTAGGCTGATTAACTCTTATTATATTTGAGCACATCACAATCAGACCTGTTGAATAATCTATCTTAAAGAATGTAATACTTCCGCTCTCATGATTTATGGATGCAATATGATGATTATCAGGGAAAATTGCCACATCCTTCGGATACTCACCGCTTATTGGAAGACACATCTTCTCTTTTAAAAGTCCTGTCTCGGCATCTCTCTCATACAGACATACCGAATTGTCACCTGCATTTGTTGTAAACAGGAATTTCTCATCGGCATTAAGTGTCAATGTGGTTGCGGCTGTAAGTTCCGACAGCTTATTGCTTCCTGTTGTAGGAACTGTTTGAATCTTCTCAATCTGAGGCATCCTGCAACCCGGCTTAGCTTCATAAGTAAATACATCCACCACATTTTTCATCTCATACATCAGGTATAGAAACTTTCCGTCCCTTGAAAATTCAAAAAATCTCGGTGCGGAATTTATATCGCATGGAATCATATCAACAAGGGAGAGTCTCTCATCTTTATTGTCAAAATGATATATTTTCACCTGATCTATTCCAAGGTCGGCAGCCATAACAAAATGTCCGTCAGGAGTTGTTCTTGTACAGCTTACATGAGGTCTGAAATTTCTCTCCGCTATGGAACCGAGTCCTTTGTGATAAACTTCATCCACTATCTTTCCCACACTTCCGTCCTTATGGAGCTTTAAAACTGTGATTTTTCCGTCATGATATCCGGATACAAATATAAATTTATCATTTACATCTGTTGAAAGATGACAACCTCTCATTCCGTTTATCTTTACAGAGTTTAATCTTTCAAGACCTCCGTCAGGCAAAATTCTGAATGAAACGATTCCTTCATCAGCAATTGAATACAATGTCTTCTGGTCTCTTGATTTGATGACATAGGAAGAGTTGTCTACATCCACTTCATCTTTTTTGACAAAACAGCCCTTCTTTGTATCCACATCATATATTGTAATTCCCTTTGCTTTTCCTGTATATGAATAAGATCCCACATAGGCAACATATTTTCCGCTCATAAACATACTCCTTTAAATTATATAGCTCAATTCTATCATAAAATCCATATTTTTTGAACTTATTTACTCAAAATAATCTTGTATTCAAAAAATATTTTGACACCTTTCGGGATTTAAATTACCCAATCAAAATTGTTGGAAAGCTCATACGGTGTGTTCTGATATACGTAGAAATTCAGCCAGTTTCCGTATAGTGTATTGGAAAAATTTCTCCAGCTTAATACAGGTCTTGAAAAAGGATCGTTGTCACTGAAATAGTTCTTCGGCAATGAAGGATTCAAACCCTTGGCCACATCTCTGTGATACTCATTACCGAGAGTCATTCTGTCATACTCGGGATGTCCCTGTATAAAAACTTGAGATCCGCTGCCATACTCATTAAGCACAAGGAGTACTCCGGCTTCGTCAGACTTGGCCAAAACCTGAAGCTCAGGATGTTTTAATACATCTTCCAATTTAACTTCCGTATTTCTTGAATGTGGGCAGTTTACAAAATCATCCATGCTTCTGACCAAAGGAACTTTTTTCTTTAAAATCTCATGCACGAACACTCCTGCCAGCTTTTCTTTTCTCTCATATTTTGGTATTCCGAAATGATAATAAAGCCCGGCCTGTGCCGCCCAGCAAATATGCAGAGTGGATGTTACATGAGTCTTTGACCATTCCATTATTTCACAAAGCTCACTCCAATAATTCACCTTATCGTAATCCATAAGTTCCACAGGCGCACCGGTAATTATCATACCGTCATATTTATCATTCTTTATATCTTCAAAAAATGTATAAAACTTATTCAGATGACTTTGACTTGTATTCTTTGAATGATGACTTTTCATCATCAAAAATGAACAGTCCACCTGCAACGGAGTATTTGATAACGCTCTGAGAATCTGTGTCTCGGTATCCTCCTTTATAGGCATCAGATTAAGTATCAATATCTGCAATGGACGAATATCTTGGGCTATAGCCCTCTCCTCATCCATTACAAATATATTCTCAGATTCAAGTATTGCTTTTGCAGGTAGTCCTTTTTGTATTTTTATCGGCATATTACCTCTTTTCCGGTAGACAAAGCTGTCTACAAATAAACATATTATCCTTCTAAAAGTTTTAAGAAATCCTCTTCCGAGATTATCTCAACTCCCAGTTCTTTAGCCTTTTTATTTTTAGAAGAATTTGATGCGGTATCATTATTTATCAGGAAGTTTGTCTTGCTTGATACACTTCCGGATACCTTTCCTCCATTCTTTTCTATTAACTCTTTCAACTCATTTCTGTTTGTAAAATGTTCAAGTGAGCCTGTGATTACAAAAACTTTTCCGTCAAATGAATCACTTCCGGCAGACTCTTCCGCTTCAAATATTAGAATCTCTCTAAGGCTCTTTACATTTTCTATATTCTTAGAATCCTTAAAGAACTCAACTATGGAATTTGCCAACACTTCACCGATTCCCTCTATTTCAAGCAGCTCATCTTTTCCTGCAGTAATGATTTTGTCGATATCATTGTCGAAATACTTTGCAATCATCTTGGCATTGGCACTTCCTATTCCGTTGATTCCCAGTGAATATAAAAATCTTGCCACATTTGTATGTTTTGCCTCTTCAAGTGCCGCCATAAGCTTCTCATAACTTCTCTTTCCGAAGCCCTCCATATTTACAATCTCATCTTTATATCTGTCAAGCTTAAATATATCACTGTCGTTTTTTATAAAGCCCTTTGAAAGGAATTTCTCCAATGTGGACTCTGAAAGCCCGTCAATATTTAATGCATCTCTGGATGCCATAAGAGCATACTGCTTTATATGCTTTATCTGACAGTCCGGATTTGTACATAAAAGTACCTTGGACTCATTGTCCTGCTTTATAGTTGCATGGCTTCCACACGCAGGGCAGGTATCGGGAACTTTTTCAGTATTTGATTTTGTAAGATTCTCATATACCTGTGGAATTATCATATTGGCCTTATATACGGAAATTTCATCACCGACTCCAAGCATCAAATCTTCAAATATACTTACATTGTGAAGGCTGGCTCTTGAAACTGTAGTTCCCTCAAGTTCTACAGGCTCAAATACAGCCACCGGATTTATAAGTCCTGTTCTTGACGGACTCCACTCAATATATTTAAGTCTTGTTACCTGTCTTTCATCACTCCATTTAAATGCCATAGCATTTCTCGGGAATTTTGAAGTACTTCCAAGTCTCTCTCCAAGTGCGATATCATCAAGTAAAAGTACCAATCCGTCTGAAGGAATATCATTGCTCTCTATCTTTGACTCAAACTCGGCTATATCATCTGCAATGCTTTTGCTGTCTGTGAATTTATATTCCACTACATCAAAGCCTTCATTTTTTACCCATTCAAACTGCTTTGCCTTTGAGTTTTCAAAGTCTATGCCGTCGGCTTTTACCACATTGAAAATATTACAATATACCATCCTTGACTTTGTAACGGCAGGATTAAGCTGTCTTACAGAACCCGAGCAAAGATTTCTCGGATTCTTATACTTGGCAGCTGCATCCTCTATGGCATCATTTATTCTCTTAAAGTCGGAATATTTTATAATCGCCTCACCTCTAAGTATCAACTCACCCTTAAACTCTATCTTTAGAGGTATATTTTGGAAATTTTTGGCATTATTTGTAATGACCTCTCCTATAGTTCCGTTACCTCTTGTAACGGCCTCCGCCAGTTCACCGTCTCTGTAGGTCAATACTATAGTAAGTCCGTCCATCTTCCATGAGAGTAATGCTTTATTATCACCCAGCCATTCTCTAAGATCTTCCACACTTTTAGTCTTATCCAGTGAAAGCATAGGGCTTTCATGGGCTTTCTTTGGAAGTTCACCTGCTATTTCATAGCCTACATTCTGAGTAGGTGAATTAGATAAAACCACATTCGTTTCTTTTTCCAATTCTAAAAGCTCATCATAGAGTTTGTCATATTCTATATTTGGCATTATCTCAACTGCATCCACATAGTAGCTTTTTGCAGCCTTATTAAGTATTTCAACCAGTTCCTTAATTCTCTTTTTCTTATCCATTTTCCCTTATCCCAAGTTCCTTGTATAATTTCTTTACTTCCTCATCACTTAGGTTTCTGTAATCACCTACTGCAAGTCCGTCAAGCTTTATATTTACTATTCTTACTCTGTTCAGCTTTTGAACTTTCATCCCACAGGCAAGACACATTCGTCTTATCTGTCTGTTTAGACCTTGAGTCAAAACGATACTGAAAGTGTTTTTATTCAGCTTTTTTACCTTACATTTTCTTGTCTTAGTCTTTAACTCATACAGATATATCCCGTTTGCCATTTTATTTATAAAGGCATCATCTATATCCTTATTTACTTTTACTATATATTCTTTTTCGTGATAGTTTGCAGCTCTTAAAAGGGAATTTGTAAGACTACCCTGATTTGTCAAAAGCAACAATCCGCTTGAATCCTTATCAAGTCTTCCTACGGGATATATTCTCTCCTTCATTCCTATATAATCCACTACATTCATTGCACCGTCATTATCCGATGTGGTACATACCAGTCCCTCAGGCTTATTAAATGCTATTATTATAGGCTTTATCTTCTCTACATCCTTGCCCATACCTATATATCTGCCGTCAAAGCTTACAAAGTCCTCATCACCCACTGTAGCTCCAAGTTCTACCACCTGTCCGTTTATCATAACTCTGCCGGCCTCTATAGCTTTGTCCGCTTCTCTTCTGGAGCAGACACCTATACTTGCCAGAAATTTATTTAGTCGCATTCTTTACTCTCTTTCTTCCAACTGTTATACACACTATAGAAACCACAAAACAAAGCCCTGCCAATAATTGTGATACGGCGATATTGGTATTTGGCAAAAGCAGGCTGTCTATTCTAAGACTTTCTATTATCATTCTTCCAAGACCGTATCCTCCAAGATAGATAAAGAATACCTCGCCGTCAAATTTCTTTCTCTTTCTGTACCACAACATAAAAGCAAGTACCATCAAATTCCAGCAGCTCTCATACAGGAAAGTAGGGTGAACCTGGATATACTTTATCCCGTCAATCTCTGTTACATGGTTTAATACATCATCATTTAACATTCCGGCACCGACTATATCAAGCTTATACCTTAGTGCAAAAAGTGAGTCTGTATATCCTCCAAATGCCTCGGCATTAAAAAAATTCCCCCATCTCCCTATCGCCTGTCCTAGTATAAGTCCCAAAACTCCGGTGTCAGCCATTGAAAAAAACGACTGTTTTTTTACTTTGCAGTATACTGTAAGTGTAATTACAGCAGCTATTACGCCACCGTATATGGCAAGTCCTCCACCACGAAGATTTAATATTTGAAGCAGGTCATTTTTATACATATCCCACTCGAATACTACATAGTAGATTCTTGCACCTATTATTGAAAAAACTATCGCATACATGGCAAAATCCAAATATATATCAGGATTTTGTCCTCTTCTTTTTGCATCTGCACAGGCAATATTGATACCTGCAAGCATTCCAAGCCCTATTATTATGCCATAAAAAGCAATACTGAATCCAAATACATCAATATGATTTACCAAATGTTTTATATAAATCCCTAAATGTGGAAAAGCAACGTCCATCATAACCTCCTAAGTGTTTTTATATCTTCATAGTATAGCATATTAGAAGGGATATGACACTGCGAAAATTAGTATAAAATATGTTAAAGAAATTAACACGAAAACTTTGCAAAGAAAAACACCCTATGTTTTTACATAGAGTGAATACTTTTATATAATGTGATTTTAACAGCTATTGTACTTTTTTATCTTTTTTGTTTTTACCATATTTTATTCTTATTATATGAACAAATATCCTGCATACCGCATATGCCCTCCAAAATATTATAAAGGCATCGTCGGATACCAGTTCTTCTATAGTCCATCCTCGTTTTATAAAATACATAAAAACCAACATTTGTACAATTAATATCAAAAATAAGTACAATAACTCTTTTATAATTGTCTTCATAAATTGATTTCCTTCTCTGATATCAAGATTTTTGCAACGCCTTAATACCATTACACGGAAATATTATTTTTAGGAATAAATTGTATCCTAAGTTCCATTCCCATTCCTTCAGCCAATCTTTTCAAAAGACTTACCGTTGGATTCCTTGTGCCGTTCTGGCATCAACAATAGCCCTTATAACATCCATTTCCGGTTGTATATCTTCGTACTCTTTTCTGAAATTTATATCTTTAAGCTGTTCATTCAACATATCATCAAACGTTCTCATTTTCCACTTATCCTTTCTATGTAATCTTTTCTTCTATCTTTTGCAAGTTTTATTTCTTCGTTTAATTATATGGCATATATAACATATCGTCAATATTATAATCTTCTATGCTATTAAGCTTTATATACTTGTACGATATTGCCTCTACCTTTTCATAATCCTTATAACTCTTCTAAAAAAGTCATAGCCCCCATTTATATACTCGCCTATCTCTTCATCTTTTTCTTCAAAATATAGTGAAACCGGGAAATATCCCCATACAGGCCCCATTCCTCCACATATATTTCGGCCTCCATCTCCACCTTTATATGAAAACACTCCATCATCATATACAATCTCTCTGCAATATGGATCATCCGCTATATAAAGTCCAAAGAAGTTTTCTTTCTCCAAGGAATACTCTTCGTCATCATCCATAAACTCTATATGTCTAAGCTTCATAGAAAAATCCATATTATTGCCCCAAGGAAAGATAGTTCTACAGCCCTTACCTGCCAAATACTCCCACTCTCTTTTTGTCGGAAGAAAATAATCATTATCTGTTATATCTTGTAAAAGTTCCTTAAATTTAGATTCTCTATAAACTTTACCATGCCAACTTTCATTTTCTTTATATAGACAAATACTCTTATGAACTGTTATTTCAGATATGCCCTTCTGTTCGGCATTTTCAATCATTGTTTGCCATTCTTTGTTTTCTTTAAGTTCCTCATCCAAAATATCCTTCCAACAGGTTTCACTATAGTCCTTTTGGACTAATAGAGGATGTATTAAAATTGTCTCCTCCTTACTGAAATTGTTATTAAGATAGTCTTCTATTGTTGATATAAATTCATCATCTTCAAGCTTTTCTTTGATCTTCTCTGTAATAGAATCCTGACTGTCATCTTCATCCTCATCTATAAATGAGTATGCGAGATAATATAAATTTTCTTCATTAAAAATTTCAGAAAGCTTTTTACCTTTAAAGTCAATTCCCAGCTTAACACTCTCACCGGGAACAAATATAAATTCTATACCATCTTTTGATCTAAACTCTGCTGTATATGTAGATTTATTAAAAGCTGCAAATTCTTTAAAACAAAGTATTTCCAAATCATAGGTACCGGCAAGATTATTTAATAATTCTTGTTTCTCAGATATGGAAAGAGAATCGTATATGGGATTATATAATTTTTCTGTTGATATTCTGTTCATTGATTGGCTTCTCCTTAACATAAAAAGGCTCTTATAGTTTTTCTATAAATTATTATTTTTTCAAATTATGCCACTCATTTACGACAGCTTCTACATGTGCAATTAATTATTCTTTATTTGGAATATAACGTGATGCAATTGTATTTTTTTTATAAACATAGTTTCTTTTTCATAAAAGCTATATTTATCTAAATCTAATATTGTAAACAGTTCGCAATAATGTGACCACGACAATTTTCTTAACGTTATATTACTTTATACTATTCGATATTTTAGACAAATAAAACCACCTCTATCCCTAAAAACTGATTAAAAATCAAATCTCTGTCCTCATCTAAGGCAAGCTGGTAGTTAATATCCTGAAAGGAAACAGTCTTACTAAAATGCCTTTCATCAAGCTGGCAAATGCCATTTTTTAGAAGTCTGATATAGGGCAATGTATCTTCTACGGTATAACGCTTTGGCTCTTTCTTAAGAACCAACTTTAAAAATCCTTTGCTCTCCTTAGAAACTGTCAGCTTACTGTAGTCTTTCTCCTGTAGCCTTCTTTTTAATACCCTTTTGTTTTTCTTTAACATGATTGTTTGCAATCTTCTTTTGTTCTGCAAGGTAAACCTCCTTTCTCACTCTTTTCCCCGGTTGATAAAACTTATGAAGATATATGAGCTTAAAATACTGTTCGAAAACCAAGCCATCTTTTTCAAAAAGCGTAATAAAAAATACTGGAAGGGTAGCGGTAATCAAAAACAGGACGGCAATATCATTTGGCACCAGTTTCCGTACAAAGATATAAGCTGAAAAGCCCAACAATCCTGCAATGGAAAAGCCGATAAGCTGTCTTTTTGTAAGATTAAAGGCAACTTTTGTTTTCACTCTCTTTAAATCCTTTGGAATCGGTACATACGCCATGGCTTAGATCCTCTCTTCTCTTTCCTTGGATAATTCTTCCATATGCTCATATACTGCTCCAATTTCTTCCTGAATTCTTGCAATATCCCCTTCTGTCCTTCTATTCTGTCTTTCCTGCGTTAGCTGGAGATTATTTTGAGAAGCAATCAGACTCTCATTCACCTCCTCTAAATCTTCCAGTCTTTGATTTAGGCTAAGCCATTTGATAGCTGCCCAACTTGCTAAAACCATTGTTCCTACTAAAAATCCTGTTTTTCTTTTGTTCATCTTCTTCCCTCTCTTTCCTAATGTGCATTTAATACACTCTTTGCTAATGTTCCGCTCTTTAACATCATGAGTCCCAATAAAACCGCATAGCAAAGAATCATCATCATGCTTTTGTGCATATCCGTAATTTCTATCGTTTTTACCAATACTGCGTATATTCCAAGGCAAACCATGATAAAGAGTCCTTGTAGTCCCAGGGCAAACAAGCCTTTAATGTAGTTCGTTCCAATCTGTCCCCATTCCTTATTTCCCATAGTGGCAAAGGGAATCGCCGAAACAGAAGCATAAACATAGATTTCAAACATTCTTCCGTAGACAATAACCATAACTAAGATAGAGATTGCCTGCATGGCAACTTTGATTAAGGAGATTTCAAAAAGAATCGTTATAAGCTCTCCTAAGGTTTTTCCCTTTATGGAATCCACCATAGCGATAATTTCATCTCCTGAAACAACAGCAGTTGTATTGATAACTCCCGCTGCCTTATTGACCATGTTTTGAGCCACATCAAAGACTGCCATGGAAAACTCAAAGGAATGAGATACTAACCAAACAGCAATCCACATCTTGATAATGTATTTGAAAAACTCAAAGGTATCGGTATCCTGCATATTATTTTTCTGCATAACCATGTTGATAAGTTCAATACATAGGATTGCTGTTATGATTAGCCCGGCTATCGGAATAATGACGGTATCGTTAATGCTTTTAATGAATTGAAACACATCACTATTCCAGCCCATTGGCGTTTGTCCTACATCTGTTGCCACTGACTCAACCTTATCGTTTAGATCAAGGAACATAGACTCTAAGTTTGCTTGGATACTGCCCAGTAGAAGCTCTCTGAAAAATTCTTCTATCTTGTCTAATATCTCAAACATACTCTCTCCTTTTACTTAATCACATTGGCAAGAAGCGGAATTAGTTTTAATCCGATAAGGGCAATGCCTCCCCCTGCCATAAGCTGCTTAATGCCTTGGGATTTTACTGATGTGCGATAAAGAAGTAATAGAAGTGTAAAAAATTTTGCCGTTCCTATCCGGCACTTGCGCATTGTGTCGGATAGGTCGGGCGGTTATTCGGGCAAGTCCACCTTGCCAACAAAAGAATAATAAATCTCAATGTCCTGTCTGCGGGTCTTGTTCTCGTCATAGCTGCACTCATGCACAACGATTTTCTCTACAAACTCCCGCAGCAGAGTAGGGGTAAGTTCTTCAAAGCTGGTATGCCGCCGGACAACATTCATAAACTTTTCTGCGTTCACGGTGGCTTCCTGTGCTTTGGAAAGCTCCGCTTGAATAGCAGCGGCTCTTTCTTTCAGCTCCCGTTGCTCTGCTTCATAGTCTGCCGACAGCTCTGTGAAACGCTCGTCTGATATGCGCCCGGTCACGCTGTCCTCATACAGCCGCTTGAAGATAGCGGATAACTCGGCTATGCGTTTCTCGGAGGCTTCCAGTTCCTTTTTCTTGGCGGCGTTCCTGCGTTTGCCCCCGTCCTCGTTCTGCTCAATCAAGAGTTTCATAAACCGGGCTTCATGCTTTGCCGCATAGCTGGTCACTTTCCGCAGATTGGAGAGTACACCAGCGGTCAAGAGGTCGGTGCGGATAAAGTGCGCCGTACAGTCATGGGTGCGTTTCTTGTAGTTGCCGCAGATATAACAGTCCTGCTTGCGCTTGTCCGTCTGGTATCGCTGCTGATACATCACGCTGCCGCAGTCCGCACAGAACAGTATGCCGGAGAACAAACCCACTTCATCATAGCGGTTTGGGCGTTTGCGCTGTTTGCGAAGCTCCTGCACCCGTTCCCATGTTTGGGTGTCTATGATAGGCTCGTGGTGGTTCTCGAAAATCACTTGCTTTTCCGGGGGATTTTCTACACTGTGCTTGACTTTGTAAGAAAGTTTTTCTGTCTTGAAATTTACCAGACAGCCTGTGTATTCCCGGTTTTCAAGGATATGCACTACGGTATTGGTCGCCCACTTGCACTCATAGCCGGGGTGGTAGCGGCGGGTGCTGCCCGTCCTGCGGTATTCAAGCGTTCCCGGCGTGGGGATTTGCTGCTCTGTGAGCATACGGGCTATCTTGGTCGGACCATTCCCGGCAAGACAGAGGTTGTATATCTGCTTGACTACGGGTGCAGCTTCCTCGTCAATAATGAAATTTTCATCCTCGTCCATGAGGTAGCCATACACAGGCTTGCTTGTGATGGGCTTGCCATTCATGCCTTTTGAGCGTTTTACTGCTTTGATTTTCTTGCTCGTATCTCTCACCAGCCATTCGTTAAAGATATTCCGCAGCGGGGCAAAGTCATTGTCGCCCTGTGCGCTGTCCACTCCGTCATTGATAGCGATGAAGCGGACACCTTTCTGTGGGAAAATCATTTCCGTGTACATTCCCACTTGCAGGTAGTTTCGCCCTAACCTCGACATATCCTTTACGATAACTGTCCCGACTTTTCCGGCTTCAATGTCCGCAAGCATGGCTTGAAAACCGGGTCTTTGAAAGTTCGCACCAGAATAACCGTCGTCCGTGTACCAGCGCAGATTGGAAAAGCCGTTCTGCTTTGCATAGGTTTCAAGGATACGCTTCTGATTGGAAATGGAATTGCTTTCGCCTTGCAGCTCGTCCTCATGGGATAGTCTTGGGTAAAGGGCGGTAATTGGTTGTTGGTTGGTCTGTCTTAACATAAAATCCTCCGTTTCCGACAGCCAGCCCCACTATTCCGTACCTTGATTGTACCACATGGGGCGGCTGTCTGTATAGCGGCAAAAGCGTCAAATCTGCTTCTTTATGGTCGGTCAAATCGCCGTTTTTTGTGTAGCAGCTTCCGCTTCCAGCACTTTCATCATCTTGTCGGCTGCGGTGTCGGTTGCGCCCTGCTTGAAGAAGCCGGAAACGGTAAGGACGGAGTTGCCCATGCGGATTTCCGTCACACAGTCCGGGCGGCGGTCTGTTTTGGTGGTGCTTGTCTGTTTCGTTTCTGTCATAGGCTCTCCTTTCGCTGCTTCATCAGTTGCTTTAAGCGTTCCAGCTTTTCCTGTGCGGTTTCCTTTCGGAAGTTGCTGCCCGTGAAGCGGACGGGGGCGCACATGGAAGTCAGCCTGTCATAGATACGGGCGTGGGGCGTGTCCTGCGGGTGCTGCAATTCCTCCAGCGTGAGGTTGGTCGTGGCGATCAGCGGCTTGCCGCTTCGGTAACGGCTGTCAATCACGCTGTAAACCTGTTCCAGCCCGTATTCTGTTCCTCGCTCCATACCGAAATCATCAAGTATCAGCAGAGGGTAGCTGCAAAGGCGGGAAATATATTCGTTCCTGCCCTCAAAGCTGGCGGCAAGGTCACCCAGTATCGTTGCAAAGTTTGTCATGCAGACGGCAACCTCTTTTTCCATAAGGGCGTTGGCGATACAGGCGGCAAGGTAGCTTTTTCCCGTCCCCACGCCGCCCCAAAACAGGTAGCCGATATTTTCAGCCTGCATGGTTTCCCAGCTCTCCACATAAAAGCGGGCGGTTTCGGTCTGCGGGTTTCTGCCGTTGTCATGCTCAAATGTCCAGTTCCGCATAGCAGGGTCGGTAAAGCCCCGGCGTTTCAAGTCCTCCACTTTTTCAAGGTGCTTCTGTCGGCTTTCGGCGGCTTGCTGCTTTTCACGGGCTGCCCGCTGGCAGTCGCACTCTGCCGGGTGGCGGTCACGCCCGAAACAAGTCTTTCCCTCTGCAAAATAGGCTTCTTTGGGCGTATGGCACTTACCGCAGTATAAAAGCCCGTCCTCGCCTGTGTAGTCCTCCGCTTCGGCGGTAGTGGCTGTAATGTCCGTAATCATAGCTTCAATTCCGTTTTTCATAAGCTCTCGCCCTCCTTGCATGAATAATCGGGTATGCCCTGTTTCGGGGCAGCCTTGCCTTTGGCAGCGTCCTCCTGCGCCCACTTGTAAATGGTGGCTGCATGGCTGTGGTACTGTTTCCCGGTGGAAGCGATATGGCAGGAAAGCCGGTCAATATAATACTCCCACTTGTCGGGCAACTCTGTTTTTAGCCCGGAAAGCTCTGTATCGGTCAGTATCACATTGTTGTATCTGCCATAAGCGGCGGGGGCGGGGTGTCCCGTTTCTCCCTCTCTCTCTTTTTCTATCTCTATCTCTTTCTCTAACTCTATCTCTATCTCTGGTGGACGAATGTCGGACAAATGTCCGCCTTTTGTCCGGGGCGGTAAAAGTGCCTTGTTTTCCAGTCTTGCAGCCCGTTTCCGCTCGGCTTCGGTAGAGGACTGTCCTATCATCAGCTCAATGTCGGTCATATAGAAAGCCCCGCTGTCAAGCTGCTCCACAAGCCCCAACTGCCGGAAAATCTCTAAAGCCCTCTCAACCGTCCCTATCTGGTGGCGGGTCAGTGTCGCTATCATCTGCGCTGTGTAGGGGATATGCTCGTCAAGCTGCAATTTCCCGCCGTTTTTCAGCGATTTTAAGTACAGCTTCAAGAGGATATTGGAGTATAAAATCCCGTCTTTCATATCTTCCAGCAGCACAATGGAGTCGCTGTCAAAAAAGTTCTCTTTCAGCTTGAGGTAGTAATACTTGCGGTTATCTGCCATTGTCCCTGTCCTCCTTTTTCCGGCGTTTGGAGTAGTAGTGGGGGCAGAGTATGATAACCGCCCGGAAGCTCTGCTTGCAGCTATGGGTACAGCCCCGGCAGAGGTCATTGTATGTGATACGATCGCAGGTGGAATTCCCGACTTTCACTTGCCGCAGGAAAAAAGACCATTCCAGCCGCCGTTTCTTGCTCATTCTTGGCATGGGTGCGCTCCTTTCTGCCGTTTCCGCTGGTGTGGCGGTATCGGCGGTAATTCTGTATCATCTCGGTATCATTTTCGGGTTTTTTCTGCCCTATAAGCCCGTTAAAAAATCCTTTGGTATTTGCGGATAGGGTACGGGGCAGCCCCCTTGTTCTGTATAGGTTCGGGTACATTTTGGGGCGGTTTTTATCGTTCCTGTTCCTGCCTTTTCACAGGCTTGCGCTCCCGGTGTAAAATCTGGTCGATATTGCCCTTGACAGTCTGTAAGCGGCGGTATTCCTCCCGTTTTGCCCGGTAATCGTTGTAGCCGCTGTTTTTCTCTTGGATAAGGGTTTCAATCTCTGCTTGCAGGGCTTTATAGCTCGGCAGCTTGGAAATGCCGTTTTCCCTGAAATAGCGGGCGGCTGCGTCTGCTATGATAAAGTCGCTTTCGTACTTCTGACGGTAGGCTGCTTTTGCTTTGGCGTTTTTCTGCTGTTTCAGCCCGTCCCGGACAGGGCGGGTCTTGGAATAGGCAAGCACCTGCCGTTGCAGCTCCTTTTTCCCGTTCAGCGTCTTTTCCATCTGCTTCAGCTCTGTAAGGCTTTCCCGCATGGCGGTATAGGCGGCAGAACAGGCTTCGTCCAGTTCCTCCGGGGAAGAAAAGCCGTACTGCTGATAGGCGGTAACGGTAGCTGCCATTTGCTTTAGGTTGTGCTTTGCCGCCCAGCGGTCATAGCCCACGCCCTTGCCCTCGGCTCGCTTGGCTTCCCGGTCAACCATGCGCTGCAAGGTGTTGTCTGCCGGGGTGGTTTTTGTGGTTTTTTCCCCTTGTGACAGCTTTTTAACCGCGGCAGGGTATTCGAGTATGGCTTTGCTCTGTTCGGCGGCTCTGTGGGCGTTCTGCGTAAGCAGGACAAGGACAGCAGCCTTGTCAAAATCGTCCCCCAGCTTCCGGGCTGTGATAGGCTTTGTCCTGTCCGGCGTGAGGTAGGAAAGCCGCCCCCGGCTCTCCTTGACGGTCACACCCTCCCGCAGCAAAAGGGAAGAAAATTCGTCAAAGCTGCCAGCTTGGGAAAGTGCCTGCCGTATCGTCCGGCGCAGCTTCGCCTTGTCCGTTTCAAACTTGGTGGGCTTGGTCGGCTGTCCTGCGGCTTCTCTGACAGCGTTCTCTTTATCAAGGGCAAGCTGTCCTTTCTTTGCCGCCCAGTATTCCCGTTCGGTTATCCGTTCCTTGCTGCCGCTTAGGAGGTCGATTTGGTAAAGCCCCTCCCGGTGGCACATCTCCATGACTTCACTCTTGAAATATTCCATAGCGGCGTTGGTGCAGCGGTGCTTGCAGCCCTCCCGTGTGTCGGCTGGTCTGTCCATGTAGGGCAGAAGCGGGACTTCATAAATCCGCAGGGAGTTGATGACGATATGCACATGGATATTGCCGCTGTGGTTATGCCCGTCCGGGTGGGTGCAGACTAAGGCTTGGTGTCCGGGGAAATGCTCTTTACAGAACTGCTCGCCCAGCTCCTGCGCCCGGTCTACGGTCAAGCCGTTGTCTGTCCCGTCCCGTGGGTCAAAGCTGATGATATAGTGGTGGCTTTTCACATCTTCCCGTTTTTGGTTTTTCTCATAGCGGAGATTAGCCCGCATACAGGCAACAGCGAAATCCTCGCCCCCACAGTTGAGGGAAGAAATGCGGTAATCCTCCCTCGGTATCAGCCGCCCGTTTTCATCAAGGGTGGGCTTCATGGTAAACTCGTCATGCTCAAATGTGAGATAGGCTTCCGCTGCGCCATAGTCCGCATTTTTAGAGCTGATATGTTTGAATGTTGCCAACAGCGTCACCCACTTTCTGCAAGACTTCAAACTTTAGGGCAGCAAGGTCGGAAACCGCCGCCCGTACCTCCCCGGCAAGCTGCGGGTAGGGGCTGTGCCACTCGTTCAGCGTCCGGGCTATCTGGTTTAAGTTGCCGCCGATCCTGCCGTATTCGGCGGTCAGCTTCCCGACAGCGGCAAGCAACTCGTCATTGACGGGGGAAACGGTTATGATGGGGCGTATGGCTGCCCCGGTTATGGCTTGCCGGATAAACTCGGCTTGGCTCATGTTGTAAGCAGAAAGCCTTTCCGCAAACTCGGCGTATTCTTCCTCGGTCATGCGTGTCTTGACTACCCGGCTGCGGTGCGGCGTGTTATATCGTTTTCGCATGGTAAAACCTCCTTCGGCTGTGCGTGGTGTCCTCTCACTAATAGGAGAAAAACAGGGTGTAAAGCGGAACTGTTTTTGAAAAATCCGAAAAATTATTTTGAGGGATTTTCCAGCGGCGTAAGCCGCATAAGCAGGGTTTGGGGAAGGCACTCCCCAACAAGATTCCCGCAGGGGCAAAATGAGCGATAAGCGAATTTTGGTACTGCGGTAGAATCTTGCTCTGAAAAACTCCGGCGTTCCCCGGCTTCCGTACTTTCCGCTAACAAGACGTTTCAAAAGGGCTTTGCTACCCGCTATTCCGGCATATCTTGAAAATTTTCCTTTCACTACCTACAACACCACGCAAAGCAAAATGGACGGAGATTTTTAGAATTTCCCCTTATTCCCTACAACACCACGCAAGCCGAAAAAGGCGGACAATGGCAGTATTTTTTTCTTTGATACCCTCCACGGATAAGTAAGGGATTTTGCCAACTGCGGCGGCAATTTTCCCTTTTGTTTTTTCATACTGGGGATTTTCAAAAATGCCAAACAGGAACGAAAAAAAGCAGCAAATCTGTTGAATAGATTTACTGCTTTCTGGTTGCCGGCGAAGCGGCGGTTATTCAGTTGTAGGCGGTAGGGCTATCTCCCAAAGCGGAACTTGAAAATAGCTGTGAGAAGCGTCTGGGTGATGTAGTCCTCTGTATCTTGGTCTACCCGTCCATTCACACGGGCGGCACATTGTATGCGGCGGCGGTAATACTGCAATACAGTTCCCACCGCTTCCGGCTCCCCGCTGGTGGCTTGGACGATTGTTTCATAGGGGAGAAGCCTATTATTTCTCATATGCCATTCCCTCCATTTCCGCTTGGAGCTGCCGTAGGACTTTTCGGATATGGTAGCCCGCTGTGCTGCGGCTGCGCCCGTACTGTCTGCCAATTTCGTGCTGTGGAATACGCTTGAAAAAGGACAGGTAAATCATTTCCCGCTCCCGTTCGTCCAGCCGTGACAGGGCTTCCGCAAGTAAGCCGCTGCTGAAAATGACCGTATCGCCGCAAAGGGTAAGTATGTATTCCTCGTCCGGCTCCGGGGCTTGGAAATATTCATCTGTCGTGCCTAAAGGGTAGTGCTTTTCGTCTGTGAGGTATTCAAGGGATATTTCTCTTTTGTGCTTCCTGCTCCGTGTCCTCGCTGCGTTGATCGTTGCATTTCGGATAACGACTTTGCAAAAGGCATGGAAAGTGTACTCGATATGTTCCCGATATTCTTCTGTACAGGTCATGGAAAATCCCCCTTTCCTCCCAAAAGGGCTGTGGCTGGTTAGTAGTTGCTTTTTATGATAGTAAGGGGCGGCAGCACTTTAGGCTGTCGCTCCTTGACTGCCTAACTGCAAAACCGGGCGGGGCTGTCAACGGCGGGCGAAGCCCGTTCATCTTGACCGTTGACTGGCTCGGCCAGGTTTGCTATTTATCCGGCAAACTTGAATTTATTTTAAGCTATCACGTTTTACCTTTTTAAGCCTTACTATCATTACCATAGGAATTTCTTTGTTGTTTTTGAAACATTCTTCATAAAATCCATCAATGACAAATCCAGCTCTAAAACAAAGGTTAAAAATATCTTGTATGGAACGATGATAATAAATCTGCTCCTCCGGTTGCCCTTCAATCGCTATACCATAGTAACTGTGCGGTGTCATATATTTTTCAGTCAACGTGATAAAACAAGGGTGTTGCGTTGCAAAGACAAAAATTTCGCTTTCCTCCAACAGTTCATAAACAGCCATAAGAAGTGGTTCAATATCCGTAATATCCATAATTGCCATATTAGAAACTGCTTTCGTAAAGGCTCGATTTCTTTTTAATTCTAATATACTTTCTCTATTGGTCGCATCCGCTACACAAAATTCAATTTGTTTTGCATATTGTGATTGCCGTCTTTTAGCCAATTCTATCATTTTTTTGCTGTAATCAAAAGCGACAATCGAAGCGCCTCTTTGTGCAAGATACGAAGAATAATTTCCATTGCCACACGCAATATCCAAAATGTAATCCGCAGGATTAGGAGATAGAAGTTCCGTTACTTTGGGACGCACTACCTCTCTGTGAAATTCATTAGATTTGTCACCCATTGCATTATCCCAAAATTGTGCGTTTTTCTCCCAGATTTTTTTACTTTCCTCTGTTCCCATGTTCTCTCCCACTCCCAAAATTTGCCTTTTTGCTTCCATTAAATCTTCCTTACTATATTCCATTGTTACCCTCCATAACTTCTGATTGTTGCCGTCTTGACTATTATGTATCTTTTCTTTCCAAAATGGTATAGGCTTTTATTTTTATAATGCTGCAAAACTTTTCTTCTGTAAGGTATTCAAAGGATATTTCCCTTTGCCGCCGCTATTGGAAAGCCAAAAGCAGCGGCTTTTTTACGCGATATGACCGAAAAGTCTAGAAAGCAGGATATGTCATCATTTGTCATTTCTTCTCAATGTAATAACTGCATGGCATATCAAGCCAAATACAAGAGAAAAACAGCCACCGCCAAATAGTGATGCTCCCCACCCTGCACCCGACATTGTCATAAAACCGCCAACAAAGAAAATACCAATGCCAAGAAATATCCCGACACCATAAAAAAGTCCAATTGCCATATCATACTTATTAAATTGTCGTTTCTCTTTTTTTTCACATGTTTCCATTTTTGTTATTACCTCCTTCGCAAAATCGTCCATGTGGACTCCAAAAAGAAAACAAATTTTTTTCAACGTATTTAAATCGGGTTCATTAACATCTCTCTCCCAATTCGATAGCGCCTGCCGGGTAACATTCAATTCCCCAGCCAGTTCTTCCTGTGTCATTCCCGATTGTGTTCGCAGATGACGTATTTGCTTTCCTGTTGTAATATCCGTCTGTTTCTGGTTCAAAATGGTTCCTCCTCTCTGATGCTGATTTTATCAATGATATTTCGCAATAGCCAGCAATGAACGCTTGCATTGCGCAAGACGTTACATTATCTTCTGAAACATATGCCGGATCTTGTCTAAACGGCTGTTCGGGCGGCGTGGCTGAAATACAGGCTCGCCGGAAGTTTCCTGATACCCTTTTAATTCTGTAATGCAGACACTTCTTCCATTTGTATAAAAATTCAGATCATTCCTATATTCACCGATACAACGGGCAGGGATTTCACCCTTAAAAATAACTTCATCTTTTTCAAGTCTGGTTGATTCAATGATTGCGCAATACTTTGGTGCATCATTATAAGCCCGTGAAAGATATTCCTGCGGTGCAAAAAGGGTAAAGGAAAGGTATGGTTCCAACAGTTGTGTCCCTGCTTTTTTCAATGCCTGCTCCAACACGACAGGCGCAAGAAAACGAAAATCAGCGGGGGTGCTGACCGGGCTGTAATAAACTCCATAATCAAAACAAATTTGGCAGTCTGTCACTCCCCAGCCATATAAGCCCTGCTCCATTCCATAACGCACACCCTCCATGACGGCATTTTGAAAACTTTGGTTTAAATAGCCGAGAGATACCTCGCTTTTATATTGTGTTCCGCTTCCAACAGGAAGCGGTGTTACAGTCAAACCAATAGATGCCCAAAACGGATTCGGCGGCACTTCAATATGAATCGTGCAGCTCGCTTTTTTTTGCGGTCTTTCCAGATAAATAACCGAAGGCTCTTTCATAGCCACGCCCACATGATATTTTTCTTCTAATAGCGAACAAATAACTTCTAACTGTACTTTTCCCAAAAAAGATAACATAATCTCATGGGTAACAGTATCAATGTCAAAATGCAAAAGAGGGTCTGTATCAGCAATCTCTGCGAGGGCATTTAACAGGGCTTCCCTTTGCTCCGGCTTTTGCGGCTCTACCGTTGTCCGAAGTAATGGCATGGGATTATCAATCCGTGTTTTGTGAGGCAGGAGTTTTTCATTTCCCAGGATATCGTTCAGTTTCAAAGTATCATCAGCTAAAATAACAATTTCTCCCGGACAGGCATGGTCAGCCGGGACGATTTCACCATTTGACGGAATACACATTTCTGTAATCTTTATTTTTTCCTTTTTTGACAGCAGCAGGGTATCCCGTAAATGGAGCGTCCCATGATACAGGCGTAAATAAGAAAGCCGTTTTTTCCGCTCTGTATACTCAACCTTAAAAACATATCCACATAATTCAGACTGAATATCGTCCGTTTCTGTAATGAAAGTTTCTATAATCGCTTCAATCAGTTTTTCTGTTCCTAAATTGTCTTTTGCACTCCCATGATAAACAGGAAACAAAGAGCAGCATCTGGTTCTTTTGCACTTTTCATATTGTAATTCCTGTATATCCAAAGAATCCTCTGCAACATATCGTTCTAATAGTTCATCGCTTCCGGAAATAATCATATCCCATTTGTCTAAATCAGAAATATCGGTCATGGTTATCTTTGGCGACAGGGAAACCTCCTGCATGACAATCATATCACTGGTAAGTTTATCTTTAATGCTTTGGTAAACACACTGCAGGTCGATCCCATTTTGGTCTATCTTATTTATAAAGATAATTGTCGGAATGTCCATTTTCTGAAGCGCATGGAATAATATACGGGTTTGTGCCTGTACGCCGTCTTTTGCTGAAATGACTAAAACAGCTCCGTCAAGGACAGATAAAGAGCGGTATGCTTCGGTTAAAAAATCCATATGACCGGGAGTGTCCACGATATTGATTTTATAATCATTCCAATAAAAAGAAGTAACCGCTGTCTGAATGGTAATTCCCCGTTGCCGTTCCAAAATCATAGTGTCTGTTCTTGTGGTCCCTTTATCCACGTTTCCCTGTTCCGCAATCGCTCCACTGGTGTATAGCAGACTTTCTGTCAATGTAGTTTTTCCTGCGTCTACATGGGCCAGAATGCCGATATTGATTATTTTCATGTGATTGTCCTCCCTTTACAGCCCCAAAGGGCATAAAAATCCCCAGCAGTAAAATACTTTTACCACTGGGGATTCTAATTTGCGGACATACACATATACAGCATACACCTATTTGTGATTGCTGTTTTTTGAATATGTCAAAATTGATAAGGCAAAAGTATTCTTAAATTGGGTACAAAAAACCAAGCCCCCACAAAAGGAGCTATCATAATTCTTTGTTCCCACTATTTGATTATAGTTTTATTTAAGAATACCTTGCCGCATATTTTTTACTCCTTTTCTGGAATGAAGCTATTATATCACATCAGTTTTAGGAAAGAAAGTACTTAAAAGAAATTTTTCTTCCCCTTATATGTAACAATCATACCGGCTTCCTGGTGTTCAGAATGGTTTCTGCTGTCTGCTGTGGTGTTTGATTGGAATTGTCCAGCCAAAAGCCGATCCGTGGTGTTGTCTGCATAAATGTATCGTATAAGGTTTCAACCGTAAAGCCGGAATAGCCTGTTTTCTCCCTGTATCGTTCCCTTTCTTTTATTGTTTCCACATCTGGACAAAGAACGACAACCTCAACAGGGTATTTATGCAGATAATTTATCATTCGGTTTAATTCATCACCGTAGTAGTTATCTTGGATCACTACAGAAAAGCCGTTGTCAAAGTATGACCTTGCCGCATCAGCAGTCAATTTGTATCGAAGGTACAGCTGGCGGACTGCTTCCGCTGATGGGGTAGCTGACATATTTTCTCTGCCTGAAATAATCATTTTTCGGAACACATCACCACGAAGATGGACGCATTTTTCTATTGATTTTGCCAGTAAATCGGAAACTGTAGATTTTCCAGAAGCCATTAAGCCTGTAATGAGATAAATTTTTTGTTTCATTTCACTTCCTCCGGCACAAAAAATATGTACATGTAACTAATTCAACACATTTATAATTTGAATAGGGACATTATAGCATTTACTAAATACAAATTCAATGTATACGGAAAGAAAGATATAAGGAGTGGGAGGGATTCCGCCGTAGTCGGCATTGTAGGAAAATCCAAAAGTTTAGATTTTCCCACAATGCTTATCTTTTGGTCTTTGGTTCGGAATAGTGTAGTGCTGGCGGTCTATCTCTTGTTTTCGGTTGCTTGCTTCCTTACCGTACATGAGCATTTGCTCCTGGATTATCATTTCCATATCCCTCCATAAGGTTAATGACTCCCCAGGCTCCAAGTCCGGCTCCTACTGCCATAACCAAAATCTGTAATACATTGACTGCCTGAACAAAAAAATCCATATTTATTCCTCCTCGTTTTCTTCCTTCTTTTCAATCTTGTTATATGACTTCACTACAAAGTTTTTGTAAGTCTTTCCCTCTTTTTCACGCTTCTTAAAGTAGCCGAAGATATGAATCAAATCGCCTTTCTCAAAGGCTTTTGCTATTTCTGTCTTTTCTCCATAAGCTGCACAGTTGATATACTCCTTACCCTTACCGTACTTTTTTACAAGCGTAAAATTTGCAACTTCTACCGTTTCTCCGTCTTTTTCAAAGTTTGAGAAAGTAGGTTCCGCCAATAAGTTGGCGTTGATGTTAATCATTTCTTGTTTCATCTTTTTAAATTTCTCCTTTTCATTTCAATAAAAAAAGCGACCAGAAGTATTACTTTTCCAATCGCTGATACTCTTACTATTTAGTTTTTTCTTAGTGGGACTTCTGATCCTTATCATCTTATCTCCTTTATTGTCTTTAACATATTTAAGGGAATTAGCATTTTGTCGTGTATATATTAGTGAAAGGTACTTGAAATACTAGTTCGCTAATTAGTGAGTTTCCCCTATTTATTGATCGCAATATAAATTGAAAATAGGCATGAAAAAAGACGATAGATTTTTTTCTTTTCTATCGTCTTACGCATTTAGTATTCAATTTTTCAGTTCGACAAACTTGAATGTATCAAAACACATTCAAAAAAATGTATTTCATTCGCCTATAGGATCATAATCTGCCGGAACCGGTGCAACGATACTCACAAAAACTATATCCTCTGTTCCTGTGTTCATTGCGCCGTGACATGCACCTTTAGGAGAAACGATAACCTGTCCTTTTTTTAAGGGAATCTCTTTATCCGGTTCGGGATAGAATATTCCTTCTCCCTGTAAAATGATCCAGATATCATCAGAATTGTGGTGACGGTGCTTCTGCAAGGTTTGTCCCGGTTTAATCACCCACACCGACCCTCCTGTAGATTCTGTTTGGTAAAAAGGTGTTTTCTTTGCAGCTTTTTTGTCTTCTTGTTTTACCATGTCCATTTCATAGATTCTTTTTTCTTCCATTGCTATATGCCTCCTTGTATTGATTTTTGATTATTCTTACTCAAAGAGCTTCCGATACTCCCCATACCCTTGTTCTTCCAGTTCATCGTAGGGAATGAATCTAAGAGCTGCCGAGTTGATGCAATAACGCAGCCCGCCGGACTCGCGGGGACCATCGTTGAACACGTGACCCAGATGGGAATCCGCGCCGCTGCTGCGCACTTCCGTCCGGACCATACCATGTGAAGTGTCCACGGCCTCAGTGACAGCATCTTCCGCGATCGGCCTGGTGAACGCCGGCCAGCCACACCCAGAGTTATACTATACTTGTCCATGGATGTAAAGAGCGGTTCGCCGCTGACAATGTCGACATAAAGGCCCTTTTCAAAGAAGTCGTCATACTCGCCGGTGAAGGCGTACTCCGTGGCGGCGTGCTGTGTGACCTCAAAGGCCAAATCGCCGATCCGCACCCGAAGTTCATCTGCAGATTCTTCTGCGCTGTTTTGCTGAAGATCAAAGTAACTGCGCGGGATATGGCAGTAGCCGCCGGGATTCTTGTCCAGATACTTCTGGTGATACTCTTCTGCGGGGAAGAAGTTTTCCAACGGAAGCAGTTCAACAGCAAGCCTGGCTCCGGCTTTCTCTTCCTCCGCCCGATAAACCGCTTCGATCTCCGGAAGCTGGTCTTCTTCCGTATAATAGATCCCCGTCCGGTACTGGATGCCTCGATCATTGCCCTGTTTGTTTACAGAGAGCGGATCGATCACCATGAAATAGTAATTCAGCAAATCAGTCAGAGAAATTACAGCAGGGTCATAGTCGACCCGCACTGTCTCGGCATGCCCGCTGCTGTTACAGACGTCCTGATAGGTCGGAGCTTCGTCAGGTCCGTTTGCATAACCTGCTTCTGTTCGGATTACGCCGACAAACTGATCAAAGAACTTCTGCGTTCCCCAGAAGCAGCCGCCTGCAAGATAGATTGTTTTTATATCCTCCGGTATCTCCATAGTAGTTTCTCCTGTCACGATCTCTCCGGACCAGGTGTTGATCCCGCCGAATTCGTAGATGTTGGTATATCCCATGTTCGCAAGCTTTTGCGCTGCTTGCTTGGATCTGTTCCCGCTTCGGCAGTAAATCAGGATGATCTGATCCAGATCCGGGAGTTCTTCCGGCCGCTCCGCTTCAATGCTCTCATTCGGAATTAGAATTGCGCCAGGAATATGGCCTGCATCGTATTCATCTTGCCTGCGGGCATCTACAACCACATGCCCGTCATCCCGGGTCATCATCTGCTTTGCCATATCTTGATCGATCTGATGATAGCTCTCGACCTCTTGCACTGAACCGGCAGTATTTACCAAACAACCAGTCAGAAGAAAAATAGTCATCAAAATCAAAAACAACAGTCTTGGAACACCTGAGCGCCCTTTTTCCACTATTGCTCTCATCTTTTTCATTCTATGTTACCTCGGTAAATTCTAATTTGTACTGTTCATATTAAAATAAGCTTTTACATACTCAAGTAGTATTTCATCCGAATAATCACCCCCGGTAGAATATGCTATATTCATTATTTCTAATGTAGATTCATCTAAATTCTTGTCATTATTTGTAAATTCTGAAACTATTTTTTTTATATTTTCAAAATCATCTTCATTTGCTCCATACGGCAATTTCATCCGGTCATCCTTTCCACAAAAGCTCCTTGCTTATCTTCCTAAAAAAACAATAAACAAAGCCTGAATTGCCGATACAACCGGAATAAATAAGAAAGGAATCACTAGAAAATGTTCAACAACTGCCAAATGTTTCATCCAGTTATTAAATTCATAATCCTTGTGCCCTTCTGTTCCTGGGATGACAATTTTGTTTTTATACTTTCCCTGAAACAACAGAAAGTCTAACAAGAAAAAATCACCTAAGTTTAATATGCTCCACTGAATATATCCCGTCCAAAACACATTCCAAAAACCGGTAATCCCTTTGTGTAAAATGCTTGCTGTCGAATGGGAAAAACAAATTCCAACAATGAAAACGGTTAATATCCTGTTTATCTTCTTCTCCTGTTTTGTCATTTGTTCGGGTGCAGCCTTTTGTATGTCCTTTGGATAAGAATTAAAAAAGAATCTTGGATTAATGAGTACCAAGGTAGCTACCGCCCCGTTAAAAATAGCCGCTATAGCAACACCATCAAGAAACGCTTGTATTACATCCATAAAATTCCTCCTTGTAAAGTTTGAATTTAACCATATCTTGCTAAACTGGGATTTATTAATAAATCTTTGTCTAAAATACTTTTCAAAATTTAATACTCTATAATTTATATGGATTAAAATCGCTAATCTCATATTCATTTGGATTAATTGCACGTTCAAGACTTTCTACAATTAAGATAGCCATATTACGAAAAAAATTCAAATGTTTATCAGTAATAGAAATAACAGTGTTCTCAAAAGGTGATTTGAAAAATATCTCTTCTGGGCATTCTATAAACATAGCATTACTAATGCTCTCCAATTCCTTACTATTTTTACTTATTACTTCTTCCATTTTAGCCTTCATTATTTCTGTGGTTCGTCCCCCTGCATGAGCTAAGGTATGTCGAAACAATGTATAATATCTCCATGCAGATATTAATTCGTTTTGAGATGTAATAATTGAAGAAGAACCTTTTTTTATTTCCTTAATAAAGTTATCTTTTAAATTGCTTGTTCCTAATTCATCAAAGAGAGTATATAGGAGTGTATCTTCTTTTATTTTTCTACTATTATTCCCTTTAGAAACTAAATATTCTTTAACAGCTTGTTCGCAGATAGCATATACCATTAAGAATTCAAATGCTTTTATGTGCCAATCCAACGGATCTAAATTCTCTAACTTTAAGCAATTAAATAATTCTATAGATATGCCTCTATTCTCTTTCCTTTTCCTCATTAGTCCTTCATTCATTATTCCTGCTCCAAGACTAAAAGCTACCGCCATATCTATATCTTCATGAGAGTTATTAAGTGTATTTAGTAATTCGTCCTTTTCCTCTTCTGCAAGATGTTCTTTTAACAATCTTAAAAAAACATCATTGACTTGAATGAAACAAAACTGATTATAAAATTTAGCATAAAAACTCTCACTTGCATCCGTAGGAACTAATGGACTAAATGTTACTTCTAACATTCAAGGTTACCTCCTTCTTTTTAAACATTAGTTATCTAATTGTTTTACTTCTGCTGTCCTGTAACATAAAGACTCTTAAATTTTAATTTGTCTTTTCAAAGCATCTAAACTACTGCTTGTTTTAGATGCTATCCATCCCGCCTCCAACTTAAGCAATCTGCGATATGGCGTCCAAAATGATATTATTGTATCTGCATAAAGTGCTTCTTCCTTTTCCAATCCCACAATTTTATGGTAATACTTCGCATCATCATCATATTCTAATCTCAGTTCATTTTTACGATCCTGAGAAAGACTGTCATAGTTAATTTCTATTTTCTTTTTTTCCCACTTAAGATATGATTCCAAAATATTTAAAACAAAATCTTCCATTTTAAAGCCCTCACAAATCCTGATTTGTACTATTCATTTCAAAATATGCTTTTACATAAGCAAGTAATGTTTCATCCGAATAATCGCCTCCGGTAGAATATGCTATATTCATTATTTCTAATGTAGATTCATCTAAATTCTTGTCATTATTTGTAAATTCTGAAACTATTTTTTTTATATTTTCAAAATCATCTTCATTTGCTCCATACGGCAATTTCATCCGTCCATCCTTTCCACAAAAGCTCCTTGCTTTACTCTTTTAAATTATATACCTATATGTTAAAATATAACAGGTTAACCTTGATATTTATTCAGGTTTTATTGCGAATATAATTATTCAAACAAAAATATTTTAAAGAAGGTTTTTATATGAAACTAGGAATCGTTGGCTTACCGAATGTAGGTAAGAGTACATTATTTAACTCATTGACAAAGGCAGGTGCCACTGCTGCAAACTATCCTTTTGCTACTATTGACCCTAATGTAGGTGTTGTAGCGGTGCCGGATGACAGATTAAAAGAACTTGGCAAATTATATAATACAAAAAAGGTAACACCTGCACTTATAGACTTTGTGGATATCGCCGGTCTTGTAAAGGGTGCCAGCAAGGGTGAAGGACTTGGAAACCAGTTTTTATCAAATATTCGTGAATGTGATGCCATCATCCATGTTGTAAGATGCTTTGATGATTCAAATATCATCCATGTAGAGGGAAGTGTTGATCCTATCAGAGATATCGAAACTATCAATCTTGAGCTTATATTCTCCGATATTGAGATTTTGGAAAGAAGAATTGCAAAGACAAAGAAAGCTGCAATGAATGACAAAGCTCTAAAGCATGAGCTTGATATCCTTTTGGAGCTCAAGGATATACTTGAAAACGACAATATGGCAAGCAGCTATACATCTTCTGATGAAGAGGACTTAGCATTCGTAAAGTCACTAGGACTTATCACATATATGCCTGTTATCTTTGCCGCAAATGTAGCTGAGGATGACCTTGCTGATGACGGTGCGTCAAATGAGTATGTGGCTAAGGTAAAAGAATATGCCGCAAAATCAAATGCAAAGGTATTTGTTGTATGTGCAGCCATTGAAGAAGACATTTCACAGCTGGATGATGAGGAAAAGGCAGAATATCTTGATGCTCTTGGTATCTCGGTGTCAGGTCTTGATAAGCTTATTGCAGCCAGCTATGATCTGCTTGGACTTTTAAGCTATCTTACAGCCGGTGAGGATGAGTGCAGAGCCTGGACTATAAAGAAAGGCACAAAGGCTCCGGGAGCGGCAGGAAAGATTCACTCAGACTTTGAGCGTGGATTTATCAAAGCTGAGGTTATCAACTATCAGGATCTTCTTGACTGTGGCTCTACATCTGCTGCCAAGGAAAAGGGGCTTGTTCGTATAGAAGGTAAAGAATATGTAGTACAGGATGGAGATGTAATACTCTTTAGATTTAATGTATAAATTTATATAAAGGGGGCTTATATGAAAAAAAATACATTACCTGTTTTTGGTGTCGGTCCTATTTATGCCGTCAGTTGTTTACTTCTAACCGCCTTCGGACTTTTCTTAAAAAAGAAAGGATTTCTAAATGGCGGAGATCTTCCCGGCTTAAAATCTGAAGCAATGCGTATAGGCTTTATGCTCATTTTTATCGGAGTCGCATTGTGGATATATGCTGTGATCATTCAAAGAATCAGTAAAGAGATAAGCAGCGGGCATTTGGTAACAATCGGAATATATTCCATTGTCAGAAACCCTATATATCTCGCATTTTTATGTGTGTGTACAGGTATTCTGATAACTGCACATAATGTGTACTTGCTTATAATTCCGGTAGTTTTATATATATTCTTAACTGTACTGATGAAGCTGACCGAAGAAAAGTGGTTGCTTGATAAATTCGGATCGGAATATATAGAGTATTGTAAACATGTTAACAGGGTCATACCCTGGTTTAGACATTAATATATTTATGCCATCACATGTGATGACGGAATGGAGATTATTATGGCGCTAATGGATTTATTTAAAAAGGCTTTTATGGGGGCAACTGACGAGGAAAATCGAAAAAATAAAGCCAGAATGAGAGAAATATTTAACAGCAGTGTTGCAAACGGTGATGATTACAAGCTGATTTATTGCCATATGGAAAACTGTACCAATGCTGTTATAGTTCAGGTTACAAGACATAGTAACTTTATTGTAGGATACAAGGAAGGCGAAGTTGTAGTTATTCCTGTAAATGCAGAACTTACAGAGTATGGGGATGCAATGGTATTTAATAAAGCAAATGAGAGCTTCACAAAAACATCTCTAGGTTTTTGTTTTGTAGGAAATCCTGAAGTTTCTCTGCAGTTTGTTCCTATGACATACGAACCCGGTATAACCGCAGGTGCAAGACACTCAGTTTCAATCACTCAATCATCTGCAGAAGTGGCTGAGTTCAAGAATTTCTTTAAAAAGGGATTACAATAATTTGTAAATGTGAGAATTATGAATAAAGAAGATATAATTACTGCACTAAAAGAAGCTGTGGTACCCGATGAAGAGTATTATATTAATAGTGAAATAATAGATGCAATGCTTGAGTATCCCGATTCATTCCAATTTGTGAAGCCTATCTTGGAAATAATATCACAAAACCCAAGTGTTGACTTCGGGTCACCCGGAGAATTGGTCCACTTTGTAGAAAAGTTTTATAAAAAGGGCTATGAAGAAGCACTGATTGAATCGGTAAAGAAAAATCCTACATTTCATAATATATGGATGATTCATCGTTGCTATAATGATGCAAGCTGCACTTTCCATAATGACTTTTTATCGCTGATAAATGAGATTAAAGAAAACCCTTCTACATCTGCCGATATTAAAAAGGCGATTGAAATGTTTAATTGGTAATTATTTAATAAAAAATCTTGGAGCCGGCAAATGCCGATTCCAAGATTTTTTTATGCTTTTTTACATTATAATTTTAAGAATGCGACAATATAATGTCGGTTTGAATGTCGGTTAAATGTCGCTTTAATTATTTTATCCAACCACTATATTTATAATCTTCTTTGGAACATAAATTTCTTTTCTTATTGTTCCTTCAAGCTTTCCGGCTTCAGATAAAGCTTTCTTACCTGCCTCTATAGCATCTTCCTTGCTTACATTGGCATCAAGCTCAATAACAAGCTTTGTCTTTCCGTTTATCTGAACAGGAACCTCTATTGTATCCACTTCCTTATGGCTTTCATCAAATGTAGGCCACTCTGCATGGAATACCGAGCCTTCTCCACCAAGCTCCTCCCAAAGCTCCTCACCTATATGAGGTGCAAAAGGTGCAAGCAATATAGTAAATGCCTTTAGTGTTTCCTTATCCACGCCGTTCTTTTTGCTGAGCTCATTAAGCTTATTATTGTACTCCATAAAGCCTGCGATAACTGTATTTAAGCTGAAAGAATTAAATCTCTGCTCAATATCGGAGATAAGATTTGCGCGAACTCTTAAGAGTTCTCTGTCAGCCTCTACATTCTTATCCTTATTGTCCATTACAAGCTTATAGAACTTATTTAAAAATCTTGATACACCCTCGATACCTCTGTCATCCCAGTCAGCATCAAGCTCAGGCGGTCCTACGAAAAGCTCATACATTCTAAGAGCATCACAGCCATAGTCACGAACCAGATCATCAGGTGAAACCACATTTCCCTTACTCTTACTCATCTTCTGTCCGTCACTGCCGTTTATCATCCCCTGGTTGAAAAGCTTTGTGAAAGGCTCATCAAAATCAACCACACCTATATCATTTAAGAACTTGGTGTAGAATCTTGAGTAAAGCAAATGAAGTACCGCATGCTCAACGCCACCTATATACATATCTACAGGAAGGTATTTATCTGCCATCTCCTTGCTTACAAGCTCATTATCATTGTGAGGATCCACATATCTTAAGAAATACCAGCTTGAACCTGCCCACTGAGGCATGGTATTTGTCTCACGCTTTGCAGGTGCACCACATACAGGACATGTTGTATTTACCCACTCGTCAATAGCCGCAAGCGGTGACTCACCGGTTCCTGTAGGCTGATAGCTCTCTACCTTAGGAAGCTCTAAAGGAAGCTGATCCTCAGGTACAGGCACATTTCCACAATGTGGACAATGAATTATCGGAATAGGCTCTCCCCAGTAACGCTGTCTTGAGAATACCCAGTCACGAAGCTTGTAGTTGGTAGTCTTCTTACCATAACCCTTTTCTTCAATCATCTGTGGTGCTTCAAGCTTTAACTTGGCACTTTCCATACCGTTCCAGTCACCTGAATTTATCATTGTTCCTACAGCATCTGTGTAGGCTTCTGTCATATTTTTAATCTCTTTACCGTCTTTTGCTATAACCTGAACTATAGGAAGATCAAATTTCTTTGCAAACTCAAAGTCTCTGTCATCATGTGCAGGTACACACATAATAGCTCCTGTACCATAGTCAGCCAAAACATAGTCCGAAAGCCATATAGGTGTCTTCGCACCGTTTAAAGGATTGATTGCGTAAGAGCCTGTAAATACACCTGTCTTTTCCTTTGACTGCATTCTGTCTACATTTGACTTCATAGAGCTGTCAAAGATATACTTCTCTACCGCCTCTCTTGTCTCATCTGTAGCCAGAGATTTTGCAAGCTCATGCTCAGGTGAAAGTACCATAAAAGTAGCACCGTAAAGAGTATCAGGTCTTGTAGTATAAACAACTATATTCTCATCTCTACCGTCTACTTTGAAGTTTACCTCTGCACCGTAGCTCTTTCCGATCCAGTCCGACTGCATCTTTTTAACCTTCTCAGGCCAATCAAGCTTGTCAAGATCATTAAGAAGTCTGTCTGCATATGCTGTTATCTTTAACATCCACTGACGAAGATTCTTCTTTGTAACAGGAGTTCCACATCTCTCACATTTTCCGTCTACTACTTCTTCGTTTGCAAGACCTGTCTTACATGAAGGACACCAGTTGATAGGGAATTCTTTCTCATAGGCAAGGCCTTTTTTGAACATCTGAACAAATATCCACTGTGTCCACTTATAGAAGTTAGGATCTGTAGTATTTACTTCTCTGTCCCAATCATAAAGTGCCGCAATTTCATTTATCTGTCTTTTGATATTAGCTACATTTTCTGCTGTAGACTTAGCAGGATGAACTCCCATCTTTATTGCGTAGTTCTCTGCAGGAAGACCGAATGCATCCCAACCCATAGGATGTATTACATAATTACCCTTCAGTACCTGATATCTGCTCCATACATCAGATATTACATATCCTCTCCAGTGTCCTACATGAAGTCCTGAACCTGAAGGATATGGGAACATATCCAAGCAATAGTACTTTGGCTTTTTTCCATCATCAACATTTACAGGGTTTGCTTCCCAGTTTTTCTTCCATTTCTTCTCTATTGCACTATGATTATAATGTGCCATAATCTCTTCCTTTCGCTACCGGTTTAAAGTTGATTAGAGCTTCCCTTCACAAAAGTGAAGTTAAAGCTCTACTCAAAATAAGTTAAATTTTATAAATTAGAATCTGAATTTATCCTCAAAGTAAGCCTTAAGCTCCGCTATCGGAATTCTTACCTGCTCCATACTGTCTCTGTCTCTTACAGTTACAGCATTGTCATTCTCAGAATCAAAGTCATATGTAATACAGAACGGTGTGCCTATTTCATCCTGTCTACGATATCTCTTACCGATATTTCCTCTGTCATCAAACTCTACATTGTAATACTTTGATAATTCTTCAGATATCTTAAGAGCACCCTCATTAAGCTTCTTTGAAAGCGGTAAAATACCGATCTTAACAGGAGCAAGTGCAGGGTGGAAGTGAAGAACCGTTCTGGTATCACCACCCTCAAGAGTCTCCTCATCATATGCCGCACAAAGGAATGCTAAAGTAACTCTGTCTGCACCAAGTGAAGGCTCTACTACATATGGAATGTATCTCTCACTTGTCTCATCATCAAAATATGTAAGATCCTGTCCTGAAACTTCCTGATGACGACCAAGATCATAATCTGTTCTGTCTGCGATTCCCCAAAGCTCACCCCAACCGAACGGGAATAGGAATTCTATATCCGTTGTAGCATTTGAATAGAAACTAAGCTCCTCTTTGTCATGGTCTCTAAGTCTCATCTGCTCCTCTTTGATACCGAGAGCTATAAGCCAGTCTCTACAGAAGCCTCTCCAATACTCAAACCACTCAAGGTCTGTACCCGGCTTACAGAAAAACTCAAGCTCCATCTGCTCAAACTCTCTTGTTCTGAACGTGAAGTTACCCGGAGTAATCTCATTTCTGAATGACTTACCAATCTGTCCTATACCGAAAGGTACTTTCTTTCTTGAGGTTCTTTGTACATTCTTAAAGTTTACAAAAATACCCTGTGCTGTTTCGGGTCTTAAATAAACCACATTTTTAGCATCCTCTGTTACACCCTGGAAAGTCTTAAACATAAGATTGAACTGACGGATATCTGTAAAATTGTGCTTACCACAGGTCGGACAAGCTATTTCATGCTCATCAATGTACTTTTTCATCTCATCATTTGACCATGCATCCACGCTACCGTCTATAGTAACATTATTTTCCTGCATATAGTCCTCAATAATCTTGTCCGCTCTAAATCTCTCATGGCATTCCTTACAGTCCATAAGAGGATCTGAGAAGCTTCCCAAATGTCCTGACGCTATCCATGTCTGTGGATTCATCAAAATGGCACAGTCAACACCTACATTGTATGGTGACTCCTTTATAAACTTCTGCCACCAGGCAGCTTTAACATTATTCTTTAATTCAACACCCAAGTTACCATAGTCCCAGGTATTTGCAAGACCGCCGTATATCTCTGAACCCGGATATACAAATCCTCTTGATTTAGCCAGTGCTATGATTTTTTCCATGCTATATTCCATGAATTTCTCCTTTATTTAAATATAATATAATTAAAGCCATCTACCTTGGCAGTATTATCATCAAACTCGATATCATTTGATACATAGGTGATCTTCCCATCTGTATACACATCGGCCTTACCGTCTATTAGCGCAATATAATTGCCTTTGATCCCCTCAGGTATCTCTATTGAATCCATCTTTGATACATCAATATCTTTAAGATTGTATACCTCTACAGAATTCAAATCAAAGCTGTTGTCTTGAGTGAACTTTGCAAACTCTTTCATACATTCAAATGAGCTGTATGAAAATACCAGTTTTGCCACATTCTTTTTTATTGCGGCATCTTCAAGTTTTACCTGATTATCCGCATTTAACTTATTAAAGTCTTCTATCTCTGCGTTGGCAAAGCTTTCAAGCTCATCGCTCTTCGCTTCCGTATCTATTTCTTCAACCAAGGCGGACTTTAGTGTGCCGTCCCCGGATATAAATATAGAGCTTTGATCAGGATGGTATGAATATGACTTGTTTCCACCACAGCCTGTCAAAAATAACAGCAACGCTGCAGCCGCCAAATATCCCTTTTTCATGAGCACTCCTCTTCTATATAAATTTATCAGCCCAAAAGCAGTATAACAATTAAACTATGTCAGAATATTCAAATTTTTATTAAGACACTAGAAACAAGTATGCCACAAAAACGGCTCATTTTCAAGGTAGGAGAGATTTTTTATTGTATTTTTGTTCGACTTAAAAAGCTCCGATTTAAACATAGTCGGAGCTTTTTATAATTAATTTTTATCTACAAATTAACCGTATCAAAATCTTCTTTCATCCAGACTGTACTGTCAGCTCCGGAATCTCACCGGATCATGCCATAGGCTCACGGGCTTTACCGCCGGTAGGGACTTTCACCCTGCCCTGAAGATATCTTTTTATTAATCGTAATACTTAATTTGCGACTTGTAAAGTGTGTATCTTTTCTTCATTTGACATAATATTTTGTTTTTATACATTTATTATCTACTTTTTATCCGGTTTTATATACTTCCTTAACTCTTCCATACTATGCACTTGATGACTCAACCCGTCATAAGAATCTTCCGCTTTTACTATAATACCGTCAAACACAAGCTTATGTCCTTCAGGGCTCATCAGTTCCAGTATTTCTTCAGCCTTAATATCTTTGGGAAATACAAATATAATGTTTGCAAAAATATTTTTTCTTTTAAGATAAGCTACCTCATCTTTCAGTTTAGGAAACATTGTATACAATTTTTCGTTATTATATGGCAAACTCCTCACCGATGTAATTATTCTAATTTTATTATCGTAAATTGAATCATTTATTCTAAACATGTTTTTTACAGCTATATTTAAAGTAATTAGATTTTTAGGTAATAGCTTTTTGATTGGTATATATTCTTCTATACTTTCACTTGAATCTGAGTATTCTACTTCATTAGGAAGCTCTCCGTCATAAAAACTCATATCATCAAGGCATAAATAAAATTTTCTGCCACGATCGTCGTATCTGTCTCCACTGAATTCAGAATTTTTTACCATAAAGCAAACAAAGTTTTTACCATTGAACTTCGTTATAAAAAATTCTTGGTCTGAATCCGGTTGAATATTATCTAAACCCAATCTTTCAAATTTATTTTTCATATCTATTGTTCTTATTTTTCTACCTGTTTTTATATTATATACATCTACAGTAAATTTTATAAATCCGTTATTTCCAATATAATATGTATCTGCCGCATCATTACCTGTTTGCTTTCTAATTATTTTTGCTCCTACTTTCGTATGAATATCAAATGTGTAGTTATTATCAGTATCAATACTTACTATATATCCGTCATCATATTTGTCGTCATATGATTGTATGACATAACTGCTACTGTCTTCTTTATTTGACTCACAGAATACATATCCACTGTCTTTACTATCAACATAATACGAACTGTATGATTCGACCAATTTACCGTTAAACCAAGGACATACTATTATAATAATCAAAAAAATGATAAAATAAACTTTCCTTTTATCCAATTATGTAACCCTCTTTCACTTTGAAATATCTGACTCAATTATATTTAAAATTTCATCATCGCTTGGATTTCCACTAAGTACTATATCTAATGAAAAACTATTATTATATTCATTACTTATTTTCTTATAGTTCTCCTTCAAATCAGGAAACATATAATTTATTTTTTCATTATTTTCTATAGTATTAGAAACATCCATCAGATGTATTTTTCTATATCCTTCCCAAAAACCGAAGTTCTCTACTGAATATCTTTCATCGCTGTCATATAGATCCGAGTATCTTTTATTTTTTTCTGTAAAACCGTCAATTTTTTTCAAGAAGTCTAAATTATTCTTATTTTTACTTTCAATATTTTCTTTTAGATTATAATATTTTTCTTCAAAAAGTTCAGATGATTCAAGATCTATATATATTATACTTTTTGAATTATCATAACCGTCCATGGCTTCAGCGTCAAAAGCCAAGCATGGCTTCCCATTATAGTTGCATGTTACAAAACCTGTACAATCAAACGGTATAACATTCAAATTATGCAATTTAAGTATTCTGTCTATATATATTGTATTTAATAGTTCTCCTGTTTCCAAATCAAATACCGATGCGGCAAATTCTACCATTTCTCTTTCTATAACTATGCTTCCCGTCTTACCGATAGTCGAATCAGATTCTCTTTTAGATACCATCTCAAGATTTACTTCAACTGCATATTTTGTAGGTACTGTGAGCATATATGTCACTTTTGACTCTTCATTATTATTATTGGTATCTTGTATTGTATAATAAGACTTTTGATCTCTACCTATCCCACTTGCACAAAATTTATTTTTTATACCCCAAGTTATATAATTCGGTAGTTCCTCTGCATTCTTAAGGTCATATACTCTTATCTTCTCTTGGAGTTCTCTATATTTTCTGTTTTCTTTAGAATCATTCCAGTTTGTTATATAAATTACTATACAAAGCGAAAATATCAATAATAATGATATCTGTATATCTCTTTTCATTCTTCCTCCAATAAAACAAGCTCAAACAACATCTAACTTTATTATACTTTATATATAGATAATGTAAACTAAAAATAATTATTGTAATTATTTATATAAATTATGGACTATCGCCACAAGTAAAACTTCCGGTTTGACTGAATGAATACCTCTTCGGACAATTCTCTTGTACCAACGGTTGCTTTTCATAATTCCGAAAGTGCCTTCTGCTTGTATCGAACGGTTCATTCGTAATAACGCATCGTGGATACTTTCCAGGTTTTCGATTACTTCCTGATGCATGGAGGTTAGTTCCTGATTGATCCGAACAGTTCGATTCTTATCTGTCTTCTTACATTTCTTTGCATATGGACATCCGCTACAGTCTTCGCATTCATACAGTTCTTCCTTGCGTCCGTACTGATTTCCCCTCACATTTTTTCTGCATAAAAAATGGAATGCTTTATCGTTAGGACATCTCATAAATCCTTGATCATCAATTCTGAAGTTAACTGCAGAAATGGATCTTCATGATATTTCCGATCCTTAGTTTCCTTTTTAAACATTGGAAATTTCATATACTTTTCAATGCCGTTCTGTTCACAGAAAATATAATTGTTGTACGAGCCATATCCGAACGATAATGGTTTACGTCAACAACTGCAATATATTCATCTGCTACACCAATCTGTACATTATATGCCGGCAGAAGCTGATCATTTCCCATGTAATCTGTTTTGATACGTATAAAGGTAGCTGAGTTATCTGTTTTAGAGTAAATGTTTCGGTCAGGACCACAGATTTCAATTTTTTGTATGTATTCTTGAAGTTTCTGACAGAAAGTAGTCAAGTGTTCATAATGACGCTGTTCTTTGGATTTTCGCTTTCCGCTTCCGTAAACAAATGTACTTGTATCTAGTTTCCATAAAAGTACTAGCCGCTCAACGATTTCACTCAAATAATCCGGTACATACTCTGTGTTTGTTGTAATCTGCACCCCGCTCCATGCGATTCCTGTATTAATTTTCTCAATCTCCGCAGTGATTTTTTTGTAAAGCTTGTAACGGAACTTTTCGGTAGCCTTCTTCCATACCCGGGTATACTTGTTTGCGTTTGCTTCAAACTTGGAGCCGTCGATATAGAGATGTTGCAGATCTACATGCTCCTCATTAAAGATAGCATATTTATGTCGTTAAAAATGTTTTCAATCTTATCTTGAAGTATTTCATTGATGAAATATCCAAAGGTTCTGTATGACGGAGTCCGGTGATACATGAGATACATGAATCTGATATTAACTTTGCAGTTGTCTTCCGGTTCTCTTAGAGAGCAGTAACCGCTAGTCATAAATCCGAAAAGTACTGTTTTAACATGTTGACCGGATTATATCTGAATCGTCCGGTTGTGTACTCCGTAATATCGGTCAGATACTTGTTTAAATCGATTCCTCCCATCAATCTGTCAAATGTTAAAACAGGATCCGCAGATCCAAACAATCTGAAAGAAACAGATCCAAACAATCTGAAAGAAACAGTGGTAAATATCCTTGTTTTGAATTACAATAATTAGTGTGTAAAGTTTTCATTCCAAGTTAATTTTACCACAAAAATAGGACCTTTCGCATTAACGAATGGTCCTATTTCTTTTAGGGACTTATCTCACAGCCCCTATGGAAGCATTGAAAAAAAGAAAGCCCCAAAATATTATTTCAAAAAATGAATTGAAACAAGAATTCTGATAAGCTGTTATGGGAGCAAAAAAGGATAAAGGAAGTTTTTAAACATATTCAAATCTATATAAGTAAATGAAAACATTATGAAAGCTGCCGAAAAATCTAAACAATAAGATTTATAGTATTATGAGCAGAAAAGATGTGGAAGCCTATCAGAAGTCTTATGAAGAAATAGATATTTTTATAAAGCAATTTCCGCATTTAAGACATGTTGTAGTAGTAGAGTTAAAGATAAAATTTAGCAAACATCTTTTCGGAAAATTGAATGAATATTCTAAAGAATTACAAGCTAAATAAGAGGAAATAATCAAGAAAAATAATCCATTGTTAAAAAAGTGCGATGAATTGGAGTATCTAAAAAATAATATGAATGAGTATCTTGGAAGGACTAAAAATGACAAAAGGGAATCGGTTATTGGTACAATTAATAAGCATCGGTTAAAAGATATTGGAAAACCTAAAGTAAGGAAGAAAACAATAAAAGAAATTTAAAGATAAATATTTGATTGGTGTGGTATTAGAAATGCATCAATTGTTTTTTCTTTGTGCAATAGCTAAAAGATGGGACTTATGTTATAATTTATGGATAAAAAGTCCAGTGAGTTGGAGTTTTGTGGTTATAATAATGAAATTTAACTACAATGGTCTTTGAAAAGTGCTGATAGATAATAATATGAAGAAAAAAGACCTAATTGATAAAACGGGGGTATCGCCTACTACAATATCGAAAATGGTTAGGGGAGATGCCGTATCGCTTACGATTATCGAAAAAATTTGCGAAGAACTTGGAACAGATATTGGGGATTTAATCTGTATTGAAAAAAATAGATTGGAGGATAAATAAATGAATAAAAACATTTTTGAAATAGTCGAGGAAGTATTAAAGACACATTCAAAATACATTTCTGATGATGGTAAATTGCTCAAGGCGATGGTTTATAGCGATGTAATGACAATGGATAAAGAATTGTTGTGTTTGCTTTTATCAAATGAAAAAATCAAAGAAAGATTTTTTAAGGATGTAAATGGAACACTCGTTTTCGATAAACAAGGTTTTGCTTGGTTTATTGAATCTAAGGAATTCTTACCGGACTCATATACGAGATATACAAACAAAATCGGATTAACTAATGGAGGAGACTTCATCTCAAAGTCGAATGATGTGGTATTAGACTTTCCGTATAAAGATTGTGTCCTTGAAGGTGGTCAGGATAAGGAAGATCAGAAGCGTAAAGAAATTTTCTATAATGAGACCATTGCAAGCGATGAGATTAGCAAAATGCTTGCTCCGAAGGTTTTATCGAACGCAAAGAGATATACGAAAAATGGAGTCGAAGAAAATATTACTTTTGATGAGAATGACAATCTAATTATCAAGGGAAATAATTTGATTGCACTTTCAAGTTTGCTGAAACGGTACGAGGGTAAAGTTAAGTGCATTTATATTGATCCGCCTTACAATACGGGTTCAGATAGCTTTAATTATAATGATGCATTTAATCATTCCAGCTGGCTTGTCTTTATGAAAAATAGGTTAGAAATAGCTAAAAAGTTGTTGAGTGATACGGGATCAATATTTATACAAATAGATTCCTTTGAACAAGCGTACTTAAAGGTCATTATGGATGAATTATTTGGAAGAGAAAACTTCAGAAATGCAATAACTTGGAAGCGTAGAGGAGGTAGTGCCAATCCGTCTAATCAATTAAATAATGTGGTTGAATGGATTTTATGGTACTCAAAAGACAGTGCTACTATGGAATACAAGCCTGTATTTTCTCTAAATGATGATAATACGCAGAAATATATAAAAGAAAGGTTTACTTTTGTAGAAGAAAATGGGAGAAAGTATATGAAGTCTCCTATCCAAAGTCCGAATTATCGAGAAAACCTGATATATGATTATAAAGGTTATAAAACACCTGCAAAAGGATATTCAATCTCAAGAGAAGTGATGGAACAATGGGATAAGGAAGGGAAATTAGCATTTCCAGATTCAAAAGATAAGAATATTAATCGTAAAATATTTTTAGATGAATATAAAGGGCAACCAATTAATTCTCTTTGGTCAGATATTTTTGTTATAAACCCCATGTCGTCAGAACGCATAGAATTCGGAGCGGGGCAAAAACCAGAAGCACTGATTGAACGAATATTTTCTATGGTTACCAATGTGGGCGATATAGTATTAGACTATCATCTTGGCTCTGGCACAACCTGTGCAGTTGCTCATAAACTGGGGCGTAGATATATAGGCGTTGAACAAATGAGTTATATTGAGGATATTACAGTTGAAAGAATGAAAAAAGTTATTGATGGAGAACAAACAGGTATTTCTAAAACTGTTGATTGGCAAGGTGGAGGCTCATTTATTTACTGCGAGCTTCTTGAAAATGCAAGTACACTCATTGAAAAGATTCAGTCAGCTTCAGAAGAGACAATCAATGAAATAAAGAATGAAATCTATGCAGATGAACGCATTGTTCCATATATTACAAGGGAAGAGCTTAAGAAAGCTGATGAAGAATTTAATTCACTTGAACTTCAAAAAAAGAAAAAGGCTCTTATTAGCTTAGTTGATAAGAATAAGCTATATGTCAATTACTCGGATATGGACGATGAAAGTTATGATATAAGTGAGTCGGATAAGGCGTTCACCAAATCTTTCTATGCGGAGGTCTAATATGGCGGAACAATTTTTATACGAAAAATTAGATGTCGCAAAAGAAGTTGGTATGAGTATCGATTTTCCTGAAATTATCAAAAGTGGACTCTCAAAGAAAATCTCTCTAAGAGAGTATCAGATTGATGCCTTTACAAACTTTGCTTTATATTTTGACAATGATGGATTAAGAAAAAATAAGCAAGTCCATACTCTTTTTCATATGGCGACAGGCAGCGGTAAAACTGTCATTATGGCAGGTCTGATATTGTACTTATATACAAAAGGGTATAGAAAGTTTTTATTCTTCGTAAATCAGACTAATGTTCTTGAAAAAACGATTGATAATTTCATCAATCCGCTTTCAAATAAGTATCTATTCAATGATGTTGTAGAGTACTTAGGGAAAAAGGTCAAGATAAAAAGGGCTGAAAATTTTAGTGGTAATATTTTAGATGATGACATCGAAATATTGTTTACTACTACGCAAAAGCTTCATATGGATTTATTTGAAGCGAGAGAAAATTCGCTGACCTATGATGACTTTGAAAATAATAAAGTGGTTTTTATTTCTGATGAGAGCCATCATATCAATTCACTAACTAAGAAACCGACTAAAGACGAAGAAGAAGCTGCTAAAAGTTGGGAATACTCTGTTACAAATGCTTTGTTACGAAATAGAGATAGTATTATGTTTGAATTCACAGCTACTTGCGATTTAAAAGATGCAAATGTGCTACAGAAATATAAGGATAAAATCATCTTTAACTATCCGCTTATTTCTTTTAGGGAAAGCGGATATACAAAAGACTTCCAGAACTTCGCAACAGATACCGATTTATGGGCAAGAACACTTATGGCTCTCGTAATGAGTGAGTACAGGAGGTTTTTGTTTGCTGATTTAAAACTCAATATTAAGCCTGTGGTTATGCTTAAATCGCAAAAAATAGATGAGTCAAAAAGTTTCTATGATGAGTTTTTTAAGAAAGTAAAGGAGTTGACGAGCTACGAGCTGCAGAATTTGGAATTAGTCGGAATCGAAAAATTGACGGAAGCGATAAATTATTTCAAGGAAAAGGATGATACTCTGGAGCTTTTGGAGCAGTCAATTAAGACTGCATTTACCGAAGATACTTCGATAATAATGAATGGTTCTTCGGATAATAATAAGGAAAATCAGTTGTTAGTAAATTCCTTGGAAGACCTTGATAATCCGATTAGGATTATTTTTGCTGTAGATATGTTAAATGAAGGTTGGGATGTACTCAACCTCTTTGATATAGTTCGTCTATATGATACAAGACAAAGTAAATCCGGCGGAAAGATAGGGAGCTATACAATTAAAGAAGCACAGCTTATTGGAAGAGGTGCGAGATATTGTCCATTTGTTGTAGATGATGAAGAACTTAAATTCAAAAGAAAATTTGATGGGGATATATCGAATCCGAATCGTATTTTGGAAACAATGTACTTTCACAGTAAAAACGACTCCAGATATATATCGGAATTGAAGAACGCTCTTATAGAAACAGGATTGCAGGCACCTGATCCAATTATTTTGGAATACAGACTTAAAGATGAGTTTAAGGATAGTGATTTTTATAAGAAGAGCTATGTGTTTTCCAATAAAAGATTGCTGAAAGTACGAGATGAAGTGCATTCTCTTGAACCTAGTATGAGAACGAAAACATATTACTACACGGCTCTTTCTGGCAAAGGTAATATTGTAAATCTTATAGGAGATGATACTGCAAACACAAGCACCATTAAGACAAATCTGAAGAGTATTAAATTCAAGGATATAGATTATAATATCCTGCTTGGGGCTATAGAATACTTTGAGGAACTTCGTTTTGACATACTTAAAGAGAAATATCCATCTCTAAAGTCAATGAGGGAGTTTTTAACTTCAGATGAGTTTCTTGGAAACTCTAATGTGGAAATAACATATTCTCAAGATGAAGTTAATGGAAAGATTTTATTTTCAGCTGTGAAGCACGCCTTAGTAAAAGTTGCATCGCATGCTATGGCTATCAAGCCGGAATATGTAGGTTCTAAAGAATTTGAACCTAAGCAGCTTAAAGTGATTTTGAAAGACAAGAAAATAAGTTTAGGGTCAATAGAGGGGAATGGTGGAAAAGGAAATTCTCAAAACAACTGTTCAAATGAAGAATATAGATTAGACTTAACAAATGAGAGTTGGTATGTATTTAATGACAACTACGGAACGAGCGAAGAAAAACTTTTTGTAAAGTATTTCAAAACACATATAGAGCCAAAACTGAAGGAAAAGAATCTGGAATACTATGTTGTTAGGAATGAAAGAATTCCTGAATTGGCTATATATTCTTTTGAAGCTGGAGAACGATTTGAACCTGACTTTTTGCTATTTGTAAGAAAGCAAAGAAGCGAAGGCAGTCTCACTTATCAGGGATATGTTGAGCCTAAAGGCAATCAGCTCTTGGATAATGATGCTTGGAAAGAAGTATTTTCAATGCAGATTGAAAAAGAGCATTCTGTTAAAGGATTATTTGCAGATGATTATAAAATAATCGGATTTCCATTCTTTAACAATGATAATAGAATGGAAGAATTTGAGAAAGCGATTAACACATGGATAGAGACAGTGTAATTTATCGAAAATGAAAAAAATAAGTTCAATGCACTTACTCCTGAAGTACTGACTGAAAACAAGCAAACATATATAGAAGCACTTGATTATGCTTTTGGTAATAGGGGATGTGAAGCTTTTTCTGTAAATAGCTATTAAGTCAAAGGTCTTCTATGATAAAATATAAAATCATAGGAGGCCTTTTATTATGGCAAAAAGAGAGAAGAAACCAATACACAAGATTATAATGACTGAAGGTAAAAGAAATATCATTCATCAACTACTTCAGGAGTATGATATTGAAACAGCTGAAGATATTCAAGACGCACTTAAAGATCTATTGGGTGGAACAATTAAAGAAATGATGGAAGCTGAAATGGATGAGCATCTTGGATATAGCAAATCCGAGCGATATGACAGTGATGATTATAGGAACGGTTATAAGCCTAAGACTGTTAAAAGTAGCTATGGTCAGTTTAATATTGAAGTTCCACAGGACCGTAAGTCTACTTTTGAACCTCAGATTGTTAAAAAGCGTCAAAAGGATATTTCAGATATTGATCAGAAGATTATTTCTATGTATGCAAAAGGAATGACAACAAGACAGATTTCAGAGACTATATAGGATATATACGGCTTTGAAACATCAGAAAGTTTTATTTCAGATGTAACAGATAAAATCCTTCCTCAAATTGGAGATTGGCAGAACAGGCCACTAAACTAAGTTTATCCAATCCTCTACATTGATGCTATCCATTATTCTGTTCGTGATAATGGCGTTATAAAAAAGCTTGCTGCTTATATTATCTTAGGGATAAATACTGAAGGAAAGAAAGAAGTACTTACAATACAGGTAGGTGACAATGAAAGTTCAAAATACCGGCTGTCAGTACTGAATGAACTTAAAAACAGAGGAGTAAAGGATATCCTTGTCATCTGTGCAGATGGGCTCACAGGTATAAAGGAAGCTATAGGAGCAGCATTTCCTGAGACAGAATACCAAAGATGTATAGTTCATCAGGTACGTAATACATTGAAATATGTACCTGATAAAGATAGGAAAGCTTTTGCAACAGATCTAAAGACTATTTACCAAGCACCGGATGAAAAGAAAGCTCTTGTAGCATTGGAACATGTGACAGAAAAATGGACACCAAAATATCCCAACTCGATGAAACGCTAGAAAGACAACTGGGATGTTATTTCCCCAATTTTCAAGTTTTCTTCCGATGTCAGGAAGGTTATTTACACTACCAATGCTATAGAATCACTTAATTCTACCTACCGTAAGCTAAACCGTCAAAGAAGCGTCTTTCCAAGCGATATAGCCCTACTTAAGGCCTTATATTTGGCTACATTTGAAGCAACAAAAAAATGGACTGTAACGATACGAAACCGGGCACAGGTGTACGGAGAGTTAAGCATCATGTATGAAGGACGACTGCCTGAATAGAATAAAACAAAATGGGATTGTCGGGAAATAAGTAATTTTACTTCCCGCAGAACGAAATAGAAATATCCTGACAAATACAAGGCATTTTAGCTTTGTGACTTTGTCAGGATATTTTGTTTTTCTATGATTCTGTCTATTTTGGGGCATAAAACCCCCTTGACTGAAATTTTGCTTTTGCATTTTTTACTATGCTGTTTTCTCCTGTGCTTTCCCTTCAAATTTCTTTAGTTTTGCATAGAGAAAACGATGATATTTATTTATATTTCTTCCTATTGCAGAAAGCATAAATTCTTTATAAACCTTATCTGAAGAACGATAGTTAAAGCGTCGGAAATCTTCATTCTCTTTAATATCTCCAAAATGACCTTCTGTTTGAATAGAGCGTATCTGTCGTTTTAGAATATCTTTTTCACTCTGTATGTTGGCATGTGACTTCTCCCGAAGCTCTTCCCATACTTCATTAATCTTCATCACTTTGTTCTTTTCAATATCTTTATCAGGATTATATTTGTATAAGCATTTAGACTTATGTTCACATCCACCACAGTCTGAACATCCATATACTTCATATGTTTGTGTATAACCGTTCTGTTCTTTCCTTTCTGTGTTGATATGTCTAAGTTCACGTCCGTCATGGCAGATATAGACTTGTTCATCCTCAAATACCATTGTCTTCATGTTGTAGTATTTGCCTATATCTTTACTGTATGCTCTTGTTTTTCGTTTTTCATGATCCTGTAGTTTTATATAACTGTCTATCTTATTTTCTTTTAGATATAATAGATTTTTCTCACTACAATAACCGCTGTCTGCCGTCACTTCCTCAAGTACTTCTCCAAATGCTTCCTTATGCTTTTTAAGAACCGGTATTAATGTATTATAATCCGTACGATTATTACTTACATAACTATGTACAATAAAATAATTCTCTACTGCTATCTGTACATTGTATGCAGGCTTTAGCCGACCGTTCAACATATGATCTTCCTTCATTCGCATAAAGGTTGCTTCCAAATCAGTTTTGGAATAGCTGTTTCTATCTTTCCCCATAATTTCAAAGCATTCTTTATAGTGCATTAATCGCTGTCCACAATGTTCAAGTTCTTCATAGAGTTGTTGAAGTTTTGGCTTTCTCTTACCCTTTCCGTTAACAAATGCAACACCTTCTCCGTCAGCAATAGTCATAAGGTTTTTCTGAAGCTTAAGTATTTCAATAGGCGAGCAGTTGTCAATCTCTATAATACGGTTATTAGATAACTTTTTATGTTTTGTAATCTTTCTTTTTCTGTTCTTTTCAATAATATCTCTAACTTTATCAATCCCGTCAATCACAAACATTTTTGCATTTCCAAGCTCATATTTCTCACCAAAACCGTTATCTTGTAAAAAAGAATTATAGTTTGAATAAAGCGTATCAATAGAATCTAATAGGCCTGCCAGATGATAATTGATGCTTCCACGCCATACAAAAGTATAACGATTAGCATTAGCTTCTATTTTTGTTCCATCAATAAACAATTCTTTTAACGTTATAAGCCATTCTTTTTGTAATCGTCTCATAAACTGATAGTTTAAGTCATCTAGGATATCTGAAGTAAGTTTCTTACCTTTAAAATCATAAAAAGCATCTCTTTTAGGCTTCTTCCCTTGAGTAAGCCAGATAAAAGCAATATCTCTTTCACATAAATCTACAGTACGATCAATAGAGCGTATTCCTCGCATATTTGCATAAGTAATAACTGCATACATCATGATTGGATTGTACCCTGTTCTTCCCTTGTCCGAACAATTGGCTAACAGTCCGGAAAAATTTAAATCCTCCATAACTTTTTTTAGGGTATAGACTGGATCGTCATCGGGCAAACTCAATTCATAGAAGCTAAAGTTGATTTTCTGTTGACCTATTTCAAAAAAGTCGTTATAATAATTAACTGTGAGCATAGTTACATTATAACATGTAATGGAGAAAGATGGTTGTCGTTAGCCATCTTTTTTATGTAAAAACTTAGGGAGGAGTGACTCATTTTGAGTTACTCCTCCCTCTTTTATGGCTGCCATTTCCCGACAGCCCCATTGACATACTATTTTTTAACTGTTATATATAAAACAAGAGTGAAAATCCTATCAGAAAGGATTTCCATCCTTTATTATCATAGAAGATTCTTATTTACAGACTTTTCCTCATAGTCTCTTCGCATCTACCTTTTTGCCTTTATTTTGTATGCATGACTGAAATCATACGCAAAAAAGCGCAGTTCCCCTACCCCATAGAAATTCTTTTTTGAATCTATGCGGCAGCTCTGTTTCTCATCTTTTTTCTGATATTTATATAAATTATGGCCTATCGCCACGAGTAAAACTTCCGGTTTGACTGAATGAATACCTCTTCGGACAATTCTCTTGTACCAACGGTTGCTTTTCATAATTCCGAAAGTGCCTTCTGCTTGTATCGAACGGTTCGTTCGTAATAACGCACCGTGGATACTTTCCAGGTTTTCGATTACTTCCTGATGCATGGAGGTTAGTTCCTGATTGATCCGAACAGTTCGATTCTTATCTGTCTTCTTACATTTCTTTGCATATGGACATCCGCTACAGACTTCGCATTCATACAGTTCTTCCTTGCGTCCGTACTGATTTCCCCTGACATCTTTTCTGCATAAAAAATGGAATGCTTTATCGATAGAACATCTCTTGAATCCTTGCTCATCAATTCTGAAGTTAACTGCACGAAATGTATCTTCATGATATTTCCGATCCTTAGTTTCCTTTTTAAACATTGGAAATTTCATATACTTTTCAATGCCGTTCTGTCCACAGAAAATATAATTGTTGTATGAGCCATATCCGAACGATAATGGTTTACGTCAACAACTGCAATATATTTATCTGCTACACCAATCTGTACATTATATGCCGGCAGAAGCTGATCATTTCCCATGTAATCTGTTTTGATACGCATAAAGGTAGCTGAGTTATCTATTTTAGAGTAACTGTTTCGGTTAGGATCACAGATTTCAATTTTTTGTATATATTCTTGAAGTTTCTGACAGAAAGTAGTCAAGTGTTCATAATGACGCTGTTCTTTAGATTTTCGCTTTCTGCTTCCGTAAATAAATGTACTTGTATCCGGTTTCCATAAAAGTACTAGCCGCTCAACGATTTCACTCAAATAATCCGGTACATACTCTGTGTTTGTTGTAATCTGCACCCCGCTCCATGCAATTTCTGTATTAATTTCCTCAATCTCCGCAGTAATTTTTTCGTAAAGCTTGTAACGGAACTTTTCGGTAGCCTTCTTCCATACCCTGGTATACTTGTTTGCGTTTGCTTCAAACTTGGAGCCGTCGATATAGAGATGTTGCAGATCTACATGCTCCTCATTAAAGATAGCATATTTATGTCTTTAAAAATGTTTTCAATCTTATCTTGAAGTATTTCATTGATGAAATATACAAAGGTTCTGTATGACGGAATATCGGTCAGATACTTGTTTAAATCGATTCCTCCCATCAATCTGTCAAACGTTAAAACAGGATCCAGCAGATCCAAACAATCTGAAAGAAACAGTGGTAAATATCCTTATTTTGAATTACAATAATTAGTGTGTAAAGTTTTCATCATAAGTTAATTTTACCACAAAAATAGGACCTTTCGCATGAACGAATGGTCCTATTTCTTTTAGAGACTTATTTCACAGCCCCTTTCATTTATTTATTATTTCAACAACTCTTCCATTGTATGCCAGCCAAGTACTGCACATTTTACTCGTGCGGGCATATGGGAGATATCTCTAAGGGCTCCGGCCTCATCAAGTTCCTCTATCTCTTCTTCGCTCGCTTCTCCCTTTATCATACGGAAAAACATATCTGAGAGTCTTATAGCTTCATCCTTTTCAAGACCTATTACCATATCAAGCATTATATCTGCTGAAGCCTGTGATATGGCACATCCGTCTCCTACGAAAGCACCGTCTTCTATGATGCCTTCATCGTTTACTTTAAGCTTTAAAGTGATATGATCGCCACAGCTTGGATTGACACCGTCCAGTATAAGATTGGCATCTGCAAGATCATGTTTATGATAAGGTCTTAAATTATGCTCTGTCAGAATTTCATTATAAAAGGCTCTGTTCTCACTCATCGTATCCCATCTCCTTTCTTATCTCTAAAAGAGCAGCTGAGAGTGCATCTATCTCTTCCTTTGTGTTATAGAAAGAAAGACTTGCTCTTGTGGTTGAATTTATTTTTAAATGTTGTAAAAGCGGCTGTGCACAGTGATGTCCGGCTCTTACCGCAATACCCTTTGAATCAAGTATCGTTGATACATCATGCGGATGCACTCCCTCAAGTATAAAGTTTATTATACCGCTGTGCTTAGAAGGATCCTTTGAACCAAGTATTCTGACATACTTGTTCTTTGAAAGAACCTCCATAGCGTACTCACTCAGCTCTCTTTCGATACTCTCTATCTTCTCATATCCTATGCTCTCTATATAGTCGATAGCTGCCGCAAGTCCAACCGCACCCTCTGCATTTACAGTACCGGCCTCAAATTTATGAGGTAATGGCGCAAATGTGGCTTTTTCTTTGGTAACATACTCTATCATCTCTCCACCGCTAAGGAATGGAGGCATGGCATCAAGTAATGCCTTCTTACCATAGAGTACACCGATACCCATTGGTCCGCATAACTTATGACCTGAGAATGCAAAGAAGTCCGCATCCAATTCTCTTACATCTATTTTCTTATGAGGTATGCTCTGTGCACCGTCAACAACAACTACAGCTCCCACACTATGAGCTTTTTCAATGATATACTCTATAGGTGTAGGTATTCCAAGTACATTTGATATCTGTGTACAAGCTACCAGTTTTGTATTTTCATTTATTTTAGAGTCTATCTCAGACTTTGTAATCTCACCGTCTTCCTCACAGTCAAGGAATACAAGTTTAGCTCCCGTAGCTCTTGCCACCATCTGCCATGGAAGCATATTTGAATGATGCTCAAGTATACTTACAACTATCTCATCACCGGCCTTTATATTGTTTAGACCGTAGCTGTATGCCACAAGGTTTAAACTCTCTGATGCATTTCTGGTAAAAATTATCTCTTCACTTCCTGCTGCACCTATAAACTTCGCCACTTTGCTTCTGGCATTCTCATAGTCCTCGGTAGCTTCCACACTGAGTTTATACACTCCTCTTAAAGGATTTGCATTGTGATGCTTATAAAAATCATTCATCGCATCCAACACTATCTGCGGTCTTTGTGATGTAGCCGCATTGTCCATATATATTACATCATCGGATGCTAAAAGCGGAAAATCATTTCTGTATATACTCTTACTCATCTTCACTGCCTCCAAGATAAAGATTTACCTTTTCTTCAAGTTCGGCATTTTCAAGCTTCTTGCTGATAGCATCTATTCTGGCTCTTGCCACCATCTTAGTAACACTTTCCTTATCCATACCTCTTGATGTGAGGTAGAAAAGCATACCTTCATCAAGGTTTCCTATGGAAGCACCATGTGTACCGACTACATCTTCCTCGGCACAGAGTATTACAGGTATACTCTGATTGTGGATATTCTGACCTAAGAGAAGTACATCCTCGGACTCTTCTCCGGTTGCATCTTTTGCGCCTCTCTTAAAATCAATAGTACCTCTTAGAAGCTTCTTTGAATTGTCATTAAGTACTCCTGAGGCTATCATTTTGCAATTACTTGACTTTCCTATATGGTCTGCCACATAGTTAAGATCTATCTGCTCCTCGGCCTTACCATAGTAGCCAAGATCTGATATAAACTCACTTCTTTTACCTGTAAGGCTTGCTCTTGCACCTGCAAATATCTTCTCTCCACCAAGTAAGAGCTGTACAAGCTCAAATGAAGCATCTTTTTCAACATTTGCACCTATATCATTGAGTGAAATATCACTGTCTGACTGAAGTCCTACCTGATACAATTTCACTTTTGCATCTTTCTCTGCAAAAACGAATGTCTGTACCGCCAAAGCACCTGCATTCTCCTCATTTGAAGAGTAATCCATCCATACATTGACATCGCTGCCTTCAGCCGCATAGATATATACTCTTACCTTTGCAAGGCTTTCCTTATCTCTGCATATATTTATATGACTGTTTGACTTTTCACCTGCAAGAGTATTTATAATAATATCTTCACTTTCAGAGTCACAAAGCTCTGTCATATTTGCTCCCATTCCTGTAGGAAGGGCCTTCATAGCTTCAATAATCTCTTTTGAAAGTTCATTATTTGCATTTTCATTTAAAACTTTTATATTTGCACTGCCTGTTTCACTTGGTATAGAAACAGCAGTCTCATTCATCTTTAGCCATCTCCAGGTAAGAACCGGTATTCTGTTTAAAGTAATATCTCTCATTAACCAATACTTCCTTTCATCTCTAATTGAATGAGATTATTCATCTCTACCGCATACTCAAGCGGCAATTCTTTTGATACATTGTCGGCAAATCCGCTTACGATCATTGCCTTTGCATCCTCTTCACTGATACCTCTGTTCATCAGATAGAATACGGCATCATCACTGATTCTTCCGATTCTTGCCTCATGACCTACATCGGCATCCGCACATCTGATATCCATAGCAGGCACTGTATCCGAGCGTGATATATCATCAAGCATCAAGGACTCACATGATACTGCAGCCTTTGCATTCTTTGCTTTTTCAGATACCACTACAGCATTTCTGAATGTAGATATACCGCCACCCTTTGAAATTGATTTTGTATTAATAAATGAAGATGTATCAGGTGCCGCATGTACTACCTTTGAACCTGTATCAAGGTTTTGTCCTGCACCTGCGAATGTAATTCCTGTGAATTCCATTCTTGCACCTCTACCCTTTAATATACTCATAGGATAAAGATATGATACATGTGAACCGAATGAACCTGAAACCCATTCAATTCTTCCGCCCTCTTCCACAACAGCTCTCTTTGTGTTGAGATTGTACATATTCTTTGACCAGTTCTCTATAGTCGAATATCTGAGTCTTGCATTCTTTCCTACATAAAGCTCCACACATCCTGCGTGAAGATTGGCTACATTATATTTTGGTGCCGAACATCCTTCAATAAAGTGAAGATCCGCACCCTCATCTACGATAATAAGTGTATGCTCAAACTGTCCTGCACCCTTTGCATTAAGTCTGAAATATGACTGCAAAGGAATATCAAGATGAACACCCTTCGGTACATATACAAATGAACCGCCTGACCATACCGCACCATGCAATGCCGCAAACTTGTGATCATTCGGCTTTACAAGCTTCATGAAATGCTTCTGAATCATATCCGCATACTCACCATGCATTGCGCTCTCAAGATCTGTATATACAACACCCATCTGTGAAACTTCATCTCTTACATTGTGGTATACAAGCTCAGAGTCATACTGTGCACCTACACCTGCCAAAGATTTTCTCTCAGCCTGTGGTATACCGAGTTTTTCAAAGGTATCCTTGATATCCTCAGGAACCTCTGACCACTTTGTCTTCATATGTGTATTAGGTCTTACATAAGTAACAATATTGTCAATATCAAGACCGTCTATAGAAGGACCCCATGGCGGAACTTCCATCTGATTATATATCTGTAATGCCTGCAATCTGAAATTTTGCATCCAGGCAGGATCGTTCTTTTCTTTTGAAATCTGAGACACTAACTCAGGTGTAAGACCTGCAGCTATTTTGAAGTTGTCCTTATCTTCATTTCTGAAGTCATACATACTTCTGTTAATGTCTTCTACATATGTCTTTTCCTTCATTATTTGCTCTCCTGAATATACTTTTCAAATCCATGCTCATTGATTTCATCTACCAAAGAAGCATCTCCTGTCTTTATGATTTTTCCGTCTACCATAATATGTGTATAGTCAACCTTTAATGACTCAAGTATTCTTGTACTGTGAGTGATTATAAGGAGAGCACCGTCTTTTTTCTTCTGATATTCTTTGATACCGGCTGAAACTGTTCTTACAGCATCCACATCAAGTCCTGAATCTGTCTCATCAAGTATTGCAAGCTTCGGTGAAAGCATAAGAAGCTGTAATATCTCAGCCTTTTTCTTCTCACCGCCTGAAAATCCTACATTCAAGGCTCTGTTGGCATACTCGCTGTCCATATTTAAGACTTCCATATTCTTTGCAAGGTCTTTTTTAAACTGCATCATCTTTACTCTCTTGCCGCTTACAGACTCTACTGCATTTCTGATAAAACTGCTGAGTGGAAGACCCGGTACCTCAAGAGGATTCTGGAATGATAAGAACATTCCCGCCTTTGCACGCTTGTCTGCTGATTCATCAATTATATTCTTACCGTCAAATATAATTTCTCCGCTGTTTGCAACATATCTTGGATTACCCATAAGAGCATAGCCGAGTGTTGACTTACCTGCTCCGTTCGGTCCCATAAGTACATGTGTTTCGCCTTTTTTAATTTCTATATTTACTCCATGAAGAATTTCCTTTAAATTCTCATCATCTTCTATGGAAACTGTTAAATTATTTACATTTAATAATGACATTGATTTTTCCTTTCACCTCTCCCTTGAGCTTAGGGGTAATCTATAATAGAAAACCTGTATTCTATTAACTATATTGGAATTTTAAGGCTTAATTCCCAGTAAGTCAATAGGAATTAAAAAAAAGCCCTTAAAAAAGGGCTTTTAAATGCTTATGTATTTAATTTTGTACAATTTTTTATACAATTCCCTGTGAAATCATTGCGTTTGCAACCTTCTCAAATCCGGCAATATTGGCACCTGCTACATAGTTGCCTTCCTGACCGTATCTCTTAGCCGCATCGTCAACCTTTGTAAAGATATCCTTCATAATGCCTTTAAGCTTCTCATCAACTTCCTCAAATGTCCATGAAAGTCTCATAGCGTTCTGGCTCTGCTCAAGACCTGAAACAGATACACCTCCTGCATTTGAAGCCTTACCCGGCATAAAGAGCACTCCGTTATCCTGAAGATACTTTGTTGCCTCAAGAGTTGTAGGCATATTTGCACCCTCTGCCACTGCAAAGCAGCCGTTAGCTACAAGTGCCTTCGCTCCGTCAAGATCAAGCTCGTTTTGAGTAGCACATGGAAGGTAGATATCACATTTGATATTCCAAATTCCCTTACCTTCTGTATACTTGGCAGAAGATACTCTGTTTGCATACTCTGATATTCTCTGTCTCTTAACTTCCTTGATATCCTTAACAATATCTACCTGTATACCGTTCTCATCATATACATAACCGTTTGAATCACAGAGTGCAACAACCTTTGCTCCAAGCTGCTGTGCCTTTTGTATTGCATAGATTGCGACATTTCCTGAACCTGTAACTACAACTGTCTTTCCCTTAAGTTCCTTGTTGTTTGCCTTAAGCATCTCATCAAGAATGTATACAAGACCGTAACCTGTAGCCTCTGTTCTTGCCAAAGAACCTCCGAAAGGAATTCCCTTTCCTGTAAGAACACCTTCAAACAATGTTGTAAGTCTCTTGTACTGACCGAAAAGGTAACCTATCTCTCTACCGCCTACACCGATATCACCTGCCGGTACATCTGTGTCTTTTCCGATATGCTTATAAAGTTCGTTCATAAAGCTTTGGCAGAATGCCATTACTTCTCTGTCTGATTTTCCCTTAGGATCAAAGTTTGAACCGCCTTTTCCTCCACCCATAGGAAGACCTGTAAGTGAGTTTTTAAGTACCTGCTCAAATCCAAGGAATTTAAGTATTGACTGGTTTACTGTAGGATGGAAACGAAGTCCTCCCTTATAAGCACCTATTGCATTGTTGAACTGTACACGATATCCCTTGTTTACCTGTACGTTTCCTTTGTCATCCACCCATGGAACTCTGAATGAAATAATTCTCTCAGGCTCTACAAGTCTCTCTAAGATACCGTTCTTTCTGTAAAGCTCCTCATTTGCATCAACAACAAGCTTTAATGACTCCAAAACTTCCTTAACAGCCTGATGAAACTCCGGCTCATTCGGGTTTGCAGCTACAACCTTCTCTAAAATCTCTTCTACGTATGACATAATTCTTACCTCCTAGGCTTTGTAGGTACTTTGAATACTCAAAATACTCTTGACGTTCAACTCTTAACTAAACGGTTGAATCATAAATATATAAAAAGGCAAAGACTCCCTATATAGGCGTCTTTGCCGAACACAAGTCATTTTAGCAGAATTTCTTCAAATGTCAAGAAAAAATCATAAAATATCTTCCAGAATATCAAGAGAATGAAAATGCCTGTCTATATATTTTCTTATCATGACATCCATATATTTTTCTATCTCTGTAAGTGCCTCCTCTGTGATTACAAAGGTGAAAAGTTTCTCAGGCTTTGAATATATTATATATTCCCAGGTATATAAGGCAGTTTTATCCTTAAGTCCCGGAGTCAAATCATACTCGCCGTTTATTGTCATAAGCTTAAGTTCGAAAATTCTTCTTACAAGTCTGTTGGGTATAGACTTTTTGGTTAAAGCCAGTAATGTATAATATATAAGCTTTAAGCTCTCTATATCCACCAAAGCTTCCTTTGTGTAATAATCAAGCATTTCAAGAAAATACGTGCCGTAGCAGGTACTCTCAATATCTGCACTTACCTCTTCAAAATAATTGGCAATATCCGCATTGACTATATTATAAGAATCTCTGCCCTCATACAGTTTAAACTTTCCATATGCAAATATTCTGGCAAATCCCATCATCTGATTGTTGATACGCCTTGCACCTTTTGCAAAAGCATATATTTTGCCTCTCTCTTTTGTAAAGATAGTCACACGCCTGTCAAAATCACCGATGGGCATTGATTTTATAACAATGCCCGTCAATTCAACAAAATCTCTCACATTATAAATCCTTTGGATTGTAACCGAAATTCTTCATCTGCACATCCGAATCTCTCCACTTCGGTCTGACCTTTACCCAAAGCTTCAGATTCACTCTGCTCTCAAGCAGACCTTCTATATCTTTTCTGGCTGCAGTACCGATTCTCTTCAGCATACTGCCTCCCTTTCCTATAATTATTCCCTTATGTGAGTCTTTCTCACATACTATAGCAGCCTCGATATCCACCATATCTCCCGAGTCTCTGTAGTTAAATGTATCTATCTCCACAGCTATACCGTGAGGTATCTCCTCTTGCAAAAATCTCAGCGCCTTTTCTCTTATAAGTTCTGCCGCTATTTGCTTTATAGGCTGGTCTGTGACCGTATCCTCATCATAATACATAGGACCTTCTGAAAGATATTTAAATATAATATCGAGAAGCTTATCCGTATTTGTTCCCTTAAGTGCGGATACCGGCACCACTTCGGCAAACTGCATTCTTGACGAGTACTTGGCTATTACCTCAAGCATATCTTCCTTTTGCTTGAGCGAATCCATCTTATTGATAGCAAGTATTACAGGTATATTTACACTTGATAAAATCTCAAAGATATGCTCATCACCCTCACCTATAAAGGTACTCGGTTCTACAAGCCAGAGAACCATATCCACATCTCTTAAAGTTCTTGTAGATACCTTTACCATATATTCTCCAAGCTTATTTTTGGCTTTATGTATACCCGGAGTGTCAAGGAATACTATCTGACCTCTTTCGTCTGTAAATACTGTCTGTATTCTGTTTCTTGTAGTCTGCGGCTTATTTGATGTTATAGCTATCTTTTGTCCTATCAGCGTATTCATCAATGTTGATTTTCCTACATTCGGTCTCCCTATAAGGGCAACAAATCCTGATTTCATATATTCTCCTATCAATCCTTATAAAGATGCTTTACCTCTTTAAAGAGTTCCTTATCCTTTTCTATCAAATCTTCATTACCGATAGCACAAATAAGTTTGTCTGAAAGCACAGCCTCGATAAGCGGCACCAAAGCTCTGATATCTTCCTCACTTGTATTCAATACCTCTTCTCTTTCCTTTACCAGATCCTCATGTCTGACTTTTGAGTAATATGAGCTTAATCCCTTTAATCCCTCTCTTGAAGGTGTCAAAGGTGTATCAAGTTCACTGATTGCACCTATTACAGATTTTGTCATCTCTCTGTCATTTGCCGTAAAGTTTTTCACATAGTCCACTATGCCCTCGTATACCTTATTTGTATTTGAAACATTAGGATCTCTGTATGAAACAAAACCTGAGTTTCCACTTCTTCCAAAGATTGCACTGCATCCGTATGCGCCACCCTTTACTCTGATATTGTTCCACAGATAGTCATAACTTAAAAGCACCTTCAATACTCTTAAAACTCCTGTATATTTAAATCCGTGATTTACAAAATTTCCGAATCTTGCAACATAGTTTACCATTGAAGGTGTTACAAATCCCTCATTTTTGATTTCTGTTTTTAATACGGCCTTTTTAAGCTTCTTGCCTTCTTTGAAAAGACTGTCTGTAAGACTTTCTATTCCGTTAAATGCATTCTTATATCCCTTTTCATCACATATGGTATGTATCAAAAGATTATCCGCACTAAATACTGTTTTTGAGAGTCTTGAGAGGTTTTCGTAAACTCTGTCAAAGTCTTTTTCTATATCTATATTTTCAAGGAAGTTAAGATAAGCAATACCCTTTGTCAAATCGTTAAATAAAAGTTCCTTTGATATATAAGATCCCGCTCTTGTAAGTGCACTCATATGACCTGATGATACCAGTCTGTCCTTACCTGCCTTTACCTCTGCAATTATATCCTTAACTCTCTTCTTATCCTCAAGCTTTGACATTGTGAGTACTTCAGCCACATTGGAATAGAGCCAGAATTCTTTGCCATATAATATTTTTGCATTTACACTGAATGCAAAGGTAAAATCTATAGGATTTGCATCGGTTGCAAATGCCTCAATAACATATCCGACTCCACCTGAATTTAAATTTACATTTGTGGAAAGTGCCGCATAGCTTTGTTTCTTTGTATCTATATAGCCCAATATTTCCTTTAAAAGTGCCAGATACTTAAGTTCTTCTTCATTTGCAAAGTCAATATTGAAAATAAACTTCATATAATTGATTCCCGATGTAAATACTTTTGAGTGAATTACAGGTATATCTTTTCCTGAAGCCTTTACACTCTTTTCTTCATACTCAGGCATCTTTACTTCTCTGCTTATATCATCTCTGCTGAGTAGAGGAATCTTTAAGAGATCTTCTTCACTTGAAGGCTCAGACTGATACTTTTTAAGTGCCAAAGTATCATCATAAATCTTTTTTATCTCTTCTTTTGACAATGTATCTTTGAATGCTTTAAGCTTTGCCTTAAGATCGGCATCCTTCTTTGATGTAAGACCTTTTTTAGGTGTCATGGTGACTATAGCCGTATTCTTGTTATCAAGAAGATAATTCTTTATCAGATTTTCAAAATAATTATTATCTATCTCTTCTCTGAGAGTTTTGAAAATATTTTCAAATCTCAAATGTATTGTAGGGTCCGCATCATAAAGCCATGAATCAAAGCTTGAAAGTCCGTACATAAGCCCCTTAGGATATGAACCGTAGTCAGCCTCTCTTGCTTTAAATTCAAATACATTTATAGCGGCCTTTATGGTCTCTTTATCAATCCCTTCATCTGCAAGCTTTCTTAAAGTACCCTCTATAACAGCCAAAAACTCAGGCTTTCTGTCAAGATTTGTATTCTTTGAAGTTACGGTGAAATATGGCATAGAGATTCCGTTTGCATATCCGCCGAATACATCCTCTCCTATGCCCGCATCAATAAGTGCATCAGTAAGATATGCTCCCGGTGCATCTATAAGTACATACTCAAGTATATGAAATCCCATAGAAACGACCGGATCAAGCTCTCCGCCCACAAGAGTATTCCATGAAAGATATGTGGCATTTTCCTCACCCTGAGCCTCTGTAATAGGATATTCAAAGTTTGCTTCCTTTACACTTTCAAGCCCCTTTACTTCCTCTATCTTAGAATCCACCTCTCTGTATTCAAACTTATCAAGGTATTCTCTGTCCATCCACTCAAGCTTTTTTGCCATATCCATATCCCCGTATAGATAAATATATGAATTTGACGGATGATAATACTTTGAATGCATATCAAGGAAATTCTCATATGTAAGTGTAGGAATAAAGTCAGGATCACCACCGGATTCCTCACCGTAAGAATGTCCTTCAAACAACACCTTTGTTATTGATCTTTCCAGTACACTGTCGGCAGATGAAAAAGCACCCTTCATCTCATTGTATACTACACCGTTTAAAATAATATCTCCGTTTTCATCAGGATTACCCTTCTCATCCACTACTTCATAATGCCAGCCTTCCTGCCTGAATATCTTCTCCTCATTGTATACATTAGGATAAAATACCGCATCCAGATAAACTTCCATAAGATTGTCAAAGTCCTTATCATTGCAGGATGCAACCGGATAAACCGTCTTGTCCGGATATGTAATTGCATTTAAAAATGTGTTCAATGAACCCTTTACAAGCTCTACAAAGGGATCCTTTGCAGGAAACTTTTTAGAACCGCAAAGTACGGAATGCTCCAAAATATGGGCAACTCCTGTAGAATCCTTTGAAGGTGTTCTGAATCCTATCGTAAACACCTTATTATCATCATCTGAAAGCAAGGTGAAAACTCTTGCCTTTGTCTTTTTATGTTCAAGAACAACCGCTTTTGCACTGATTTCTTCGATATCCGATATATCTTTGATCTCATATGCCGACAATTCTTTTATATGTTTTAACTCTTCATCAATATTATAATTTTTCAATATCTGCCTCCTTGGTAAAATTAAATGTATCCTAAAAACTTGTACTTCAAAATTGCAAATGTCTCTCTTACGAGCATATGTAAATAAAGAATATTACCGGACTTTGCACTTATAGGCGAAACTTGTGTATATCCAAGCTTTTTTGCCACCTGCATAGCTCTGAATATATGAAAATCATTTGTCAAAATACCTATGGTCTCCGGTCTTGCTTCCACAACTTCAACCGGACCCATATCGTTTCTGATTATAAAATCCGTATTTATCTTCATCTCTTCATTGTACTTATCCATAAGAGCTTTTGAATATATCAGATTTTCTCTTGTATTATGTGACTCAACTTCTACAAGAATATTATCTTTATCAATGCCTCTTTCTATAAGATAATCCGCCATTTCAAGTGATTCAATTTTTCCATTTTTTTGCATTCCGCCGCTTATAACAATAATTGTACCGGGATTTTCATTTATATAATCTATAGCCTTTTCAAGTCTGTATATGCAGTCACTTTCTTTCTTATTAAAATCTGTCTTGGCACCAAGTATGACTAAAAAATCCAATGATTTTTTATCATCCTTAGGCACCGAAAGTCTTATTACAACTACCGTTATAACAAAAATAAGAATTCCAAGAGTCGCCAAAGTACAGACAGATACCACAGACCACAATGGAATTCTCTTATTTAGATAAAGTTTGATAAGTTTACCCAGGGCAAAAAATACAAATGCAAATACATACCATATGTAATTTTGCAATTCCAAAAAGCCTGCCATAAAAATAACTACAGTCCCATATATCCCGCATAATATTCCAAGTATAAATAAAAACATTATACCTCCACTACTGTCTTTCGGGATTATAAATTCGTAATATATCTCCTTCTTCAGCTACCTGTCTATCAAATGTCACTTTCAAAAGTTGCATAGGGTGTGGAGCACTCTCCATCTTTTCATCCTTTTCATCTTCGATAGACTCAACACATAAAGATATGTTTTCACCGTTCTTTTTCATAATCTCCATGTTGTCTCCCACAAAGAATCTGTTTTTCTGGTTGAATACCGCTCTTTTCCTTTCATCCACTTCATTTACAGTTCCTATATAAATATAATTTTTTACATAGGTATTGCTGTCATAAATCTGTGTATCACTGTCCGGCTTTCCGAAGAAAAATCCGGTAGTAAACTCTCTGTAAGTACATTTTCCTATCTCTGATTTATACCATTCAAGGTTTTCTTTAAAGGTCTCAGGCGATTTTAAATAATCGTCTATAGCCTTTCTGTATGTTCTTGCCACAGTTGCAACATAGAGTGCGGTCTTCATTCTGCCCTCTATCTTAAAGCTGTCTATACCGGCCTCTATAAGTTCCGGAATATACTCAATCATACAGAGATCTTTTGAATTGAAGATATATGTTCCTCTCTCGTTTTCATAAACCGGCATATACTCTCCAGGTCTTTTTTCCTCCACTACGGAATATTTCCATCTGCAGGAATGAGTACATTCTCCACGATTGGCATCCTTACCTGTAAAGAAATTGCTGAGCAAGCATCTTCCGGAGTATGACATACACATAGCTCCATGTACAAATGTCTCTATCTCCATCTCCTCAGGGATATTGTCTCTGATCTTTTTTATCTCCTCAAGTGAAAGCTCTCTGGCTGTAACAACTCTTGAGGCTCCAAGCTTCCACCAAAAAAGGTAGGTAGCATAGTTTGTATTATTTGCCTGTGTTGATATATGTATTTCCACCTCAGGCCAGACTTCCTTTGCCACTGTAAATATTCCCGGGTCCGATATTATAAGAGCGTCAGGTCCTATTTCTTTTAATTCCTCAAAATAGCCTCTTGCCGCATCCAAATCATCATTATGTCCAAGGATATTGGCCGTTACATAGACCTTTTTACCTCTTTCATGTGCATATTTTATTCCGGACTTCATATCCTCTTTTGTAAAATTCTTTGCCTTTGCTCTCAGGCTGAAAAACTCACCGCCTATATATACCGCATCGGCACCGTAATCTATCGCAACCTTAAGGTTTTCAAGATTGCCTGCCGGTATTAAAAGTTCTAAATCTCTCAATTTACCTCCTACTTCTGCTAAGTAAAACTCCATCTCCTATTGAAAATATCCATGACTCCAAATCTTCATCATGTAAAAGAAGATAAATATAATCTCTCATTCTCTTATGTATGGTCTTATCTCTTTTTCTTATTGCAAAGGAAGACTCTAACAAGTCTCCCTCCTGCAAACAATTATCCGAAAAAATTATTCCCTTATCCTTCAAAAGAGCTTTCACCGTTGGCAACCATGTAATATACTGTGCCTTTGCCGCATCCATGAAAATAAAATCAAATTTTTTATTTTCATTTACAAGCCTTTCCAGTATTTCCCCGGCATCACCCTCAATGATTTTCGCTCTGTCTTCCAGATTAGCATACTTAATATTTTTTTTAGCTTCTTCCACTCTCTCAGGCATTTTTTCAACAGTTACTATATCCGCATCGGAGTTTTCCAGCATAATTATGGCTGAATACCCGACAGCACAACCTATCTCCAAAATCGACTTGGGATTTTGCATTTTCAAAACAAATTTCAAAAGATTTTCAGTGTCTCTTTTTATTATCGGAATATAGTTTTCCTTTGCAACAGACCTTATTTCCTCTACAGTCTGTGAATTGACGGGAGAAATAATATCCAAATATTCCAAAACCTTAAGATTTGTTATCATTTACATTATTCTCCAAAACTCCGTCATCAATCATCTCAAGCATCTGTCTTGTTGTCTGTGATGTGTTAAATGTATAATCCCCTGCATGCATTCTGATTTCAAAAAACTTTGCCTGTATCTTAAAGGAAAACTTATTTTCTATGACACCCTTATCATAAAGTATATCGGCAAGTTCATCAAAATTCATACCGTCCGTTATATTCACCTGAACATTGTTGCCCGGTGGTGAATCCACACTTGAGGCATAGAATACACTATGTCCGAAATTATAGGCAAAAGGTATACCTGCTATCAATCCCAGTATCATAATATACATGATTAATCTTCCGAAAAAAGATGCAACTCTTCTCTTTGTTTTCCTTTTTGATGTAGTTTCTTTGCTCATTTACTAATGTATCTCCATTATTATTGGCAATATTACAGGATTTCTCTTCATCCTCTTCCACAAAAACTCGCTTAAAGAATCTCTTACAACATTCTTTATCTTTGACCAATCTGTGATTCTGGCATGAAGACAATCCGCCACAGCCTCTCTGACAACTGCGCTTGCCTCGTTCATCAAATCTGTAGACTCTCTTACATATACAAAGCCCCTTGAAACTATGTCGGGACCTGATAAAAGTCTGTTTGTTCCATGTTCAAGACTCATTGCCACTATTATTATACCATTTTGTGACAAGCTTTGCCTATCACGAAGCACAATATTTCCTACATCACCTACTCCAAGTCCGTCTACAAAGACTCCGCCGGCCTCTACATGACCTGTTATCTTACATGAATCCTCACTAAGTTCGACCACATCACCGCTTGACATGATAAGTACATTCTCACTTGGGATTCCAACAGCCTCTGCAAGTCCTTTTCCTGCCATAAGATGTCTGTATTCACCGTGCACAGGCAGTGCAAACTTAGGCTTTAAAAGTGAATACATAAGCTTTATCTCTTCCTGACATGCGTGACCCGATACATGAGTATCCTGGAAGATAACCTCTGCACCCTTCATTGAAAGCTCATTTATAACCTTTGATACGGCCTTTTCATTTCCCGGAATAGGGGTTGAACTCATTATAATAACATCTTCCGGTACAATCTCCACTTTTCTGTGGATTGATGAAGCCATTCTTGAAAGAGCCGCCATGGACTCACCCTGACTTCCTGTTGTAATAATTACAGTCTTTTCAAGCGGATAGTCCTTTAAATGATCTATATCTATAAGTGTTCCTTCAGGAATATCAATATAACCAAGCTCTGCGGCGGTTCCGATAACATTTACCATGCTTCGTCCCTCCACCACCACTTTTCTGTCATACTTGTATGCCGTATTTATTATCTGCTGCACTCTGTCCACATTTGATGCAAAGGTGGCAACTATTATTCTGCTGTCTCTATGCTCGGCAAATATCAAATCAAAAGTCTTTCCGACCGTTCTCTCAGACATGGTAAATCCGGGTCTTGTAGCATTGGTAGAATCCGAAAGCATCGCAAGACATCCCGCCTTACCGATTTCGGCCATTCTTCCAAGATCTGCCGGATCTCCGAATACAGGTGTATAGTCAACCTTAAAGTCTCCGGTGTGGAATATTGTACCTGCCGGTGTAAATATGGCAAGAGATGCCGCATCGGCAATAGAGTGATTTGTCTTTACAAACTCCACCTTAAAGTCGCCAAGACTTACAGTATCACCGTATTTAACTATATGAAGCTTTGCGGTATCATCAATTTGATGCTCTTTAAGTTTCTTTTCAATCAAGGCACAGGTCAGCCTTGTACCGTATACAGGTACATTGAGCTGCTTTAATATATAAGGTAGGGCACCGATATGATCCTCATGGCCGTGAGTTATACAAAATCCCTTTACTTTAAGATAGTTGTCCTTTAAATATGTGATATCCGGAATTACAAGATCTATTCCCAGCATATCATCACTTGGGAATGCCAGTCCGCAATCCACAACCATAATACTGTCATCATATTCAAAAGCAGTGATATTCATACCTATCTGTTCAAGTCCTCCAAGCGGTATGATTTTCACCTTTTTATTTGACTTTTTAGCGGCTCTGCCTCTTCTCTTTTTATTTGTATTTTCCATCAAAATACTTGATACCTGCTCTGCCAAAGAAGGTACATTCTTATCTGCAGGTCCTACATATCTTGCCTTATTTTTCTTTGTATCTGAACTCTGACTCTCATTTAAGACCACATCCTCTTTGGTACTCTCTACAGGCTTTACTCTTTTACTTGCAGTCTTTTTTGTCTGCTTTTTTTCAGCCGGTTTATTTTCTTCCGAATCTTTTGATCCGTTTTCAGACTTTTTATCTTTTTCAGAACTCTTTTTTTGTCCTGTAGTCTTTTTTGTGACCTGCTCATGCTTTAATCTTGCATTTACAGTTCTTTCCTTCTTAACTTTCTTTTCCGGTGCACTATCACCCATCTCATTTGCACTTGCCTCACTTAACTCCTTGCTTTCCTGCATTATTCTTTGCATATTAAGCAACGGATTCTTCTCATTCTCGTTCAACTTTTATTCCTTTCCGATTTATACTTATATTCACATAATGATTACCGAACAAAGGTAAATCATTTTATAATTTCAACATCATCATCCATCATATTTTGAAAGATTTCAAATACCGCATCCAGTTCCTTCTCATCCTCTACAAAAATATAATTGGCCTCTTCATCGTCCATTTCTGAAATATCTTTCATAATATAGCAGTCTCCGCTTTCATCATCCGGACTGTCTGTAACCAGTATATAACTTACACCGTTTAACTTGGTTTCATCTATAATTGTAAAATCGATATTTTCTCCGTCTTCCGTAACAAAATGTATACTGTTATTGTCCATTTTCTTTCTCCATATATTCTTTCAAAATTATACTTGCCGCCACCTGATCTATAAACTGTTTTCTGTCCTGCTTTTTTACACCTGATTCGTCAAGTATTTCATCCGCTTCTTTTGTTGTAAGTCTTTCATCCTGCATAATGATGGGCACATCAACTCTTGACTTTAACTTCTCTACAAATTCCAAAGTAAGAGCTACTCTTTCTCCGCTTCCCCCATCCATATTTACAGGCAAACCCACCACTATTTTCTTTATATCTTTCTCTTTAACAATCTCGGCTATTCTTGCCAGAGATCTTCTGAGTTTATTTTCCGCATTTCGTTCTATGGTTTCAAAAGGCTGTGCGGTAAGTCCCAATGCGTCGCTTATAGCCACACCTATAGTCTTTGAACCATAATCAAGTCCCATGATTCTTTCTTTCAAATTCACCTCTAAATTCAATATATAAAAAGAAGTCTACCGGCAAAGCAAACTTCTTCATACATCTTATCTCATACTTTTAAATATGTTTTGTTGTATGACCCAGCCCCAGAAGGTCCATCACGCGGCTTGATGAGATTTTATCTCAAAAAAGTTCAGCTAAGATTCTTTTCAATATAGCTTTTTAATAACTCTTCGACTATCTCATCACGCTCTACTTTCATGATAAGACTTCTTGCACTCTTATGACTCGTGATATATGTCGGATCTCCTGACATCACATAGCCAACAATCTGATTCAACGGATTGTATCCTTTTTCTGTCATAGCTTCATACACAAGCTTTAACACTTCATTCACATCCATTTTATTTTCTTGTACTGCCCTAAAATATTGTGTATTCTGAACATCCATACCGTCACGCTTCCTTTTCTAATAATATTGATTTTATACGATTACAGGTTATAATGCAATATTATTTTTTCTTATTAAAAAATAAAGAATTAATATCTATGATTTCTCAAGCAATAAAATATCGTCTGTAAGAAAATCAACTATCCTACCGCTTACTATATCATTAGTCTTTAAATCACTGTTTAAAACAGCAACTTTCACATATTCCTTTGTATAACCTGTAAAATATTCTACTCCGTCTTTTATGAAAATCTCCTCACAAAGCAGCTCATCTTCTCTTCCAATCCTTGAAGCTCTAAACTCCCTTTGATTTTTAAGATTGATTTCATTTAAAATGTTTGCTCTCTGTGCTTTCTCATTTCCGTCCACCTGCGGCATATTTGCCGCCTTTGTACCTTCTCTTATGGAATAAGGGAATATATGTGTCTCATAGAATTTCACCTTTTCCACAAAAGCTTTACTCTCTTCAAAGTCCTTCTTTGTTTCTCCCGGAAATCCCACAATAATATCTGTGGTAATCGCAGGTGAATCAAAATATTTCCTTATAAGTTTTACACCCTCATAAAACTCATCGGCAGTGTACTTTCTGTTCATACTTTTTAAAGTCTTATCACAACCGCTTTGTAAACTCAAATGAAAATGAGGACAAAACTTATCTATTTTGCTGAGACTTTTAATAAAGTTTTCCTGTATAATCCTAGGCTCCAAAGAACCTATACGCACTCTCTCTATTCCCTCTATATTCGCAATATTTTCTATCAGACAAAGAAGCTCATTCTTGGTAACAAACTCCTCATCGCTTTCCTCTGTCTTTGTGAGTTTTTCCATTCTCTTATTATAGGACTCATCCAAAAAGTCCACACCATAGGACGAAAGATGTATACCTGTAAGAACAATTTCCTTATATCCGGAAGCTGAGAGGCTTTTCACCTCATCAATTATATTTTCCATCTTTCTGCTTCTTACCCTGCCTCTGGTAAAGGGGATAATACAGTATGAGCAAAACTGATTACATCCGTCCTGAACTTTTATAAAAGCTCTGGTATGATCGTTTATTTTGCTTATATTAAATTCCTCATATTCAGTCTCTTTATTTATATCAATGATGAATTTATTCTTTATTTTATCCTGTAAATATTCGTTTATAATATTTACAATATCATTCTTATTATTGTTTCCTACTATTATATCAATACTCAGATCTTCATCTATCTTATTTTTTGCAGACTCCACATAGCATCCTGCCGCCACAACTATAGCATCTTCGTTCATCTTTCTGGCTCGATGAAGCATTTGTCTTGATTTTCTGTCTGCAATATTTGTAACGGAGCAGGTATTTACAATATAAACATCCGCTCTTTCTGTGAACTCGACACATCTATAGCCTGCAGACTCCATAAGCTGCTGCATTGCCTCTGTCTCATATGTATTTACTTTGCAGCCAAGTGTATGAAACGCAACAGTTTTCATAAAAAACCTTTCTAACTTATCAAATGTCATTGACTTTACTTAAAAATTTATATAGGATATACATAGATTTAAATGTGCAAATACCTGAAAGTATCTGTTGCATTTATCGCAATATTTTTTTCATGGAGGATTATATGAAAACAGTTCAAATTTCCCTTAATTCTATTGACAAAGTAAAGTCATTTGTAAATGACTTAGCTAAGTACGATGTAGACTTTGACTTGGTTTCAGGAAGATATGTTATAGATGCAAAATCAATAATGGGTATCTTCAGCTTGGATTTGTCAAAGCCGATCGATCTTAACATTCACGCAGAGGATAATGTAGAGCAGATACTTGAGGCACTCTCTCCATATATCATCAAATAATTTATTTTTTAATTCCGGCAGGATCACCTGCCGGAATTTTTTATTTCAGGCTTTCACCAAGATTCTTTCCTTTGTTTCCATGGCCTTTTCCATAAGCTCATCTATGATTCCTTCAAGCTTTTCTTCAGACCTTTCTATATTTTCCAAAACAGGTTTTGTCACCGGATGCTTTGCCACAAATATAGTACAGCAGTCCTCATAAGGCTGTATAGATGTCTCATAAGTACCTATTTTTTCTGAAATTTCTACTATTTCCTGCTTATCAAAGCCTATCAGAGGCCTGAATACAGGCAAAGAGGCCGCCGCATCTGTAGTAAGCAATGACTGTATTGTCTGAGAAGCCACCTGTCCTATACTCTCACCTGTAATAAGAGCCTGATCGCCGTTTTCTACAGCAATTCTTTCGGCTATCTTCATCATATATCTTCTCATAATGATAGTAAGCTCATCATGTGGACAATGCTCATATATTGCAAGCTGTATATCCGTAAAGTTTATTATATGTAAATTTACCGGACCGGTATATTTTGAAACCAACTCTGCAAGCTCTATAACCTTTCTCTTGGCTCTCTCTGAAGTATAAGGCGGTGCATGGAAGTATACAGCCTCCACTCTTACTCCTCTTTTTGCAATCATATATCCGGCAACCGGTGAATCTATACCGCCCGAAAGAAGGAGCATTGCACTTCCGTTTGTACCTATGGGCATTCCGCCCGGTCCCGGTATTTCAACCGAATATATATTTATATATGTTCTTATCTCAACCTTTATAAGTACATCAGGCTTTCTTACATTAACCTTCATCTGTGGAAATGCATTTAAAATCACCTCTCCGAGTTCCGCATTGATGCTCTCTGATGTTCCGGGGAAACTCTTATCGGCTCTTCTTGTATCTACCTTGAAAGTAAAGTTCTTGTCAGGATACACCGCATCCACATACTCAACCACCTTTACTTTCAGGTTTTCATAATCCTTTGATTCTATTCTGACCATCGGACAAATGCCGACTATACCGAATACCTTGCTGAGTCTGTCGATTGCTTCCTCATAATCATAATCGCCATCCATGTCCACATAGATTCTTCCAAGCTCCTTGGATACATTAAACTTTCCTTCTACTTCTTTTAAGGCGGTTCTTATCTGTTTCATAAGGGCATCCTCAAACATATATCTGTTTTTACCCTTTACGCCTATCTCACCGTATTTAATTAAAAATGATTTGTACTTCATTATTTCCTCACAAATTTTCTAAGAAGCGGCAAAAGTTCCTTTAAGTTCTTTATGAAATAATCAGCCTCTTCCTTATTGTTAAGCTCCGACAAAGAGATTCTTATAGTAGCGTCCAAAAGATCGTCCCTTATACCTATAGCCTTTAATGTACCTGATATACCCGGATGATTTGATGAACATGCGGAACCGCTTGAAACATAGATTCCTCTGTCTTCCAAAGCGTGCAGTAAAACTTCCGCACGAATATCCTCAAATGATACGCTTATAACTTGAGGTGCAAAATTTTCACCCCTGCCTGTATTTAATACCGCACCTTCTAATTTTTCAAGCTCATCCATCAGATAGTATTTCAAATCCGATATTTTATTTATTCTCTCATCAAAATTTTCATAGGCTTCTTTTGCGGCAACTCCCATTCCGGCAATTCCGGTAGTGTTTAGCGTTCCGCTTCTCATGCCTCTTTGATGTCCGCCTCCAAGGATTATCGGATTTATCTTTACATTGCTGTCAATGTATAAAAATCCCACACCCTTCGGTCCGTGAAACTTATGGCCTGATGCTGAAAGCATATCAATACCCTGTGATTTAGGATTTATTCTAAGCTTTGTATAAGCCTGTATGGCATCCACATGAAATAATATATCTTTATTCTTAGCCTTTATTATCCTTGAAATTTCTTCTACAGGTTCTATGGCTCCTATCTCATTATTTACATACATTACGGAAACCAAAACCGTGTCATCTCTGAGAGTTGACTTTAATAATTCAAGGTCCACCTGTCCTTCAGAGTTTACAGGAAGTACTGAAAGTTCAAATCCCTGTTCCGTCAAAAATTCAGCAGGTCTGTATACCGCTGGATGCTCTATTCCCGATATTATTATATGCTTTCCGTATCTTTTCCTGCTCATGGCTCCACCGATAAGCGCCATATTATTGGATTCCGTACCGCCTGAAGTAAAGATAATCTCGCCTTTTTTTACTTTTAAAGTCTTAGCTATAATATCCGCCGCATCCTTTACATAGCTTTCAGCTTCCACACCCTTTATATGCTTGCCGCTTGTATTGGCATAATCATCCCTCATGGTCTTAAGCATTATTTCTATGGCTTTTTCGCTTACCTTTGTAGATGCCGAGTTGTCAAAATATACGTCCATCTATTCATCTTCCAATCTGATCATTATATTACTGAGTAATGCAAGTCCGGCTGTTTCTGTTCTTAATATTCTTTTACCTAGTGTAATGACTTCAAAGCCGGAGTTTTTTATCCTTTCAACTTCCGCCTCTTCAAATCCTCCCTCAGGTCCGATAAATACAACAATATCCTTCGTTTTATCCATACCGTCCAGTATTTTTCTGGTCTTATCTATTCCGTCCGCATTCTCATAGGGTATTAATTTTACACCAAAATCCTTTACAATTTCAAGTGCATTATCTATAGACATGGGCTCATATACTTTCGGTATAATACTTCTCTTTGACTGCTTGGCGGCACTCTCTGCAATGGCATTCCATCTGCTTACTTTAGCATCTGCCTTCTTTTCATCTATCTTTACAACGACTCTCTTGGTCTTTACAGGTATTATCTCATTCACACCAAGTTCAACCGCCTTTTGTATTATCATCTCCAGTTTATCAGATTTCGGAATCCCCTGAAGCAAGGTAATATTTACAGGCAATTCTCTTTGTTCCATACTCTCAAGTACTTTAAGGTTCACCCTGTCAGTCTCTATATCAACTATTTTACAAAGATAATCCCAGTCCCCTTTGACACTGATAAGAAGTTCCTCTTCCGGTTTCATTCTGAGAACATTTACTATATGATTGACATCACTACCTTCTATATACGCATTTTCTCCGTTTATCTGCTCCTCAGATACAAAAAAATGATACATTTATCCCCTCTTTTTTGCTACTATACTTACCCATTCGCCAAGGTGATTTATTTCAAGTATTTCAAAATCCTCACTCTTTTTAAAGGCAAGCACTACATCGGCTTCCTTTGTATCTATTATTCCCGATGTAATAAATATTCCGCCTTTTCTCATATGCTTTGCTACAGTCTTTATAAGTTCTATTATAACAGGAGCCAAAATATTGGCCGTCACAATATCAAACTTTTCATAGCCTGCCAGCTCCATTATATTTTCATCTGTCAGAATATCTCCACATACCGCTACAAACTCCGTCATTCCTATTTCATTGCTGATCATATTTTCCATAACCGCATCTATAGCCATATCATCCAGATCGGTTCCGAATACACATTCGGCTCCAAGCTTAAGTGCGGCAATTCCAAGGATTCCGCTTCCTGTACCTACATCAAGCACCTTGGCTTCAGGCTTTGTCTTTAGATACTTTTCAAGTGCCAATATACATAGCTTTGTAGTCTCATGTGCTCCCGTACCGAATGCGGTTCCCGGATCTATCTGTATCAAAGTCTTATACTTTGCATCCTCAGGTATCTCTTCCCATGTAGGCTTTATAAGGATATCTCCAACATAAAAAGGCTTAAAATACTGTTTCCAGTTGTTTATCCAGTCTTTATCCTCGGTCTCGGACTTTGTAAGCACGCCGTCTCCTATATCGCAAAACTCTTTAAGTTCTTCCAATGTATTATGGATATCTTCCAAAAGCTTTGTATTGTCGGCTTCCGAATCCAGATAAAAGCTTACCTTTGCTATTCCTTCATCCTCAGGTAGCTCCGGCAAAATATCTATAAACATTCCCTTAGTTTCTTCTGCAGTTAAAGGTACATTGTCTTCTATTTCAATACCTTCCACACCTATATCCCCAAGTGATGCGCTCAAAATATCCACCGCATCGGTCTTTGTAATAAGAGTATACTTCTCCCACTTCATATAATTACTCCTACCTTATATTATGGTTGTATTATTATGGTTGCAGCTTACCGTTTCACAATCCTTGTAGCGTTTAGCTGTGCGCAAAAAGCGAGACAGGATTCAGCAGCCGAGGACCTGTCTGAGTGCAGTTCGCTGCTTTTCAAGCGAATAAACGAGTTCCGCAGGCTGCGTAAAATCCTGCGAAGCTTTTAAGCATAGCTGCGTTTAGGATTGTGAAACATAAGCTGTTAACTTTATATATAATAGAATAACAGGGTCACCACGAAGTGGCAACCCTGTTATTCCAATCAGTAAAACTTATAGATACTAACTATTAGTCTACTGTTACTATTTCACGCTTGTTATATGAACCACATGCCTTACAAACTCTATGAGGAAGCATTAACTCTCCGCACTTTGGACATTTTACAAGACTTGTAGCTGACATCTTCCAGTTAGCTCTTCTCTTATCTCTTCTACCACGAGATGTTTTATTCTTTGGACAAATTGACATTCTTTCACCTCCTTATCTCGAGTCACAAAACTTTAATAATTATAATAGCAAAGGTTTTACTTGTCAATATTATTTTTTAGCCAGTCTGTAAGTATCTCTTGCTATAGCCAACTCCTCATTTGTAGGCATCAACATAATCTTAACCTTTGAGTCAGGTGTTGAAATCATAGTTCTCTTACCACGAACATTGTTTGCTTCTTCATCAACCTTTGCGCCGATGAATCCCAAAGAATTTCCTACTATCTGTCTTGTAATCTTATCATTCTCTCCTACACCTGCAGTAAAGCAAAGAGCATCAACTCCACCCATAGCGGCTACATAAGCACCTACATACTTTATAATTCTATATCTGAACGCCTCAAGTGCAACTTTTGCAAGATTATTTCCGTCAGCCTCAGCATTCTCGATATCTCTGAAGTCTGATGATACTCCGCCGCTCATTCCGAGAACACCTGATTTCTTGTTAAGTATATCAAGCACCTCATCTACACTCTTGTTCTCTTTCTTGCAAATATACTGTACTATAGCAGGATCGATATCTCCCGATCTTGTACCCATGATAAGTCCTTCAAGCGGTGTAAGACCCATTGATGAATCTATACACTTACCTCCTACAGATGCTGAAATTGAAGCACCGTTTCCAAGGTGACATACAATAACTCTTGCTGTATCCTTGTCAAGACCTGCAAACTTAATAGCCTCCTGTGATACATACATATGGCTTGTACCGTGGAATCCGTATCTTCTGATATGGTAGTTCTCATAGTACTCGTTTGGAATGGCATACTTATATGCTTTCTCAGGCATGCTCATACCGAATGATGTATCAAATGCCGCTACATTAGGAACACCCGGCATAGCCTTTTCTACAGCTTCAATACCCATAAGGTTTGCAGGATTATGAAGCGGTGCAAGATCTGAATACTTATCAATATCCTTCTTCACCTCATCTGTGATAACTACAGATTCAGGATATTTTACTCCACCCTGTACAACTCTGTGTCCGATAGCATAAATCTCGCTTGCATCCTTTATTACACCATGATCTTTATCTGTAAGAGCTTCAAGTACCAAAGCAATAGCCTCTGTATGATTCTTTACATCCTTTTCAATCTTAAACTTTTCTCTTCCTTCAGGCTCATGTGTAAGCTTTGATCCCGGAATTGCAATTCTCTCAAACAATCCCTTTGCCAATACCTCTTCGTTTTCCATATTAATAAGCTGATACTTTAATGATGAACTTCCGCAATTTATAACCAATACATTTTTCATAATGAACCACACCTCTTTTTTTTATTATTTATCTTCACCGGCAGCCTGAATTGCTGTGATTGCCACTACACCTACTATATCCTCATAAGAACATCCTCTTGAAAGATCGTTTACAGGCTTTGCAATACCCTGACACATAGGTCCGTAAGCATTTGCCTTTGCAAGTCTTTGAACAAGCTTATATCCGATATTTGCCGCATCAAGATCAGGGAATACAAGTACATTAGCATGTCCTGCAACCTTTGAACCCGGTGCCTTGCTCTCTCCTACTTCAGGAACCAAAGCTGCATCAAGCTGAAGCTCACCGTCAAGGCAAAGATCAGGCGCAAGCTCTTTTGCGATTCTTGTAGCCTCAACAACCTTTGTTACATCGTCATGCTTTGCGCTACCCTTTGATGAGTGGCTAAGCATTGCAACTCTAGGCTCTTTTCCTACAAGGAACTTGAAGCTCTCTGCTGATGAAAGTGCAATAGATGCAAGCTTTTCAGGATCCGGATTTTGCTCTATAGAACAGTCTGCAAATACAAATACACCGTTCTCACCGAATTCACAGTTTGGAACTTCCATTACAAAGAATCCCGAAACAAGCTTTGCACCCGGCTTAGTCTTTATTATCTGTAATGCAGGTCTAAGTGTATTAGCTGTTGAATGACAGGCACCGCTTACAAGTCCGTCCGCATCTCCCGCCTTAAGCATAAGACATCCGTAAGTAGTATAGTCGCTTAACATTTGCTTTCTTGCATCTTCATGAGTAAGTCCCTTTGACTTTCTAAGCTCTACGAAGAGATCCTCATATTCTTTAGTTTTCTCATAAGTATTTGGATCGATTATTGTTGCTCCTGTGATATCACAACCCTTAGAATACTCTTCCACTTCCTGCGGAGTACCTATTATTATCAGGTTTGCCAAACCGTCCTTAAGAATTACCTCAGCAGCCTGATAGATTCTCTTATCCATTGACTCAGGTAAGATTATGGTTTTCTTATTCTCTCTTGCTCTTTTTTTCAGTTGATCCATCATTGACATATGATATATCCCTTTCCATTCTTACAGCATATAGCTAAATTTCTATCCTGTGCTTGTTTGCACATAAAAAGCTCCTAAGAGCTCATATATATAATAGTATAGTAAAAAGAAAGCAACAATACAAGCACTATGACAGGTTAATAAAATAACAAACTGTCTAAAAATAAGTACAATCTTTTTTCTTATTCATTATTCTCATCAATATATTTATCAAAGATCATGTTAAACTGGCTTGCCTGGAACAGTGAAATTCCTGAACCCAATACAAAAATAAGCATTGACATCACTCCCGGCATCCTCATGATAAGGATATATACTGCGGCAAGTATCAAAACACTTCCTGCAAGTATTATTATCGTTCTTATAAGGTGTTTTACAGACATAAAAAGCGCCAGCTTAAATGTCTGCTTTATCGGATTGATAAATTTTGCCTGTATCGGAAATATGTATGTAAATATAAACAGCCAAAGCAAAATCAAAAAGCAGGTAATTGTAAATATAATCATTTTTAACACTGTATTTTCTATAGGTGAATAGAAGCTGAAAAATCTGATATCAAACAAAAGAATTCCGCCCACAAATGCCATTATCACCCATATAATTGTTGACTGCAAAAGATTATCCTTGAAACTGTGAAAGAACATTGATAATACTCCACCGCTGTCACGATCTCTTGCTATCTTCATTGTGCAGTAATACATTGCCGTAGTTGATGCACCAAATGTCACTATAGGAAGTGAACATAATACCCAAAGCAAATTCAGGATAAACAGATCCCATATTCTTCCTATAAATCTCCATATAGGATTGTCATAATTAAAAAGTCCGCCCATATATTTCTCCTTGTCAAAATCATTTTAAGTATTTATTTTTCATCTTTTTCTTGGATACAAGTTGTTTTTAATCTTGGATACAAGTTTTCGATTGACTTATTAAAATCTCTGTTATATCATGGTCTTATAAGCCAGTTAATCATAGCATAAAATATTACTTGCATACAAGATTTATTTGTATATGAAAGGGGGGCATATAAGTATTTCTACCATTCAAAATATATATTCGGAAATAGAAAATGATATATTGATGCTTAAACTTAAGCCCGGGCAACTTATAAGCGAAAACAGCCTTTGCACTAAATATAATGTTTCAAGGACACCTGTACGCTCTGTACTTTCAAGACTTGCAGGCTCGGGACTTGTCGATATAGTGCCAAAGAGCGGTTCAAGAGTATCCATGATCAATATGGAAATAGTTAAACAAATCATATATGAACGATTTGCACTGGAAAGTATGGTACTAAAAGATTACATAGCTATTGCTACAGACAGTGATTTAGAAAAACTTGAAAAGACTGTTATCCGGCTGACTAAAAGCTATGAAAATACCAAAAGCTTTAAACCTGATAAATTCAAAGCGATAGATCTGTCCATGCATGAATTATGGTATAAGAAAACCGGGCATACCTATCTGTGGGAGCAGATAAGAAAATCCGATTCCAATTACACCAGATTTTGCATGTTGGATATGCTGGAATGTGAAAATTATGAGCATGTAATTCTTGAGCACAGACAGATGTATGAGGTGATCAAAAACAGAGATACCTCTAAAATAGAGGAAATAGTTAAAAAGCATCTTTATGGCGGTATTGAGAGAATCAATGCGGCTTTCAGTAATAAATTTGATGAAATGTTTATAGCATATTAAAGGAGAATTTATGGATATTCGTTATTCAGCAAACCAAAGAGACTTTAAATTTTACACCACAGATGAGATAAGAGATGAATTCCTTATTCAGGACCTTTATCAGGAAGATAAGGTAGTTGCCGTATATTCACATGTGGACAGAATGGTAACTTTAGGATGTATGCCTGTAAATGAGACCGTTTCCATAGATAAGGGAATTGATGTATGGTCAAACTTCGGTACAAAGTATTTCCTTGAAAGAAGAGAAATCGGTATTTTCAATATAGGAGGCAAGGGTGAAATTGTAGCGGATGATGAAACCTTTACACTTGATTATAAAGATTGTCTCTATATTACAAAGGGTACAAAGAATGTTACATTCAGAAGTTTTGACAAAAGCAATCCTGCAAAGTTTTATATGGTAAGTGCTCCTGCACATATTTCATATAAGACCACTTTCATATCAATCAAAGATGCGGCAAAGAAGCCGCTGGGTGACAATAAGACTGCAAACAAGAGAGTTATCAACCAGTTTATTCATCCTGATGTACTTCAGACTGCGCAGCTTTCAATGGGTATGACAGTTCTTGATGAGGGTAATGTATGGAATACCATGCCTGCACATACTCATGAAAGAAGAATGGAAGTATATATGTACTTTGAAGTTCCAAATGACAATGTTATCTTCCACCTTATGGGCGAGCCTAATGAAACAAGACATATTGTAATGCACAATGAAGAAGCCGTTATTTCACCTTCTTGGAGTATACATTCTGCTGCAGGTACATCAAACTATACCTTTATTTGGGCAATGGGTGGCGAAAATCAGGCATTTGACGATATGGATGTTATAAAGAATGAGGATTTGAGATAATGGAAAATATTTTAAACAGCTTTAGACTTGACGGAAAAATCGCACTTGTTACAGGTGCATCTCATGGTATAGGCTTTGCAATGGCAAAGGCACTTTCAGATGCCGGTGCGACTATAATATTTAACAGCAGTTCAGAGGACGGGCTGAAAAAAGGTCTTGAGTCATATAATAAAGAAAATATAAAAGCTCACGGTTATGTATGTGATGTAACCGATGAGGACGATGTAAAAAAGATGGTAGCCGATATTGAAAAGAATATCGGTGAAATTGATATTTTAATAAACAATGCCGGAATCATAAAAAGAATTCCTATGACCGATATGAGTGTGGATGAGTTTAACTCTGTTATAGATGTGGACCTTATAGCACCTTTTATTATGGCAAAGGCTGTTTTACCGGGTATGGTAAAAAGAAGAAGCGGTAAGATCATAAATATCTGCTCCATGATGAGTGAGCTTGGAAGAGAAACTGTAAGCGCCTATGCGGCGGCAAAGGGCGGTTTAAAGATGCTTACAAAAAATATTGCTTCCGAATACGGACAGTACAATATTCAATGCAACGGTATAGGACCCGGATATATTGCAACCTCACAGACTGCTCCTCTTCGTGAAGTACAGCCTGACGGAAGCAAACATCCTTTTGACTCATTTATACTTGCAAAGACACCTGCAAACAGATGGGGAGACCCTGCTGACCTTGCAGGCCCTGTAGTATTCCTCTCATCCCACGCATCCGATTTTGTAAACGGACATATACTCTATGTGGACGGCGGAATACTTGCTTATATAGGAAAACAACCTTAAAACATGGTGAGGGGCTGTCAATTCCGACAGCCCCTTTATTATTTAAATTAATTATAGATTATATTAAATAAAACCGGCATATTTTATAAGTATAATGATTTGTAACACTATACTTATAATCCCAATAATCATTCTAAAAATCAATGTATTTTTACTTAAATCTTTCCCTAAAATAATCGATTTTATTGAATCATACGCTACGCAAACAGAATACAAACCAAGTGCCAGCATGGTAATCTTATCCCTAATATTTGTTGTATCTACAAAAAATATAGCTATATAGAAAATAAAGATTATGACCCATAGTATACTTAATAATATATTAGCTTCTCTTTTCATAAATTTAATACCCCCTTCACAAGATCCAATATAATATATATTACTTCTTTATTATATCAGGAATATTACCCTTTTTAAACCCATATGAATTGTAGCCTCTGTAAGCCGAACTTTCTAAATTTCCGGTATTGATAATTGCTGCATAATTTCGATTCTCATTCAGATTTTCCTTATAAGGACTGTCACAAATAACCAGTTTATCTAAAATATCTTCTATATCCTTTTTATCTGTAAAGGTCTTTGGCGTAGTCTCACTTGAATAAGACTCAACTTCTTCGATATTATTATCCGGGTCATTATTTTCCCAATCATTATAAGACACATCTATACTTTCCACATACTCTGCCGGGAACTTATATATAACCTCGACATCCATATCCTTTAATAAAGCCAAAGTCTCCTTAAACTCCGGATATATCGGATAAAATCCTACGGACTCCAGCGAATTTGCATATACATTCTCCCATTTGGAATTGACAGCAGTTGTGCTGTCACTTGTATAATTAAATCCGGCATACTTTCTTAAGGCACCTTCCATAAAATCATTATTAAATCTTATGGATGCAAAAGGATAGCTTTTTAACTTTGTTTCATAATCAAGATTCATCAACTCTTTCTTATAAGTTTCCACAAACTTTTTCTTCAACTCATCGTCATGAAACACAATATGAGTATCATTATCCATTATACCGTTAAAATCCACACTTACTATATTCTCAGGATTTTCCGATAGTATAGGATAGCTGCTTTTTTTGTAGCTTTCATCAGCATAAACACTTGAAAGTCCTGAAGTACTTTGATCTAAATCCACATAATAAACTCTGCCTACGGTTCTTCCGTTTTTAAGCTTATATGAGATTAGAACTTTGTCAAAATTTCCATACAACTCCAAATCATATTTTGCAGCTTCTATACCTTGCCTGGCTAACTCCAATACTGCATCTTTATTTTGTATGTCCATTTTCTTTATCAGGTCGGCTTCTATCTTACTGTCACTTGCATAGTCCACATCAACAAATGAGTCATTATAATATCCGTCCGAAATTTCAACTTTATTATAATACTGTTCGGAATTGCTCTCCAAAAGATTTGATATCACCGCTGTGCTCTTTATCTGTGAAGCACTCGGAATATAGCTGTCATACCCGAATATATCAAACTGAAAAGCCGCCGCTATAAATATTGAAATTATTATAAGCACAAGTAATTCAATCTTTTTTGCAAAAATCTTTTTAAAATCCTGATTGTATATGATTTCCATTACACAATGAGTAATAACTCCGCTCACTATAAGTCCGAAAAGCCCCCAGCCAATGCTGTCATTCATTACTTCATATCCCAAAAGATACATAAGTATACTCATAAAGATAACCATCATGGACTTTATAGGCAGCTTTATCACATTAAAGCTGACACTTTTACCTGCCGCCTCTGAGGCTCTTTTCTTATATAGGAAAAGATTTATAAAAAGGAATACTATGCTTGCAAGTATTACTATAATAATTCTTGTAAGCCATTTAAGTTCAAATATATTAAACATCAGCATAAAGCTTGACATATTCGGCAGGACATTTTCAATAATAAATCCTGATGTGTAGTAAGTATCAAAGAATGTACTTTGATATCCCTTCAACACCAATGAAATTAAAGGAAAATAGAAGCTGAAAAATCCGCAGGCCAATATTCCTATAAGCATATTTCCTGTCAGCATTATTGAAAATACTGTCAGAAAATAACTCATTATAAATAATAATGTCCACTCTGCTATAGACCACAATGCCGATGTGATTACAATTATTTCACCGGTATTTGCAAGTATCAAAAGACTTGCCACTATTTCACAGATAATAAACGGTATAAGAACTATAAGTATTCCGTTTATTATCTTAATAAAATAAAGCACCTCTCTTTTCACCGGCAAACTGTGATACATATCTACCTTCTTTTTGGAATAGAGATATGAAAATCCTGACATTGCCATAACCAGAGCCAATACTATAAATATCATTCCAAAAAAAGGATTTTTAACATCTATATAGGAAATAAAGTTTAATGCCAAATCAGCCTTATAAGAGTATGCACTACCTTCATATAAATTAAAACTTATCATCATAGCGGTTGCCACGATAAGCGAAAAGAAAAATATAAGAATACTGATCGCCAGAGTCCAAACTCTTGTTTTAAAGTCCTCTTTCATCAATTTAAAAAATAAGCTTTTTGATGTCATATCCATACACCTCCGTTTCACTTATAAATATCTCTTCAAGGCTGAGTCCCATCATCTCATAGAATACAGGGGAAAAGGACTCCATTTTCTCTCTTATATCCTCCTCACTTCCCTTTATGGTGATTGTGTGCACTCTGCCGCTGTTTTTCACCTGCATAATATCAAGTTCTTTAAGTCTTTCCATATCGAAGTCTTTTTCAAATACACATTGCACCTTATGGATATTCAACTTCATATCGGATACATCCTTTGATAAAAGTATTCCACCCTTATGTAAAAGTCCCACATGATCGCATATATCCTCAAGCTCTCTGAGGTTGTGTGACGCTATTATAGGTGTAAGTCCTCTCTCATCCATCTCCTTTGCAAAAAGACTCTTTACCGCCTGCCTCATTACAGGATCAAGTCCGTCAAATGTCTCGTCGCAGAGCAGATATCTGGTGTTTGCAGCCACTCCTATTGCAATGCAGAGTTGCTTTTTCATACCCTTTGAAAAAGTATTTACCTTTCTGTTGATATCCAGATCAAGTGCCTTCAAGATATCTTGACATTTCTTAACATCAAAGTCTCTGTAAACAGATGTATAAAACTTTATTATCTCTTTCGGTGTGGTATTTGAAAAGAAAAACTGGTCATCTGAAATATAGAAAAACTTTTCTTTTGCCATTATATTTTCAAATACATTTTCATCATCTATAAGTATCTCACCGCTGTCAGGTTTTAGTATTCCGGCAAGTACTTTTAAAAATGTACTCTTTCCCGCACCATTGGTACCTATAAGTCCGAACACATCTCCGTCTCTTATGCTTGCATTGATATTGTCAAGCGCCTTTATATTGTCAAAACTCTTGCTTAAATTCTTTGCTTCTATCATGCTCCCTCCTTCGCTTTATGTTCCGGATAAAACTCTTCCACTTTTTTACAAAATTCTTCCTTACTTATTATCTTTCTTGATTTGTCTACAAGTTCTTCAAGCTCTTTATATATGATGCTTTTCTTATTTTCCTTTATAACATCCATATCAGCTACAAAACTTCCGACACCTTTTACACTGTATACATAGCCTTGGCGCTCCAACTCGATATATGCCTTTTGTATAGTGTTGGGATTTATCGAGAGTTCTACGGCAAGACTTCGTACAGACGGAAGCTTATCGCCGGGCTCCAATGCCCCGATAAGCATAAGATCCGAAAGCCTGTCCATCACCTGTTCGTAGATGGCTCTCTTATCTCTTGAGTCAATTACAATCATAGATTTCTCCTTTTAACTGTATTATCTATCATAGTACAGTTAATATAGCACCTTTTTTATATTTTTTCAATATCAATTGTAAAAATAAGGTGGCTGTCACAAACTATTAATGTGACTCCAAAAGTTAGACTTTTTTAGTGTAGCAGTTTATATGGCTACCATACTTGGATTACTTATACCTTCACCTTCACGAATCACCAAGTCTTGATATGAAATCTCACTTGATAGACATCAACTCTATAATAAAAATTTTCTTTTCGAAAGAGCATTTGCTTGTTTACGAGAACTCATTAATCCTTCATCACCTAACTTCTTCTTGAATTCAAAACCATGTTTTTCCATAAAAAATACCGACCTCCTAATCGTTAGATTTTTGTCTAACTTTTAGGGGTCGATACCAATTGTTAAAGCAACAGCCGTTTTATAAATTCAAAATCAATTGTTTTTTCCTGACACTTCCAAAAGTAATACTGCAATTCCACAAACACCTGCAAGAATGAAACTAATCACTCCAAAACACACATCCATAATATTATTCATATCCATATAATAGATATGTGCAGATACTGTTACAAAAGCTGCAATTATCAAAAACAAATATATAACTACCATTATATTGGAATTTATCTTCTTATCTATACTTAACTTACCTTCTTCATTTTTTTTATCTCTCCTTTTTGAAAATTCAAAAACTACCTCTACAATAAATGCAATGCCACAAACAATATTCAGCACAACACCAAAGACCGCCGTAGCGCTCACCACCCTCATTTCATTATAAAAGAATACTGCCGAATATAGAAATCCTATGGCAAAACAAAAATACATTAAAACTTTAAAAACATTTTTCATAAACTTCAATCCTTAAATATACTCAGGTACCTGTAAATATTAGCTTACTTTAATAATACTATATAAATAAAATGATACAATCCTTTTATTTTTATCTATTATGTGGTATACTAGTAAGGTAGGGTTATTATAATTAAAAATATATAAATACTAACAAACCGAGCCCTTATACTAAATTTATACTATGATATAGCAAAAAAAACAAAAAAATGTTATAATAGATATTTGTAAATTTTTATGAGGAAGAATATATGATAACAAAAAGAGAAGATATAAGAAATATTGCCATTATCGCCCATGTAGACCACGGTAAAACTACATTGGTCGATCAGCTCTTAAAACAAAGCGGTGTTTTCAGGGCAAATCAGGAAGTGGCTGAAAGAGTAATGGACTCAAATGATATAGAGAGAGAAAGAGGAATCACCATTCTATCAAAAAATACCGCTGTGCACTATGGTGATACCAAGATAAATATCATAGATACACCGGGACATGCGGACTTCGGCGGAGAGGTGGAGCGTGTTCTTAAGATGGTAAACGGTGTTGTTTTGGTAGTAGATGCTTATGAAGGCGCTATGCCTCAGACAAAGTTCGTTCTAAGAAAGGCTCTTGAGCTTGACCTTGAAGTACTTTGCCTTATCAATAAATGTGACAGAGAAGAAGCAAGACCTGAGGAGGTTGTTGATGAGATTCTGGAGCTTTTACTTGACCTTGATGCCAATGAGCACCAGCTTGACTGTCCTTTCCTCTTTGCAAGTGCAAGAGGCGGTTGGGCAAGATACAATGTAGATGACACCAACGAGGATATGAAGCCTTTATTTGAGACTATAATCAAGCATATACCTGCACCTACAGGTGATGAAGATGCGGATCCTCAAGTACTTATCAGTACAATCGACTACAATGAATATGTAGGTAGAATCGGTGTAGGTAAGGTTGATAACGGTGTTATCAAAGTAAATCAGGAAGTTGCTTTGGTAAATCACCACGATCCTGATAAGATGAAAAAAGTAAAAATAGGTAAGCTTTACGAATATGAAGGCTTAAACAGAGTAGAAGTAAATGAAGCAAGAATAGGTTCAATAGTAGCCATTTCAGGTATTCCTGATATTCATATAGGAGATACTTTGACATCAGTTGAAAATCCTGAAGCTATACCTTTCCAGAAGATCTCAGAGCCTACCATTTCTATGAACTTTATGGTAAATGACTCTCCTCTTGCAGGTAGAGAGGGAAAGTATATAACTTCAAGACATTTGCGTGAAAGACTCTTTAGAGAGTTAAATACCGATGTCAGCCTTAGGGTGGAGGAAACAGAGTCTCCTGATTGCTTTAAAGTATCAGGTAGAGGTGAGCTTCATCTTTCAGTGCTTATAGAAAATATGAGAAGAGAAGGTTTTGAGTTTGCTGTAAGTAAGGCCGAAGTTATTTATCACTATGATGAGAGAAACCAAAAGCAGGAGCCTATGGAGCTTGCATTTGTAGATGTTCCTGATGAGTTCTCAGGTGCTGTTATTCAAAAACTTACATCAAGAAAGGGTGAGCTTCAGGGAATGAGCCCTACACATGGCGGATATACAAGACTTCAATTCCTTATTCCTTCCCGAGGTCTTATAGGCTACAGAGGTGAGTTTATGACCGACACCAAGGGAAACGGTATTCTCAATACAGAGTTTGACGGTTATGCTCCATATAAGGGTGATATGTTCTATAGAAAGACCGGTTCTCTTATCGCTTTTGAGAGCGGCGAGTCTATTACCTACGGACTTTTCAATGCACAGGAGCGTGGTACTTTATTTATCGGTCCGGGCGAAAAGGTATATGCAGGTATGGTTATCGGTAAGAACGGTAAGGCTGAAGATGTTGAAATCAATGTATGTAAGACAAAGAAACTTACAAATACAAGATCATCCAGTGCGGATGAGGCGCTCAGACTTGTTACACCGAAAGTCATGAGTCTTGAGGAATCACTTGAATTTATAGATACCGATGAGCTTTTAGAGGTAACTCCTGAAAATCTTCGTATCAGAAAGAAAATCCTCGACCCGACACTTAGAAAACGTTCTATGATAAAGTCGAAGCAATAATATATAAAGGTATCCGTTTTTGGATGCCTTTTTTTACTTATTAATAATAGCTTATAAAAAATAAAGATTATTTAAAGCTGATAGCCTATATTAAATTAATGATGTATAATTCGATATAAGGGCAAAAGCTCCGGATTATTTATGTAAATTTATTTTGAAAAGGAAAAAGTGATGAATAAAGAGAATGAAAATAAAACTCCCGAGAAAAGCTCCAAGTCACCCGGATCAAGAAAAAAGAAATATATAAACAAATTTATATTTCAGGCTGTAAAGACATTTTTTCTTGCACTGCTTGTAGTGACCGTTCTTGGAGGTGCCATGGCGGTAGGCATGATAAAGGGTATTATAGACAATGCTCCTGATGTGGACGTTGACAGTATTGTTCCTTTAGGATATGCCACCACGGTATACAATGCATCCGGTCAGGTTACCGATACTCTGGTAATGGCGGGTTCAAACCGTGAAGAGGTAACTTATGACGAACTTCCAAAAGTTCTTATTGACGCTTTTGTGGCAATAGAGGACTCCAGATTTTGGAAGCATAACGGAATAGATACCAGAGCTATACTCAGAGCGGTCAGCGGTGTAATAACCGGAAACAGTTCTTCAGGCGGCGGCTCCACCATAACACAGCAGCTTATAAAGAATAATGTGTTCAACGGCGGTAGAGAAAGAAGTTTCGGAGAAAAGGTAGAAAGAAAATTTCAGGAAATGTATCTTGCCGTAAAGCTTGAAAAACAGATGGATAAAAAGTTGATACTTACAAATTATCTGAATACCATCAACCTTGGAAGCAACTCACTGGGAGTAAAAGTTGCCGCAAGAAGGTACTTCGGAAAGGAAGTATCCGATTTAACTCTTTCTGAAGCCACTGTAATAGCCGGTATAACAAAGGGTCCTACCAAGTACAACCCTATTACCGGTCAGGAGGCAAATTCCGAAAGAAGAAAAATAATACTTCAATATATGTATGAGCAGGGGTATATCACAAAGGAGCAGCAGGAGGAGGCTCTTGCAGATGATGTGTATTCAAGAATCCAAAATATAAATACGCTTGCAAAGGAGAAAAATAATCACTACAGCTATTTTACAGATGCTTTAATTTCACAGGTTACATCTGCATTTATAAATGAACTGGGATATACCGAAACTCAAGCTCATAATCTTTTGTACAGCGGAGGTCTCTCAATATATACCACTCAGGATCCTTCACTTCAGCAGATTGTAGACAGCGAAGTCAACAATCCTGAAAACTATCCTGATACAAAGTATGCACTGGAATACAGACTTACAGTCACAGACAGTGAAAAGAACACACATAATTATTCCGAAAAGGATATTAACAAATACCATTCAGATGTGCTTCACGACGGCTTCAACGGACTTTATACCACTGAAGATGCCGCAAAAGCGGATGCTGAAAGCTATAAAGCCACAGTGGTTAAAGATGGCGATACAGTAGTAGGTGAAAGTGTAAAAACTGTTTTGGAGCCTCAGGTTTCCTTTGTTCTTATGGATCAAAAAACCGGTGCCGTAAAAGCTATAAACGGAGGTAGAGGTGAAAAAACATCTTCTCTTTCTCTAAACAGAGCTACAAATACTACCAGACAGCCGGGTTCAACTTTTAAGGTAATATCATCATTTGCACCTGCGCTTGATACCAGCGGTGATACTTTGGCTACAACCTATTATGATGCCGAATATACAATAGGAGAAAAAACTTTCCAAAACTGGTATGACAAGCAGGGATATATGGGCTGGTCAAGTATTCGTGACGGTATCATATATTCTATGAATATAGTTGCATTAAAAACACTTATGGAAACTGTAACACCGAGAGTCGGCGTACAGTATGCCAAGGACTTCGGTATCAGCACTCTTACCGATCAGGACTACAATGCATCCCTTGCACTCGGAGGTCTTACAAAGGGTGTTACAAACCTTGAACTTACAGGTGCCTTTGCAACAATAGCAAATCAAGGTGTATATACAAAGCCGGTCTTCTTTACAAAGATTGTGGACCACAACGGAAAAACCTTGATTGATAATACTGCTCCACAGAATCACAGAGTTATAAAAGACTCAACCGCATTCCTTCTTACAGATGCTATGGCGGCATCTACAGAGAACAACAGAAAGTTTGCAAGCAGCGGAATAAATATAAATTCCACATCTACCAGAGCTCATCTCGATAATATGAGTGTAGCAGGTAAGTCAGGTACAACTTCCAAGAATGTGGACGTATGGTTTGTAGGATTTACACCATATTATACTGCAGGAGTATGGGCAGGATGTGATGAAAACCAAACTCTTTCAGACAATGGAGGTACAAGCTTCCACAAGGATATATGGCGAAAGATAATGACTAAAGTTTCAGAGGGTTCCGAGGATATAGGATTCCCCGTTCCCGATTCCGTTGAAACCGCCGTTGTCTGCCGAAAGTCCGGAAAACTTCCTATCCCCGGAGTTTGTGACCACGACCCTCGCGGCGATTCCACATATACGGAATATTTTGCCAAAGGAACGGTACCTACAGAAGTATGCGATCACCATACTACAGTAACGGTATGTAGTGAAAGCGGTCTTTTGCCTACTGCAAACTGCCCGACTACAGTTACAAAGGTTGCACTTATAGTTCCAAGCGGACAGTCAAATACCGATGATTCACAGTATGCGGTACCTACGGCAACATGCACCATCCATGGCGGACCGAGTCAAATTATCGATCCTAATGCACCTACGGCAAATGACGGAGACGACGCCGGAGTCGGCGTGTCTCCAAGGGCAAGTGTAAATCATCCGGTTGTAAATCCGAAACAAAATAATGTAACTGTCGGTGTAGCACCGAACGGAGATGTTGTCGGAGCGGCACCGGGAAGTAATTCATCCAGCCAATCACCTAATACAATTGTTGCACCGACTAAGGCAAACTCAAACAGTTCAAAACCTAAGAGGCAGCCTTCAGAAATAAAAATTCCTGAAACTACTACGGCCTCACCTATAAAAACAGGTCCTTCTTCAAAAGAACCTGATGATTCTGACGTATTACACGGTCCCGGAGTTACTCCGACCACTGAAGCACCACGTTCAGGCCCCGGTGCTCATATGTCCACCGAAGGCCCCGGAGGCCAAGGTTCTCCGGTACTTATAGGGCCCGGACAATAATATTCAAACAAAAAAGTGAGCTCTACAATTTGTAGAGCTCACTTTTTTATTCACCTAAAATCATCTTGTCGGTCAATACCGCATCCGTTCCGGAATACAATTCCATTATATCTGAAACCGTCATATTCTTTCTCATATCGCCTTCAAGAACTTTTAAAATACTTCCGTTATTCATAACTATTGTTTTATTTCCGAAATGCAAGGCATCTTTGATATTATGTGTAATCATCAAGGTTGTAATATTATTTTCGGTTACTATCCTGTTAGTTATTTCCATTATCTTCTTACTGGTCTTGGGATCAAGAGCTGCAGTATGCTCATCAAGTAACAGAAGTTCAGGTGTTTCCATGGTAGCCATTAAAAGCGTCAGTGCCTGTCTTTGTCCTCCGCTAAGCCCTCCGACTTCATTTTTCAATCTGTGCTCAAGCCCCAAGCCAAGTTTTGTGCATACAGATTTGAAATACTCTCTGTCACTTCTTCTTACTCCAAGCCCGAATCTCACCTTTTTACCACGGCTGTATGCCAGTCCCATATTTTCTTCTATTGTCATATGAGGTGCTGTACCCTTTAAAGGATCCTGATACAGTCTGCCTATGAATCTTGCTCTTTTATGCTCCTTCATATATGTGATATCAAGGCCGTTATTATATATTCTTCCACTCTCCACTTCTATATTGCCTGCTATCGCGTTTAACATAGTGGATTTTCCTGCACCGTTACTGCCTATTACAGTTACAAAATCTCCGTCATTTAATTTAAGATTCAAATCACGTAAGGCTTTTTTCTCATTTACGGTGTCCTTATTAAATATTACATTAACATTTTTAATTTCCAGCATGTATCTTTCTCCATCTTACAATTGTAGGCTTTATCAAAGGTATGCTTATTGCGATAACAACTATTACCGCTGAGAAGAGCTTTAAATATATGGCAGGAAGCCCAAGTCCGAATGCTACCGCAAGCATTATACGATATATTATCGCACCTACTACCACGGCAATCAAATGTCTTAACATCCCTCTTTTTCCTATAACAGTCTCTCCGATTATGATACTTGCAAGTCCAAGTACCAGCATTCCGGTTCCTACTCCATGTGTAGCTGTCATATTGTACTGTGCATATATTGCGCCGGAGAAGGCTACTATAAGATTACAAAGTGCAAATCCCAGTATTTTCATAGCATCGGTATTTATACTTGAACTTCTTACCATTGCCTCATTATCACCGGTAGCTCTAAGAGAAAGTCCTATCTGAGTCATTAAAAACAACTTTAATGCGGCTACCAAAACAACAACAATTATAAACAGTAAAATCAACTTTCCTATATCGGTTGTACCTATAAAAAACTTTCCTTCAAAAGGAGTAAATACAGTCTTTTCACCGTAGAAGAAAACACTTGGCTTATCACCCATTACAAAGAGATTTATAGAATACAGGCCTGTCATTGTAAGTATTCCTGCCAATATAGCATGGATTTTCAATTTTGTATGAAGTATGCCTGTGACAATGCCTGCAATCATTCCGCCTAAGGCACCCATTAAAAGTCCCATAGCCGGATTTTTAGCTACAGACCATATAGCACTGTAAGCCAGGCCTGTAACAAAACTTCCGTCCACCGTCAAATCCGGCAGGTCCAAAATTCTGAAAGCTATAAATAATCCCAGTGATAATATTGCAAATATCAGTCCAAGTTCAATACTACCAAGTAATGTTGATAATGTCATTTTTACTCCTATTTATTTGATTTAATCTCGACAAATTTCTTGTCTGTTTTGATGCTCTCAGGTATCTCAATACCGAGTGCGGCAGCTGTATCTGTATTTACATAGATAAACAAATCATCCTTAAATACTTTTACAGGGATTTCATTTACAGATTTTCCCTTAAGTATTTCATCCACCATCTTGGCTGTTTCTTTTCCGAGATCTGTATAGTCAATACCCACTGTAGCAAGACCGCCGTCCATTACCATAGAGTCGGCACCTACATATATAGGCTTTTTAGCCTTTATTGCCTCTGATGTAAGTATAGGCATAGCCTCTGCAACAGTATTGTCGTTTGATACAAATATCATATCCACTTTTTCAAAAAGTGATGCTGCTGCTGTTTGAAGGTCGGCACTTGTTGAAATACTTACTGTTTCAAGCTCAAGATTTTTCTCTTTTACATAGTTTTCCAGTAATCCGAGATTAGTTACAGAATTGTCCTCTCCGGGATTGTATATAAAGCCTACCTTCTTTACATCAGGAGTAATTTGAAGTGCCAGATCCATTATCTTATCAATCTGTACTGCATCACTTGTTCCTGTCATTCCCTTGTCAGGAGCATTCATATCTGTAAGTATTCCTGCACCTATGGGATCTGTAACTGCAGAGAAAACTACAGGTGTTGACTTTGTTAAACTCATAGCTCCCTGTGCTACAGGTGTAGCAATACCTACCACAACATCCTGCTTATCACCCTCAAATCCCTGAACTATACTTGTGATATTTGACATATCTCCCTGTGCATTTTGGAATGTTATCTTAACATTCTCACCGTCCACATATCCCAGGTTCTTTAACTCATCTTTAAATGAATTATATATTATATCAAGCGACTTATGCTCAACCAGCTGAATCACTCCGATTTTTTTCATCTCCGTGCTGTCTGAAGTCTGCGCTTTTGCACTCTCTGCAGCACTGCTGTCTGCTGCTGTAGTTTCCGTATTAGTGCTCTGCGCCGTATCAGCCTTCGGTGTACATCCTGCCATCAAAGCCGCACCTATTGCAATAATTCCAAGTTTCTTTATTAAATTCATCTTCTCCTCCTTAAGGCATTCGATATAGAGATATATTTACCGACAGTGACCTTTGCACAAAAAAACGCAGGCCCTCTTATCCAAAGGACAAGCAAAGCCTGCGGTACCACCTTCATTAGTAAAAATACTCTCTCTAAAAAAATGCCGACACATTTTCTGCCCGGTAACGGGAGCACCCGTCTTAGCTACTTGTTTCCTTTCACCTCGCCCTCATGGGTCCATATTAAAATCGTCATCCCTATCGGTTCTCAGCACCTCCGACTCTCTGTGAGTAACTAATTTCTTTTCTCCCAATCAACGGTTTTATTAATTTATACTGTAAAAACTTAAAATTGTCAACATTTACCACTAGAATTTATGCATTTATTTTCCTAAAAAATTTCACTATAAGCGGCATTACAATAATAAATGAAATAATATCCGCCACCGGTTGTGCAAGCTGTATCCCGTATATTCCAAGAAATTTCGGCAATATAAGCACCATAGGAACAAATGTAATACCGCTTCTTAAAAACGAGGCTATTGATGAAGCCAGATTCTCTCCCGCTCCCTGAAACATCATACTGGCGGCAAGCGTAATAGGCGATAAAAATAAAACCACACATTGTGCTCTTAAGGCAAAGGTTCCAATATTTATAACATCGGCATCATCTCTGAATAAACCTATTATATGTCCTGAAAATATAAGTGAGACAACACTTAAAATTCCTATTATTATCATACTGAGTCCACAGCAAAATACAAAAGCCCTCTTCATACGCTTAAACTTCTTTGCACCGTAGTTAAAAGCCGATACGGGTTGAAATCCCTGTGAAATTCCAAGTGCAACTGCAAATATAAAATTACATACTCTGCCGACAATACTCATAGCCGCAATGGCCGCGTCACCATAAGGCATGGACATATAGTTTAAAACCATAGTTGAAACACTCATCATTCCCTGTCTTATCAGACTCGGAAAGCCCGTCTCCAATATATTTACAATATCCTTTGCATCCTTTGATACTGCTGATAGTCTAAGCCTGGAAACGGTTCTTTCTCCACCGAACATCGCAAGCAATACAAAAAAGCTTATAACCTGTGAAACCGCAGTTGAGATGCCTGCCCCCAAAGTACCCATATTAAATACAAATATAAATATCGGGTCTCCGATAATATTTAATACTCCACCAAGAGTAAGACCTACCATTGCAAGTGCAGCTTTACCCTCATATCTCAGAACATTATTCAGCACACAGCTTCCTGTCATAAAAGGAGCTGAAAGAAGTATACAGATACCGTAGCTCTTTGCATAGGGCATTATCGTATCGGTACTTCCCATCAGTCTAAGCAAAGGCTCCATAAATACTATGCCGAAGATCATTATAAGCACACCCAAAACAAGTGACATAAAAAATCCTGTAGATGCAAACTTTATGGCCTCATCGTCCTGTTTATTTCCAAGCTTTCTGGATATATTTGAGCCGCAACCGTGACCGCACATAAATCCGAGTGCCTGATTTATCGTCATCAAAGAGAATACTATACCTATAGCGGCAGAAGCACTGGTTCCGAGCTTTCCGACAAAAAATGTATCCGCCATATTGTAAATATTCGTTACAAGCATACTTATGATAGTGGGAATGCTGAGCCGTAAAATCAGTTTTTCTACAGGAGTCTCTGTCATTTCCCTGTACTGCCTGTCTAGGGCATTCATATTTTCCATAAGCTACCTACCTTTCTGCTCACATATAAAAAATATCGACATTGTCACTATAAAATAAAACCATGTGGCAGGATTTGAAAACCATGTAGTGAAAAATGAAAGCGCAAGATAAATAAATACTTGTGCATATATAATGTAGAATGTTGCATGCCTTGTACTTCTAATCAATTTCTCAAAGAAATAACCGATGCAGCCAAGTGCCGTGGAAAATACGGCAACACCTGCTATTCCGAAGTCATAAAAGGCATCATAAAATAATGTCACTGTTGTAAGTTCAGTTTTATTTACAAAAATAGGGAAGTCCACTATCTTCGGATATATAAACTTAATTCCGGTAAGTGCCCAAAGAGGAAACAGCCCCTTTAACCCGAAGCTGTATTTCGGCAATTCCTTTATCAAAGTATCCAAATTGTCATAATTATTTGCAATATAAATATATGGCTGACTTATAAATATAGGCAGATTATATTTCATTTCAAATATACCGTTAAGATACTCCACATTATGGCTTCTTGCCACAGAAAGCAATAAATATACCGGAACGATAAATACTATAACGCTCACAAAATATACAGGTCTTATCCTTTCCCTCTTTAATATAAGTAAGGTTACAAAGGCAAGAAGCACAGCAAACATAAACTGAAATCTTGATACACAAAGTATCGGTATCGCCATAGCAATAATATTTGCTAAAACCAAAAATATTATCTTTATAATCCCAAGTCTGCTCTCTTCATTTAAGTAGACAATACTGAAAGCCGGCACCAAAATACAGCTTACTGTAAAGTAATGTACTCCAGAAATATGAAAATAAGAGTATGCATGAGGAACACCTTTTTCAAAAAGAGGAATAAAGTCCAGTACAATGGCCTCTATATTAAAAGCTGTCAAAGATGTGAGCGCAAGTATAATGATACATGCATACATCATATCTTCATTGCTTCTTTCAAGCACTCTCTCTCCGTTTGAATAAGGATTCCCCTTAATCGCCTTCAATATTTCAAATACAATATAAAAACATCCGAAGGCCAGACAAAAGCAGATCCATGTGGTATCTCCCCATGGTTTTGCAAGGTATGAAAGCTTCATAGCTGCAAGACCCTCACCGCCGATAAACGCCAGTGCAAAAACACCTCTAAGATTTACCAATGATTTTGAGTATCTGTATTCCTTAATATACAGATATAATGCCGCCAAAATTAGAACAAACCCGGACAGGGCATAACGCTCCATCCGGGATAATACATACGCTAATAAACTGCAAACAGTGTATATTAACATCCAAGCTCCTCTGTCAATTTCTTTAAGTACTCTTTAATCTCACTCTCTGTTGACATCTCAAGCACCTTATCCACCTTAGCTTTCAAGTCCTTGCTGTCACACCCGGAAATTATCTGTCTGGACTTCAGTATACTTGAAGCCGACATTGAAAATTCATCCATTCCCCATGCTAAAAGTGCAGGAATAAGCAAAGGATCCGCCGCAGCCTCACCGCACATTCCGACCATTATTCCGGCCTTTTTACCTTCTGTTATAATTCTGTTGATACTTCTGAGTACTGCAGGTGAAAATGGTGAATACAGACCTGCAATCTTTACATTTCCTCTGTCTACGGACATTGTATATTGAATAAGATCATTGGTACCTATACTGAAGAAATCCACCTCTTTTGCGAATATATCGGCAAGTAATGATGCAGCTGCGGTCTCAACCATGATACCGACTTCTATATTCTTATTGTATGCAATATTCTTTTCATCAAGTTCTTTCTTTATATCATTTATAAGCGCCTTAGCTTCTCTGATTTCATCCATGGATGTAACCAGCGGCAACATTATTTTGATATTTCCGAAAGCACTTGCACGAAGCAATGCTCTAAGCTGCGGTATATAAATATCATCTTTTCTGTCAAGGCAGAGTCTTATGGCACGATATCCGAGGAAAGGATTCTCATCCTGTACTATTCCCATATAAGGGATTTCCTTATCACCGCCTATGTCAAGAGTTCTGATAATAACAGGCCTTCCTTCCATGGCAACAGCTACTTCCTTGTAGCTTTCAAACTGCTCTTCTTCGGTAGGCATACAGTCTCTGTCCATAAATAAGAACTCGGTTCTAAAAAGTCCGATACCTTCGCCGCCGTTTTCAATTACCTTTTTTGCATCCTCAGGGCTTCCGATATTTCCGGCTATTTCCACCTTCTTACCGTCCTTAGAAATACTTGGCAATTCTCTGTATTTCTTTAACAGTTCCTTGTTTGCATCATACTTTTTCTTTTTATCCTCATACTCGGTTTTTTCGACATCTGTCGGCAGTATAATGACCTCTCCGCTCTCACCGTCAAGAAGTATATCCGTGTCGTCACTTATATCCTCAGGAAGATTTGAAATTCCCACTACTGCAGGTATTTCAAGTGCTCTTGCAAGAATAGCCGAATGTGAGGTCTTTCCTCCAAACTGTGTAACTATTCCGAGCACATTCTCTGGATTAAGTCCTGCCGTCATAGAAGGTGTCAAATCCTTTGCAACCAGAATACTGCCATAAGGAAGTTTTGAAAGATCGGTATTTTCTATACCGAGTATCTTCTTTATAAGTCTTGTTTTAATATCAAGCATATCGGTAGCTCTTTGCTGCATAAGTTCATTGTCCATTGAAGCAAATACGGCGGCATACTGATTACATACCTCTTCTATCACATACTCCGCACAAACACTTTCACCTTTTATGCGATTAACTATCTCATCCACAAGCATAGGGTCGGACATAAGCATAATATGTCCAAACAAAATCTCCGCTTCCTTCGCTGAAGCATTCTTTTCTAAAGCCTGCGACATCTCTTCAGTCTCAGCCTTAGTTATGTCCAGAACTCTCATGAAGCTATTAACTTCAGCTTCACTGTCTGAAACAGTTCTCTTTACAACTTCCACATTTTGTTCTCTGACTACTTTTGCAACTCCGATACCGATACCCTCGGCAGCTCCTACGCCATAAATTTTCATTATAAACCTCTACTTACTTTAACTCACCAAAACCTGAATTTATCAAATTCTTTAAAGCTTCCAAAGCCTCTTTCTCATCCCTGCCGTCACATGTTATCTTAATGGTATCACCACATTTTACACATGCCGCAAGCACACTCAGAACACTCTTGGCATTTGCTGTAGCATCCTTAAATATAATATTTATTTTAGAATCATATTTCAATGCTTCCTTGCATAAATTACCTGCCGGCCTTAAATGCAATCCACTTGGGTTTATCACCTTAAGTTCTTCTGAAACCATCCTAAAAAACCTCCCTTAGTTTTCAGCAGCAGAGCTGCTCTCTTCACTGCTGCTCTGCTCTACTGTAGTTGTCGTTTCATTTCTTTCATTTGCGGGACTTCCTATCATAACCTCAAAAGGAGTATATGAATCCACACTCAGACCTGTAGGCAATTCAAATGTAAGAGTTCCGTTATTGGCTCCTGCCGACATCTTACTTACATCAAGAGTAGCCTTAATATCTGAATTTGATACAGTTTCAAGATTTGCGCTAAGTCCTGAAACCACAACAGTTATCCTCTCAGGTATAATATTTGTTGAAACTCCGGTTCTTGATCCCTTTATCTCCAAATCTCCTATTGTCAAAGTCACAGACTTCTTATCAAGGGCCTCCACTTTCAATGTCACCTTAATATTTGTATCACCCACTGCCGATACATTTTCCGGAAGAAAATTTTTCACATCGACATCTACAATCACATCACTTGTCGCTCCCTCAACACTGAGCGCCGTTGCAGGTATTGTGACAGCATCAAGTCCTTCAAGTACTTCAGGTTGTCCACGTACCTGTATAGATTTTGTACTGCTCTCTGCACCTGAAAATATATAACCCTCGGCCGCTTCTCCACCTACTTCAAAGTTTAATGCCAAAGTTCTTCCGTTTAACATTACGATACTGTAATTTACCGTATCAAAGCTCTTGGTAACTCTACTGTCGGATATTATAAAAGCATTTCCGTTGGCATCAAAATACTTCAGCTCGGCTTTTCCGCTTACATTCCCGTCCATTCCGTCGACATCAATCTCCACGCCGACTTTACTTATTTGTCCGATAACTGATACCGGACCTGTGACCGCCACCGTATTCTTATCAAGCCTTACCTCACCCACAGAATAACCGTCCGACGGAGTACCGGTAATCTTGGTAGTCATAGTAAATTCTTTTCTTTGCAAATCCTCAATACTTATTCTGACAATACTAGGCTTTGAAGTAACCGCACCTGAAATCAGATTTTTATTGTTCAACACTTCAACAGATATCGGTACAGCACCCGTTATGTCATACATATCTCCAAGATCTATTGAAGCCTTAAAATCTGACGCCGATATCTTGCTCTCATCTCTTGAACGTACTTCATAACTTACAGTTACCGTATTTGCTCCCATTAAAGAATAAGTCTTACCTGCATCGGTAATAACATTGGCATTTAAAACCTCAAGGTTAACCGTCTGAGATCTTGTAACAACCGGATTTGAAATATTTATTACAACTATCCATACAAAAAATGCTATAGCCAAAGAGCTGATTTTCAAAACAAGATTATTTGTCTTTTTCATTACCTCTTCCTTTCAACAACTTTGACCATAAAGAGCTCTTCTTCTCCTCCGCTGTATTCTCAAGTAAAACGGAGAGCTCCTTTCTCAGTTCCTCACTGTCATTTACCTTTATCAAATTTCCGCCAAGTGCCACAGAAACCCTTCCGGTCTCCTCAGATACTACTATGGTAATGGAATCCGAAACCTCACTTATACCGATAGCGGCTCTATGCCTGGTTCCAAGATCCTTACTGATTCTCATATTCTCAGAAAGAGGCAGATAACAGGTTGCCGACACAATTGTATTTCCTCTTATAAGCACCGCACCGTCATGAAGAGGGGTGTTATGTTCAAAGATATTTATAAGCAATTGACTTGATACAATACCGTTTATCAAAATTCCGGTCTTTTCTATATTTACAAGACTGTCTTTTCTCTCTATAACAATCAAAGCTCCCGTTTTCGGTTTTGACATTGTAAAAGCCGCATTAACAAGCTCTTCTATCGTACTCTCGCCTACATCGTCTGTAATTGCTTTATTGTCAAAAGCAAAAATCTTCATTAAATTTTTATTTCCAAGCTGCTCAAGAGCCTTTCTGAGCTCAGGCGCAAAAATTATAATAAGCGCAGTTACCGCAATGGTTGCAATCCTTCCCAGAATCCACAATATAACATCAAAGTGCAATATATATGCAATAATTGTAAATCCCAATATAATAAGCAAACCCTTTAACAAGGTCCATGCCCTGGTCTTTGTAATCCATGTCATTATTTCATATACAATATATGCAATAATCAGAATTTCAATTATATTGAGTACATCTATATGTGGAAAATATGAAAGCCCATCACGCATCAGCCTCGTGATTATGTTCATTCACTACCCCCATTATTTTTGTTATTCTTTTTCTTTCCCTTTGTACTGAACGATTGTACCTTCTTGTCTGCAGCTGTAATCGTAATCTTAGGAACAGCTTTTACAAAATAATAATAATCATCATCCTCAAACTGGGCATATTCGGACCTGCTGTAATCTACCGAGAAAACAAAGAAATTATACACATATGCAATAATCACAGATATCGCAAGTCCTATTATAAAGTCCAAAAGAGGAGTGGATATATCAAAAATAAAATCTCCGGCAAATATACCAATCAAAATTGTAATAGCACCGGCAGCAATGGCTATCTGCCATGCATAATCCATATTCTGCTTATGCACCATATACACTATAAAGGTGGTAAGCGCAAATACTATTATAAATAAAAGCATAGTTTTATTTGAAAATATACCGTTTATTGCCTGTGAATATCTTTGTGTAATATCTACAGACTGTGTATTTGTCAAAACACCTATGTTCTGCCTCGCAAACATACATGTAAAGTATATAAGTATTCCGGCTGTAATAGGAACAATGCTTACCGCGCTTCCCATAAGTCCTACCACAAGAGGTATAACATACGGTATCTTCACGGCAAAGAGTATCGGTACAAGAATCAAAAGAACACTGTCTCTCTTACCGAATCCATAGTACAAAAATAATGTAAGTATCAGTATTATACCTACCAGTAATGCCAGCTCAAAGGATGCCGTAAACAGATTTATCATTAAAAAACCCGCCACTATTAATACGCCCGCCATATAAGGCAGAAAAGCACCTATTACAGATAATACAATAGGAACCTGTATCACAGAGACTTTATTCTGATAACCCAGATTTATACTTATAAGCATCATAGCTGTAAATAATATTATATATTTAATTCCCTTATCTATTATGGAATGATATTTTGCATAGAAACCTTTCAGGCTGTTTCTAAATACATATAGCTGTAGCATTCTAACCTCCGATATTTGGTGTCTTATCTTTGTTTTCGAATTTTTTTTCAAAATAGTTCAATCTGTCATTGTAGACTTTAAGGCTCCTTTGCGCCTCATCGTACTTTTTTGAAAAAAATCTATATGTAATAAGCTCAAATGCAATCAATCCCAATATATATATAACAATGTAAACTACCGAAAACACTCCGACTGTAGTTACACTGGACATCAACTCTTCCAAATTGTAAAGAACGGCCAAAACAATTATAAGAAGAAAGCAAAAGGTATAAACAAAAAAGGACTTAAGCATTTGTTTACCCACATAATCCTCTTTGAAATAATTATCTATCTCAAACATCTGCTCGCCCTTCCTCTTTTTTAATAATGCTAATTCCGTCATCTGCTTTATTTTCTCTTCGTTTAGCATACTTTCTCCCAACACAAAACTTTCTGCGACATTTTCATTATTATATCATATCTAAGGTTGCATAGCAAATATGGGAGTGGTGTTGATAATAAACTTAAAAAGGCGCACACCTATAAGTGTAGCGCCATATATCATTCTAAAAAAATCTCTCTTCAAGCATCAGGCATAAAGCATGATATACAGGTAGGTGAAGTTCCTGAATCTTGAATGTTTCCTTCTCCGGAACTATTATAATCTCATCACAAAATTCCTTCATCTTTCCGCCGTCTCTGCCTGAAAGTCCTATAGTTTTCATACCCTTGGCTTTAGCTGTGACCAAAGCATAAAGTATATTTTCGGAATTTCCTGAAGTGGATATACCAAGAAATACATCTCCCTCTCTTCCAAATCCGTTGACCTGCTGAGCAAATGAAAGTAAAGGATTACAGTCATTTAAGTATGCAGTTGAAAGCCCTACATGACCTGTAACTGCAATCGACGGCAATGCTCCCTGCAGATTATCGGCTAAAACAGTACCGAGCTTTTCATCAATAGATTTTAATTTATCACAGACTTCTTTTTCCAATTTTCTCGGCTTTACAAAGCCTTTCATAAGTTCCCCGACTATATGCTCCGAGTCGGCGGCACTTCCACCGTTACCGGCAACCAAAAGTTTCCTTCCGCTTGAGTATGCTTCTTCTAAAATCTTGTATGTATTCCAAATGTTATCATAAGCAGTATCAAGTTCGGGATATCTGCTAATCAAGTTATCCAATATTTTTATAATATTTTCTTCCATAAAACCTCAATTATATATCAAATCTAAAATCACCTTCCGGCAGTCTTATATCAATATCTTTATAATCCCATCTGTCATTATCGACTGTCCATGTTTGCACACCTCGCAGTTCAAAATTCCAATCCAGAATTTGACCTCCTACATCCTCCAATCCGGCTGCTACTTTATGTCTTGCATTAAACGGACAATATATCAACAAAAACCCTCCGCCTCCTGCTCCAAGCAGCTTACCTCCGACAGCTCCTTCAGCTTTTGCTCTTTCATACAAAGCATCTATAGCAGGATTTGAAATTTTATTGCTCATTCTCTTCTTGCTGTTCCAACTATAATCAAGCAGCTTTCCGAATGCATTCAAATTTCCTTTCAATAACTCATCTTTCATAGCATAGGCCAAGGCTTTTACCTCACACATTGCCTTAAATGAATCCTGTTTTTCGTAGTTTTTGACCTGATCATCAATAATATTTGCAGAAACATGCACTCCGCCTGTATAACACATGATAAGATTATACTCCAATTCATGTATAATCTCTTTATGTATTCTTAGAGGGTTTACCACAACATTATTTCTTCCATGAAACTCCATAAAATTAAATCCGCCGAAAGTTGTTGCATATTGATCTTGATATCCTCCTGAAATGCCAAGATCAATTCTCTCAACTCCGAAAGCCAAGTCGGCCATTTGATATGCATCCAGCTCTATTTTTTTCCATTTTGCCATAGCACTCAGTAACGCCACCATCACTGTAGAACTTGTGCCAAGACCTGAACCCGGAGGCGCATCACAGTGTAGATAAACTTCACAGCCTTCTTTAATGTTCATTGCCTTAAGTGCCGCTTTAACCAGATCCAGCTTTCCGTCATAGACAAAATTTTCTTGTGTATTATATTTTACGGTCATATCAAAGTCCAGAGAATGAACTGTTATCTCCTCGTCATCTCTAGGTAATATGGAACAGTATGCATATTTATTTATAGTGCTTCCTATAATAACCCCACCTTGATTTTCACAAAATGGAGCCACATCGGTACCGCCTCCACCAAAACTTACACGTAATGGTGCTTTTGAACGAATAATCATTTATTATCTCCTACATTTGTATATCCACCATACTAACATAAAGTAATCTCCAGTGCAAACATCAAAAAAGCAGGATGCTAATACACCCTGCAAAAAATTATTTCTTTCTCATAAAACTTACTATATGCAGCAAAAGTGACACAGCTAACAGAGAATAAACAAAACCGTTTATAGGTGTAAATGCGCCCTTAAAAGAATTGCTGTACTCCTTATTATTTATAAAGAGTTTTCCGTTAATGTATACTCCGCCGTATCTGTCTACTGTAAGTACTGCATTTTTATTCTCATCCTGAATAATAATTCCTCGACCGTTCTCTCCCGGATTTACAACAATCCACTCGCTGCCGTCTTCAATTGTCTGACTTGTTATATTACCGATATTGCCGAAGTCAACATTTTCCGCAGCAAATGCGGTTGTCGAACTGATGCACAATATTACCAACAATGTAATGATTATATTTTTTATATTTCTCATCTTTGAGCCTTCTCTCTAATAATATTTCTCAAGTATATTATTGTAAATCTTTATCAACGGATAAAGCCTATATTTTGTAAGGTAACCTTGAGGCCATGTAGTATTCCTTAAAAAATCTTTGAACTCCTGTCTCTTTTTCTTACTGAATACCGCCAGGAACATCAATCCCGGTCTAAATACGGTTCTCTTATCCACATATGCACCAACACCGAACTCTTCATTATGTGTCAAATTAAAATAAGATGAAACTGTATCTCTTTCCGGATAATATATGAACTTTCTCAAAGATTCATAAGCATCGTTTCTTATATCTTCAGATACTATAAAATTCATATAACAGTATTTTCCTAAAGCACTACAATCTTTAAGGACTTTTTCCTGCAACTTTTTTGTATATGCAAAGAATATATCATCTTCACTCTTTTCATTATTTCTTATAGCTACAGTTATTCCGTCTGCATTTTTATCATAACCCACCGTACTTCCGTTTGGTGAATTACAAATCATCTCAAATGGAGTTGATATAGTAAGAAGAGCTCTTGCAAAACTGCATTTATCCAAATAACCGTATTTTCTTGAATTTTCCGGCTGTTTATTCAGGAATTGTATAAGCCCAACATAATATCCGTTTATCATAGCTTTGTTGAAGAGATAGCACAAATTATCTTGAATAGTGCCTCTCCAGCCTATATCAACAATTGCTATTTCTTCATCGGTGTCTTCTGTAAGATCCTTGTTTTTACAATAGTCCAACAATTGCTTCTTTTTACTTGCTATATGTTCTTCCATAAATGATTTGAACTCTTGGTCCGCAAACAATTTCTGTACAGGTTCCAATGTCCAAGGATATGTCAACACCTCATCAGGGTCAATCGAGTACCTATCTAAAAATATCTTGACATTTGCAACGTCCATTGCCAATGACTTAAACATTGCGGCCATTGATTGTATGGAATACTGATTCCAAAGTCTCATCATTTCATCAAGCGTAAATTCTCTTAATGATGCCACAAAAGTGGACAGTCTGCTGACCTCTAAAATATAAGACTTCGGTACTCTGTTTTTATCATAAAACTCTGCTATTGAATCAAAAATATCCTTGTAGAACTCTCCTTCCCTTGTAAAGAAATATACTTTCCTTATATTCTTTTCAATGCAGCTCTCCATTATATCGGCTATAAATCCATAAAAGAATAAACTGATATCTCTATCTGACGTAAGCGGAAAATTGTTGTATTTCAAAGGATTTTTTAACTCAAAAGTAAACTCCGCTTCTCTTTCTTTTCTTTTCTTATGTTCTTCCTCTGGAAGGTAATGTATAGCTTCAATTCCGATTCTCTTCGGTACTTCCACATCACTGTATCCGTTATCACCTATATGAATATGCTCTGACGGTTCTACACCGCACTCTTTTTCTGTGAGTTCAAAAAGTCTACCTGACCTCTTATTGACCTTATAGTCACATGAACAATAAATTTCTTCAATTTTATTTTTCATTCCTACACTATCGATAAGCCTATACAAAAATTGTTTATCTGTATAAAAGTCAGAGATACAAACAAGTTTTTCATGCTGTATAGAATCGACAGTACTGTCAATTGTAGGGTCCAAATAAATATTTTCAAGTTCCGTATTCAGCTCAAATTCATATAATTCTTCCACCAAAGTATCTACATCGGGATAGTCTGTTTTACAAGCGTATGTTATCCATCTTCTGAATACATCTTTTATATTATACTCATCATCAAAGCCTGATTCTTTACACTCGGTACCAATTTCCACTTCTACATCTACTCTAAGTTTTGTCAATGCTCTCAAGTTTCTTTTATCTTCTTTAAGATAGTCTCTTGCCCCTAAATAAAACTCTCTTGATGTACATACCTTTATCGCATCCGGATGACATCTTCTCCTAAGTATGGTATCCCAGATATCCAGAGACAATAATTTATAACATTTATTTTCCATACTAGATTCCTTTTAACTTATACCATAATTTACGAATCAATTTACTCTTTCTGATAAATCTTATTCTCTTAAGTCTACCTAAGAATGAATTGTCCACAACAGCAGGTGCTTCATAGCTGTCTGCAAGCTTTTGATTCATCATTACATCTGCTACTATAGGCTTTCCGTTATATAATTTTTCAAAAGTATCATTGGACGGAACCGTATCGGCAATCATATTCTGTACCGCCTGATAAAACTGCTCATATCCATGAGTCAGATCCTTATCCTTCATATAATTCATGCCATATTCAGACATTTGTTTTGCTCTTTGCTTATCATCAAGTATGTCAATCAATGCCTTTGCAATCGACTCAGGAGTATAATGTGCCAGTGATACTCCCACTTCCGGCATATCATATAGATTATTTTCCATAAACAAATCGACTACCGGAAGACCGGATGCCATCATCTCAAAAGGTATTCTTGAAGGATTTGATGAACTTATACATAATCCTACACTGCATTTATTATAAAGTTCATTGCATTTATCAATAGGTATAATTCCAAGGTTTTCATGTTCAAACCAGACATTACCCTTTATAGTTGAACCGTATAAATAAATTTTTATATCAGGTCGTAAAAACTTAACTATTCCAAGCGCCTCTATGCCGACAAGACTGCATCTTCTTGGCTTATCAGGCTGATAAATAAAGCATATCGCATTTTCTTTTTCAATATTGTCAAGTTTTTTGTATACATTATGATCCGCACAAAAATCAAAATACTGAGAATCGGTATTATACTCTGTTTTCATCTTATGAGAAAGCCATCTTCCTATTGTTACAGGTTTTAATCCGTAACAATAAGAATTACATGCAAGTAGATATCCGTCACCCATAGGATTAAACAATGCTTCAAAGTCCTGTATAAAGTAAGCCTTAACCGCATTTAACCCACAGTCTCTCACTACTTTAGCTGTATACCAGGCTGTGGCAAATATGATATCATAATCTCCTTTAATATCATATCCCAAAAAGAATCTGGCATCACATTTACCGAAAAACTTTTTAACAAGTTTCTCAAGCTCTGCAACATCCTTTACTTCGTTCTTATCCTCTACATATACATCACATTCATCACCCTTGCTGATCATATATTGAATATTTTGTAGTATTGTTCTATGACCACCGGAACCCTCTATAAACGACGGTAATACCCACGCTGCTCTCATATATCTCCTCCGAATTTTTTTCTATATTCCCATCTAGACATGATATGATTGTCTATTATCTTCTTAAGTTCAGATTGTCTTTCTTCTACCTCCTTCATCTTAGTTTCCATCACTGCTATACAATCTTCTTTTTCCTTGATAGTATTCAATCTCTCAGTCGCAATGTCTTCTAATGTATTTACTTGACCGTTACGCTCTTCAAGAAGTTTTTCGAGACTCTTTATATATTCATCTCTTTCTTTAATCATATTTGATTGTTCATTGATAGCTTCCAATCTTTCCACTGCCAAATTTTCGGCAAACTTCACTCTATCATCTCTATCAGCTATCATCTCTGATTGGTTTTCTATCGCCTGCAGTCTCTCTACAGCAAGTTTCTCTGTTACCTCGATTTTCTCGTCTCTTTCCCTAATCATTTCCGACTGGTTTTCTATCGCCTGCAGTCTCTCTACAGCAAGTTTCTCTGTTGCCTTAATCTTCTCGTCTCTTTCCCTAATCATCTCCGACTGGTGTTCGATTGCCTGCAATCTCTCAATGGCCAATTTTTCAGTTCCTTTTATCTGATCGTCTCTCTCCCTGATCATCTCCGACTGATTTTCAATTGCCTTGTATCTTTCCTCATATAAACCGCTAAGCTCCTCGAATCTGTTTTGAACATACTTATATTTTGATCTGTAAAAATATACATCTTTGTATAGCTCAAAGAAACCTGACTCCTTTATGCGATTATACCATTTATCCGACTTAGGGAAAAGTATTCCGAGACCGCAACTATGCTCAAAATCAAAAAAATTACTGTATTTCTTTTTTGTTTCTCTCCAATGTACACATGATCCGTCATCTATATCGCTATATACATCATGAAAAAGAATTATTCCGTCTTCTGAGAGTTTCGGCAGCCAAGTCTTTAAATCATGATCTACATCTTCAAAGGTATGTCCACCGTCTATATGTAATATATCTATAGATCCGTCTTCAAAATCCGGAAGTGCATCATCAAATCTCATCTGATACAACTTTATATCCAGATTTGAAAAATATGTATCTTTTATCTTATTTACAAGTGCAAATACTTCCTCTCCGGTATCCGGAGCACCTATATCACCACTCCACATATCCACTGCTCTGATTTTTGTATCTAAGTTATTGTCCTTTACAGATTGGCAAAAAGTAAAGAGTGAACAACCGTATTGGCTGCCAAGCTCTGTAATCAATTTCGGTTTTACAAAATTTATAAGATCATATACAAAATCTCTATGACCTTCCCAATATGCAAATTTCAGTTGTGGATTTATCAAATCACTTTCAAACTTAGGTTCTGTAATTATCCATTTATTATTAATCATTTTTTATCCTCTTTATTTCAAATTTATCAATTGTATGGTTTATAATTCCATGCATTGGTTTAAGAGAAATAGCCTGTAAGTGAATAATATTATGAACCCAGCACTGAACTGTATGTACCATTTGATCATATCCTTCACCTATACCTAAGGTCAAAAAATAATCTCCTTCTTTGACTTCAGGCCAATCGAATTCAATTCTTGCATATTGTCTCTCACCATTTTTCACTCCCTCTATCATTATGTTCTCACCAAGAGTACTCTGCGCAAAAATACTGTTTCCATACTTATCTTTAAAAGTATATCCTATAATAATATTATCCGCATCTTTCTTCGGTTCAATCAATAACTCTATTCTCACTCTGTCTCCGGGCTTAACTACATCAACAACCTCATTGTTTATCAAAACCCTTTGACTGTCTATCAAGATATCCTGCGCTCCTCCTATGCTCTCCTTTGGAGACTTTACCCATCCGTCCTCAGATGAGCCTATATTTGAAGAAGTATCCTGATTTTCAACTTCAGTTTTTTCAAGCTCCTCGGCCGCACTGTCCTCTCCCTTATAGATTGTTGTGTGCAAAAGCTTAAGATAATCCTCTATAACCTCAAGCGGTTTTCCCTCCTTGATGATTTTTCCTCTCTCTATAAGTATAACCCTGTCGGCCATATTGGCAATACTGTTCATATCATGAGTTACCAAGAGCTTTGTAACCCCCTTCATCTCATCTTTCATGAAAGTATTACATTTTTGTTGGAAGAAAACATCACCTACAGATAATGCTTCGTCCACTATAAGTATTTCCGGTTTGAAGCTTATCATAACCGCAAATGCAAGCCTTGCAAACATACCGCTTGAATACGTTTTAACAGGCTGCCCCATATATTCCCCGATATCTGCGAAATCTATGATTTCCTTCAGTTTGCCCTGCATTTCTTCATCTGAAAAACCTCTCATAGAACCGTTCAGGAAGATGTTTTCATAACCTGTATATTCCGGATTAAATCCGGTTCCAAGCTCCAAAAGGGCGGAAATTTCACCATCAGTATGTATTTCTCCGGTTGTTGGAGTAATTACACCTGTTATAAGTTTCAATAATGTAGACTTTCCGGCACCGTTTCTTCCTATAATGCCTAATGTCTCTCCTTTTTTTACACTGAATGTAATATTATCAAGAGCTTTATATTCTCTGTGATAATTTTTCCTTGTCAATGAAAAGATTTCTTTTATTCTATCCTGCGGCTTGTCATAAAGATTATAGCTTTTTCCAACACCGATTAATTCAATTGCATTCTCCATCTATATCAATCCTCTATAATACATCTGCAAAATATGGTTTAAGTTTTCTGAATGTGTACATTCCCGCACAAAGGAATAAACCTGTCAATATCCAAAAGTATAGTGTATAAATAGGCTTTTCTATAAAAAGCTTATGTGTCATAAATGAATCTCTATACCCTTCAACAATATAAAACACAGGATTTAACTGGAATATAAGTTTAAACTTACCTGTCAAAACCTCAGGACCCCAAACAATAGGTATTGCCCAGAATCCGATTTGAATTACAATTGCCACCAATTGGCTGACATCTCTCATATATACCGTGAGGGATGATGTAAATAAAACAATTCCCAATACCAAACATACATTGCAAAACATATAGTATAGTAATTGCAAATAATACCAGTCTGCCTGATATCCGAAAAAATTAAATATTATAGTTGTTACAGTTAAAAATATAATATGAATGATTAGTGAAGCACCTATCTTAACCACAGGGATCAAACCTATGTTAAAATTAAGTTTCTTAACAAGATATCCGTACTCCATAAATGCTCCGGTTCCCGCACCAAGCGCGTCCGAGAAGAAAAACCAAGGTATCATACCTGATACCATCCATATAATATATGGAGAACCGTCCGGTCTTTGACCGCTTCTAAGTCCTACTGTAAACACAAACCAATATATTAATATAGTGATTATAGGCTGAATAACTCCCCATGCAATTCCTAAATAGGAACCTGTGTATCTCGCCTTAAAATCATTCTTTGTCAATTTAAGAAACATCTTTCTTTCATTTTTAAGGAAAAAAAGTAATCTTTTCATATATCCTCCTCAATTACCCGATTCCAAAAGCACTTAATCGGCTCAGGGTTAAACTTATCAACCCATCTTTGTCTGGCTCCAAGTGCCAATTGTTCCCACAGTTTTACATCCCTGCAAATCGAGATAATCTTTTCCTTCCAGTCACTATAACTATTACAAAAAAGCCCTGACTCATTATCTATAATAACATTGCTATTATAACCTACATTTGAAAGCAATGGTACTATTGCCGCCGACATATATTGTATGGCCTTAAAACCGCCCTTACCTCTTGTATATTCGTTATCTACAAGAGGCATAAGTCCTATATGCGAACTTTTCATAACGGATACTGCCACATCTCTTGTCCACTCTATATTTTCTACAAGCAAATATTCCGGACACTCTTCAAGTTTTTTATTAGCAACAACCTTTAATATAAGCTTCTTATTAAGATTTGTTTTACAATACTTTGCAGCATCATCCAAGGCTTGAATTATCTCTGACAGATACTTAAGATTATTCATAGTTCCTATCCAACACATAATAATCTCTTCATTATATGATATCTTCCTTTGTGATACACTTTCATCTATATTTAAGCCTTCAAACTCACAGTCGGTAGTCGGGATAATCTTTACTTTATTTTTATACTTGGCTGAAACCGTTTTTGATAAATACTCATTTGTTACTATAATACAATCGGCTTTTTTCTCAAGCAAATTTGCTTCCGCCTCACTTATTTCACCGTCATACCTTATATTGTCGTCAAAATCCCAATATACATTCTTTTTATCCAGATATTTTTCAAGTAATAACTCTAATATATGCGGACAACTCCTTGGAAAAAATCTTCTGTTTATTATAATCGTTCGCGACTTCCATATCAAGGTATCGTATGCCATAACAAATATAACATTCAACAGTGTAATGACACCCATTATAATCTTTTTGATTTTATTATTTGATTTTTTTGATCCGTAATAAAATTTATATATAAAGCTTGGAGTCATATTTATTATTCTGCAGTTTTTCATATATTGAAAAAGTCTGTAATATGAAGAACCGTCATTTTCATTTTTTAAAAAAACAATACATGAACCGTCTTTATTTTTCATAATATTCGTATATTCTTCTCATCTCTTTTTCAACATTACTCCTGTCGTACTCTTTTATTCTTTTCATATTGTACTCTCCGAATGATTTTAGCCTATTCTTATCCATAAGTAAACTATAAATTAAATCAGACCATATGTTGACATCAAACCTTTCAAGTACATATCCCCCTTTTTCATTATCTATTAAATCGGCATTTCCTCTAACCTTAGAGCATACTACAGGTAAACCTATAGCCATTGCTTCCATTACTGCAACCGGAAGCCCTTCTTGTAATGATGAAAATAAGAATATTTCCGCCAATCCCAAAATCTTATAAATATCGGTTCTATAACCTGTAAAAATCACATTATTCTCTATTTCAAGTTCTTTTGCCCTGGTTTTCAAAAAATTTTCAAGTCTGCCATGTCCGCAAACTATAAATTTTACTGAAGTTTCCTTTTCCTTTATCTTTTTAACAACCTCCAATAAAAACTTCTGGTTTTTTCTTTCAATCATCTCACCTGCTGTAATCAAAATTCTATCCGTATCTTTAATACTCAGTTCTTTTTTTAACTCATCCTTTTGTTTATCTTCTATATCGGATTTTTCTTTTATACCCTTTGTATCTATCCCTACACCGGCTATATATTCGACATTTGCAGCTTTAAACTTCTTTGCATTATTAAAATCTTCCATATTTATGCAAATTTGTGTACCTGTATATCTTGATAGAAATCTTTCAACCGGATAGTATATAAGCCAGTTTTTTATAGAAGCACCTTTGAAAAAATGAAATCCGTGAGCAGTATACAAAACATCTTTTATACCGCATTTTTTTGCCGCCAATCTGGCTAACACCGCACCCATAGGAGTATGGCAATGTACCAGATCTATATTTTCATCTTTCATTATTTTTACAAGTTGCTTATATGCCTGCAGGTTTTTTTTGTTGAAAGGACTTCTCTCAAAGTCCACCTGATGGCATATTATACCTGTACCCTCAAGTCTTTTGTTATCCGTTCCGTATGAAGGATTGTTAAAATTTGATGCATAATGTATTTCATAGCCAAGTTCCTTAAGTATAGCCACATTCGGCATTTCAAATTGCGGAACAAATCCGCTTACGGTAGTGACCAATAACGCTTTCTTCTTGCTCATATACATTCTCCTAATTTTTATGCTAATACTATAACAGATAAATCGATTATACGCATGACAATAAACACATTTTTATAAAAAACTTTTATTAAAATAAAAACTGAGCCAATCAACATGACTCAGTTTTTATCACCATCTATGGGCCAGTATCAACGCACCGACAACAATTAAGCATACACCTATTATTTTTTTATTTGAAATCTTCTCTTTTAAAGTTATATATGACAATATCATTGTCCATATATATGTTATAGAAGTTAGAGGCAATACAACGGAATAGTCAAGATGCCTAAGCACAAATATATTTATAAGTGCGGCTACCACATATAACATACCTCCGATATAAAGATTTATATTAAACAAAAGGCTTTTTATACTTTCCGATCCGGAAGCCTTTTTAAAAAATATAGATGCCAACGCCCCTACAAAAGCCATTATTATTAAGGCAATATAATAAATCATTCATCACCTCCGGCAATAAAAATCACTCCTGCCGATATTATAATTATTCCGATAATCTTTGGAAGAGTAACCGCCTCACCTAAAACTATAAATCCTAAAATGACACTTAACGCATAATTTGTTCCAAGTAAAGGTTGCAAAACAGATACACTTCCAAATCTATATGCAAGAAGCATCAACACAGCACCGATACCGTACAATGCAAACCCTGCCAAGGCTACTATGATACCATGTGTAGACGCCAATTTCCAAAACAGCTGACCTACACAGGCAAATACCGCCGCAAGTAGCATGATTATAATGCCCACTTTATTTTTTTTAATTGATTCCAACATATATTAAATACTCCTAAAAACAGAACCCATATCAATATTGATATAGGTCCTGTACTAAACTGTGTAAAATTTGTTTTAAATCTCTTCTACGACTTTTTTCTTTTTAAAATGCTTTCCCGCTTCTTTAAAGAATATAATAGCATAAGCAAGCATTGCAGAGTTGGATACAGTATGTAAAACAGAATTTATCTGTGTACCCGTAGGTGTACCTGAATACATTTTTTCAATCTCAGTCAGGTATGCTCTTCCGCCAAAGAATATTGATGTAGCTGAAATATCTCCTATAGAAGAAAATACAACATATACTACCATCAGTAACCCGCCGAATCCAAAAATAAATCTCTGTAAATTATCTTCCTGTCTTGCATACATCAGTGCAAATGCCGGCATCGTTACTATAAATATTCCCGGTGTACTCATTACAGAAAAGCTGAATCCGAATATCAGTGTGGCAATTATAAGTAAACTGTTTTGTATTAAATCAACTACACTTACACTTAGATTTAATTTTGTGTAATTTAAGAGTATAAAAATCTCTATTACCATAGTAGTTACAAATAAAAATACCACAGGTGCATATTGTATTGTTGTCCACCACATTCTCTGAGTAGCCGTCATATTTCGATACGCAACCTCTATCGGTGCATGTACTAATCTCGGTGCCAGGAAAATGATAAACATAACAAATCCAAAAACAGCAAAGTTAGCAATAAGCTTTACAAATTTTTCTCCCTTACTCTTAAAGAGGAAGTATAGTCCCATCATTCCGATTACCGGCATACACATCATCATTGGAATCTTACATGCCAAGCCGAATGCAACCAATACAAAGGGTAAAATTTTATTTTCATCAATATTATCCAAAAGAAGTATTCCAAGAGTTATAAAATATAAAGGCAGTGCATCATATTGTATAAATACAACAGATACATAAAAAGTTATCGGGTTAAGAACCGACCAAAGATATATACTTTTGCTCTTTTCCTTTGAAATAATATTATGGTCTATCATAAAGCTTACCATACTTATTGCAGTTAAATTAAGCAATACTATGTTTATAAGTTTATGCAATATTGTATATTCCCAATGATATGATACCACTGTAAACTTAAGCGGCAAGTAATTTATAAAATTTGCAGCATTATAAAATGCCAGCATCATTCCATCATATTGCCACAAAAACAAATTAACATTTTTATATTCATTCAAACATGCAAAGAGCTGATAAATATCAATACCCGAGCTCGATAATTTAAGTGTCTCTACAATCGGCTGTAGGTCACAACCGTGATAAATTATAAGACTGATTAATGTTGCAATTAATGATATAAATATGGTCTTCTTTCCTACACTTACAATGGCAGACTTTGAATAAACAAGTTTGTCAAGTCTGTTTTCCTTGTTCAGCAATACTTTATTAAGTATAAATTCAAATATTAAAATAAAAACAATAGAAAATACTATCAATGAAGGATAGAAAAGGCCACCTACAACATCTGTTTTTAACACAAATGTATCTTTATATACATCCGCACTTGTATAATCACTAATTTTATCAACCTTGGTAAACTGTTGATTATTTATTGTTGTAGCAGCAGGCGCACCATCCTTTATTTCGAAAGATACATTCAACAGATTGCCGTATATTTCATATTCCGTATGGTATCTTCCGTCGCTTCCTGCCGAAAGTGTTCTGTACTCCTCATCATACACAAACGACTCAACAACTCCATAGCTTTCAAAATTTGCCAAATCAAGGTAAATCTGAACTCTTGGAACAAGTATGTTCGCGAATATAAATCCCAGATAAATAGCCACCAACAGTATTGGTATATGCAAATATTTTTTTATTTTCATATACCCTACTGCTCTCTTATACCTTCAATAATCATCTTAGCCATAAAATCAATCATATCATTTGTCATTCCTGGATAAAGTCCTACCCAGAATGTATCGTTCATAATACGGTCTGTATTTGTAAGGTCACCGACAATTCTGTATCCTTCTTTAGTCTCTCTCATCTGATCAAAACAAGGATGTTTTGTGAGATTTCCGGCAAAGAGCATTCTTGTCTGAATACCGTTTGACTCGAGTTTGTTTACAAGCTTTCCTCTGTCAACACCCTCTTTACATGTAATAAGGAAACCGAACCAGCTCGGATCTCCGTTCTTTACAGGAACAGGAAGTATGATTTTATCCTCAACAGGCTTTAATGCCTCATACAATCTCTTATAATTCTCTCTTCTTCTTTGTGCAAAGCTCGGGAATTTCTTTAACTGTGCCACTCCGACTGCCGCTTGAAGATCTGTAGGCTTTAGATTGTATCCGAAGTGTGAATATACATACTTATGATCATATCCCAAAGGTAGCTCACCATATTGACGGTCAAATCTATGTCCACACATATTGTCCTGTCCTGAATGACATACACAATCTCTTCCCCAGTCTCTTATTGACTTAATTATCTTGCTTAAAAGAGGATTTGAAGTGTATACTGCTCCACCCTCTCCCATTGTCATATGATGTGGAGGATAGAAACTTGATGTTCCTATATCTCCTATTGTACCTGTAAACTTCTTCTCACCGTCTATAACATATGTACTTCCAAGCGCATCACAGTTATCCTCAATAAGCCATAGATTATGCTTTTTGCAAAAAGACACAACAGCTTCAAGATCAAAAGGGTTACCAAGAGTATGAGCTACCATTACAGCTTTTGTCTTTTCTGACATGGCCTCTTCAAGTTTAGTAACATCTATATTGTATTGTGGTATTGTAACATCCACAAATACAGGTACCGCACCATATTGTATAATAGGTGTAACAGTTGTAGGGAAACCACATGCTACAGTTATAACTTCATCTCCTCTTTTCACCTGTCTTTCACCCAAAAGTGGTGAAGTCAAAGTCATAAATGCGAGCAAGTTAGCACTTGAGCCTGAGTTTACAAGTGATACATACTTTGCACCGAACTGCTTTCCAAACTCCTTCTCAAACTCATCAAAATATCTTCCGGCTGTAAGCCAAAACTCCAAAGAGGCATCTACAAGATTTACCATCTCCTCAGAGTCATACACTCTGGAAGCATAGGTTATTCTGTCACCTTCTTTAAATTCTTTTTTTATGTTATGGAATTTGTCATGATACTCCTTAACCAACTCCAATATTTCCTTATGAGCATCTTCTCGTGTTTTATTTTCGAACATTTCTCCTCCAAATTATATATACTATTTATTTAAATAAGATTTTATCTGCCTTTCAGTGACAGCATTCATATCTTCTCCGTCATTCCAAGCTCTATACCATTCCACGCTCAAATCAATAGCTCCATGAACATTTAGTCCCGGTTTCCAACCATATACTGCCTTTAATTTATCACAGTTAAGTTTCAAGAAACCTGCCTCATGAGGACCGCCGTCTGATTGAATTTTAAAATCAAATCCTTCTCCCCAAGCTCTTTTAAAGCTCTCTACCAAAGTCTGTGCATTTACACAATCACTGTCATCAGGTCCTACATTAAAGTAACCTTCAAACCTTTCTCTATCCTGTGCCTGTCTCATAACTATATCAAGATATATAAAGAGTGGCTCAAGTACATGCTGAAAAGGTCTTATTGAATTCGGATTTCTTATTATAACGGGATTATTTGATATTGCAGCTCTTACACAGTCAGGAACTATTCTATCCTTTGCAAAATCTCCGCCACCTATTACATTTCCGGCTCTCGCTGTAGATACAGGTAAAGCATTTAAAAAACTCTTCTTATAACTATGTGTTACAAGTTCCGAGCAAGACTTTGAATTGGAATATGGATCATAACCGTCAAGGAAGTCGGTTTCAACATATCCCTTATCCTGTTCCTTGTTGTCATATACTTTATCTGTTGTAACATTAAGGAAACTCTTTACACTTTTAGAGAGTCTTACACATTCCATAATATTTACAGTACCCATAACATTGGTTTCATAAGTGTATACAGGTCTTTCATAAGAATCTCTAACTATAGGCTGTGCCGCCATATGAATTACATACTCCGGCTCTACCTCATCAAATACCTTCTTTAAATGTTCAAGGTCTCTTATATCTCCAATAACAGAGTTCATTTCTGTTTCCAAACCTAAAATATCAAAAATATTTGTATCTGTAGGCGGATTCAGTGCATAACCTGTAAGGTTTGCACCACACATTATAAGTATCTTAGAAAGCCAAGAGCCTTTAAAACCTGTATGTCCTGTAAGAAGTACCTTTTTACCGCCATAAAATTTTTTCAATTCTTCAAAATTCATTTATTCAGTCCACCTCATCCATGGAGCCTTTCCACTTGCCCAAAGATTTTCCAATTTTTCTTTTTCTCTTTGTGTATCCATGCACTGCCAGAAACCGTCATGCTCAAATCCCATGAGTTCGCCATCCTTAGCAAGTTGCAACATAGGTTTTTGCTCAAATATAGTAGCATCACCCTCTGTAATATAATCAAATATATTCGGATTCAATACCATAAATCCGCCGTTTATAATGGCAGAATCATCTTCACTCTTTTCTCTAAAAGATGTAATGAGACCTGATTCTTCTTTTTGAAGCACACCCTTTTGCTGCGCTAAGCTCACAGTAGTTATTGTTGCAGTTTTTCCATGGCTCTGATGGAACTTAAGAAGTGCATCTATATCCACATCAGCAACTCCGTCACCGTATGTAAGCATAAAAGGCTCATCCTTCAAATGTTCCTTTGCCCTTAAAATTCTTCCACCGGTCATAGTATTCAGTCCTGTATCAAGTACTGTAACTTTCCAATCCTCAGCGTTTCTTTGATGAACTTCCATCTTATTGTTTTTTATATCAAAAGTTACATCTGAATTATAAACAAAATAATTTGCAAAATACTCTTTTATCTTATTCTGCTTATATCCTGCCAAGATTACAAACTCGTTAATTCCAAATGTTGAATAATACTTCATTATATGCCATAAAATCGGCTGACTGCCAATCTCAATCATTGGCTTCGGTTTCAAATGGCTTTCTTCAGAAATTCTTGTTCCAAGTCCGCCTGCTAATAATACAACTTTCATTCAATCAACTCCTTATAGTTTCAATTCAATATTACTATTACAAAATTAAATTAATTCAATAGGGTTCAATTCGTACTCTTTAAAACTTGGCAGACCCAAATCTCTATTGGAGTGAACTGTTTTTGACAAATCTGCCGGCCACTCAATATTTAAGTCCGGATCATCAAATCTTATTCCTGTATCCGTCTCCTGACTATATTTACCATCACATAAATACAGCATCACAGTTCCGTCTTCCTGTGATAAAAAGCCATGTGCAAATCCGCGCGGAACATAAAGTGCTTTACCGTTTTCTGCACTAAGCTCAAAAGCTCTCCATTCCTTATACGTCTTACTGTCTTTTCTTAAATCAACAATGACATCCCATACGCTTCCACTCATAACACATACCAATTTTGCTTGCGGATGTTTTAACTGAAAGTGTAACCCTCTTATAACGTTTTTAGATGAAACAGAGGCAAAGGCTTCATCTAAACCAAACTCTATTCCATTCTCTCTATAAATACTTTTTTCAAAATTCTTGGTAAAGCCGCCTCTATTGTCTCCAACATGGAAATTTTCAATCAAATACGCGCCTTCTAAATCCAGTTTTTCAAAAGTAAATCCCGGCATATATCCACCTCCTATATCTATAATCGATAATTTAATTATTATTTTTTATCCACATAGCAGTTCTTTTAATACCCTCTTTAAAGCTGACTTTCGGCTCAAAACCTGTATCATTTTTCACAGCATTTACATCAAACTCCTTGTATGTTAATGAAACACCACTGAAAGGAATCTCCCCTAAACCGATTTCTATTTGCGGATCAATTGCATCTCTCATTTCAATCAAAAACTCTCTTAACGGTTTCGGATTCAAACTGCCAATATAGTATGTCCTGTTAGATATACCCTTTTCTCCAATCCTGCAAAATGCTTCTGCAGCATCATCAATATATATAAAGTCATATATCTGTTTTCCTTCTGAAAATGCACAATGTTCTCCATTAAGCATCTTCCTTATGCTTGTATTAACCATCCTCGGACTTGTCTCTCCGGGACCATATATATTAGATATAACAGCTCGTATATAATCCACTCCGATGCTTCCCGCAATAGCTCTTAACATATAATCTGCCGTCAGCTTTGCCGTTGAATAGATTGTATTAATACCCGGCACCAGTTCCGAATCCATTACAGCATTTACTTCATATTCCATTATACTTGATGCAAATATAAACCTTGTACATCCAAGTTCTCTACAAGTTCTAATTGAACTACATGAATTTTGTATATTTGAGAGTTGAACGTTCTCATCAGCTCTTAAAGGTCCGGCGCTCCCGACCCAGGCTAAATGATAAAATTCAGAAACTCTATCATTTCCGACAATATCTCTTATATTATCTTTTTCAGCTCTTACAATGACTACATTTTCCAGGTTTTCAATGTTTTCGCTTGACTCATTTACGACAGCATATACCTTAACTCCGCTATTAGAGAAAAATTTGCATATCGCAGCTCCTATAAATCCGTTAGCTCCTGTAACAACCACACTTTTCTCTGTCAAAACTTAATCCTCCTTAGAATCAAATCCAACTCTTCTCTGTTCGACAACCAAAGGTCTATCCATAACTCTTATGTTTATATTTAATATGTATTCACCTAAAAATCCTATAAAGAACAGGATAACCGATCCCATAAAAAAAGTACCTACAGAAAGTGCCGCTATTCCAAGCTGAAAGCTTTCCCAATTTATAATCTTCATAATAATAGTTACAATGGCTAAAACAAAGCATACACCTGACATCAAAAAGCCCATAATTGTTGCCAATCTCATAACTACTTTTGAGTATGATGTTATTCCAAGCATTGCCAAATCATAAAGCTTAAAGAAATTAAAATTGGATTTTCCGTTTTCTCTCTGTTTTTGTTCATAATAAACTTCTGCCCTCTCAGGTCCAAGTTCTGCAACTATTCCTCTAAGGTATGGGTTTGAATCCTTAAGTTGTTTCATAACGTCAATAAACTTTTTATCATAGAGTCCAAATCCTGTAAATTGCTCTATATGATCAATATCGGCTATCTTCTTTATAACTTTATAATACATTCCTCTAAGGAAGTACATAATAGGGTTTTCCTTGCTTTTATTTTTTATACCTATTACTATCTGTTTTCCTTTTTCCCACTCTTTAACAAAATCCACTATAACTTCAGGAGGATCTTGCATATCTGCAAATATTAACACAGTACAATCGCCTGTTCCCTGTAACAATCCATAGAAACAAGACCTGCTGAAACCGAAGTTCTTGGCATTAAATATTGCCTTAACTCTACTGTCCTTCTCTGACAGTTCTTCAATTATTTCTCTGGACCTGTCCAAAGAATAATTGTCAATGTAAATCAGCTCAAAATTATAATTACTGAGATCCGTCTCAAAAATCTTTTTTATCCTTTCATATATAAGCGGTATATTTACCTCTTCATTATATGTAGGAACCAATATTGAAATTGTTTTCATATCACTTCTCCAATCAGATACACTATAAGACATAGCGAAACCTATTATATTATCGCTTATATCATCTACTATTTCAAGTGCAAAAATATTACGATTATCTGCCGACTGTAAAATTATATTTTTATACTCATACGGATATTAGTATAGCTTTATATCGCTAAAAATATACTCTGTGTCCGGACTTCCATTTGTATCTGAATAGCCTCCATTAAAAAACATTGTAATAGGCGTTTTTTGGTCTGATACATCTATCAGGTACTGCTCCCAATCATTTCCCACATCTCCAAATCCATAAGATATCTCACTTATCTTCTCATTATCTGCATTGATTGCTATTACAGTCGGCTCTCCACCTCCCGCTACTTTCCTTCCGTAAAATACAATATATTTATGTTTGCCAATATCATCTATAGTTATCTTGCCACCAACATAGTTACCTTCAATAATAAATTCTTCAGGCGTAACATTACTGTCATAAGATCTTTTTAAACTTCCTATACATTTTATTCCCTTATTATTATCTTTCCGGTCCTCTACAATTTCTGCATTTTTTAGTTCCAAACCCGTATTGTCTTCGAGTAAATCTATTGGTTCAATCCCCAATATTTTCTTATTGTATAATGCAGCCTGATAATAATCATTCTTATAGTTCACTTGAGAATATAAACTATGAAAATCAAAATTCAAATAATCTCTAAGCTGTTTAGAAAAAATACCCTTATAGTTTTCTTCTGTCAGTCGATACTTATCATTGTACATACACTGAAGTATATAGCTATTTATCCACTCTCCGTAATGTGATGTATCCCAATATTCCTTATTCCCATCCTTATTAGGCTCCGGCAATTCTATTATGGAATCTCTATAATTATTCATATCTGTCACAATTTCCATATCGTCGCAAAGTGAGTAAAGTTTTATATTGTCATGTTGAAGTATCAACTCTGTAGCATATTCCATCTCTTCAATGCGCTTATATATAGTTCCGTCTGAAATATAATCGAAGTATGTCAGTATACTATATGGAGTATAAAAATAGTAAAACATTACATCCTTATGTTCATCTGCGATATCTGTAACATTTTTTGTAATATTATCTTTAATAATATTTTTTTCATCTTCCGTTAAATGTATTGGGCTACCTGCTTTATTAAATTCTATCTTCTCTAAATGTTCCCGGCTTAATCCATATTCATAGCCATAATTGTTTTTTGTCCAGTTTGAATAATCATCAAATGATACAATTCCCGGCTTAAAGCCTTCTTTTCCTCTATCCTCAAACATCTTATAAACTCTTCCAAAAATTATATCTTTATTAAAAATATAATTTACATCATTAAATGGATTACTATCATATAAATAAACCGGATACTCCCCTAAATCATTCCTCATCTTATCAGAATCTTCATTAATCATTCCAACATCTAATCCTCTTACCACCAGCTTTAATTTATCATTATATTTAAATGCTGTTCTTATATTATTATTAATCTCATTATATGTCGCACCAGCAAATGGTACTTTAATTGAATTAACCTTAAACAACTCATCCAGTTCTGATGTCTTAAAGTTTTCAGTCATAGATGTACCGATAATCATAGCATCATAATCAAAATTTTTAATTATACCGTCATTAAACTCACGTTGATGATTACCCTCTAATGTATAAAAGAAAATGTCTGTATGTGGTTTATGATAATGAAAAAGAGGATCAACATAATATATCAAACCACATATTGAGCATAGACTCACCGCAACAGTTAAAATCCAAATTATCAAATACCGTGTTTTCTTCACTATCTTATTCCCTTAAAAATTAAAATATACAAATGCTGATTCACCGCTCAAACCAATAATTCCCCAAACAAATATTATTGACGTGATTATAGCCATTACAAATGAATTATCCTTTAACTTCCTATAATTATTTTCAAACAATAAACATATGCTAAAGGCCAGTAATGTCCAGATTAGTACCCAAAATCCCTTAATGTTATCTACAAACCATCCAAGTCTTAATACATTGTTTATAAATACCATCTCCGGAAAAGCCAGTAACCATATTGGCCCATTAGTTATATTTAAATCCTGAAATTTAATAATCTTAAGCATTATATCACACCACTGTTTTATTGATTCCGATCTGAAAAGAGACCATAATATTGTCGTGATAATAAATGTACCTAACCATCTTACCGATTCAAACATTTTGTTTTCATAATCATCAAATATCCTATCAATAGCACTTAAAATCCCATTTAACAGTCCCCACAAGATAAATGTCCAATTTGCTCCATGCCAAATGCCGCTAATAATAAATACTAACATAATATTTATATATGTTCTTAATATACCTCTTCTATTTCCACCTAATGGAACATAAATGTACTTTGTAAGGAAAGAGGTAAGAGAAATATGCCATCTTTTCCAGAAATCTTTTATTGATAAGGCCTTGTATGGTGAGTCGAAATTTATAGGTAATTTGATATTCAGCATAAGAGATGCCCCCGTTGCCATATCACTATAACCACTAAAATCAAAGTAAATTTCAAAGCTATAGAAAAGTAGCACAAGCATCAAATCCATTGATGATGCCGCCTCTATATTTGAATATCCCCAATTGACAACCTTCGCAAAAACGTCTGCAAACATTACCTTTTTAAATAATCCCAAAGAAAATATTTTAATGCCAAATGTTATGTTCTCAGCACTTACTTTCTTTAATTTGTCATTATTTAACTGTTCTATAAAATCCACCGGGTCCATCAATGGCCCCATTAAGATCTTTGGGAAATAAAGAATAAATATAATATAATCTATTATATTATTATCTTTAATATCTCCTTTTGATACTGCTACTACATATGCTATCTGTTGAAATGTAAAAAAACTTATTCCTAACGGTAATATAATCTTATTTAATACTATATTTTGAGAAAAGATATAGTTGATATTTGATATCGTAAAATTCAAATACTTAAAGTACAGTAATAACATAATATTAATAGTTATTGGTATGGCTACCAATGGCATGGATTTTATATATCTGTACTTCTTAATCACAATAGCACATGCGTAATTTACAAATATACTCAATGCCACTATACAAAGCAACTTATAATTATTATATCCATAAAAAATAACACTGGATACAAGAATCAACCATTTACCTAATATGTTGTTTATTCTGTTAGCTAAAAAATATAAAACAATTGTAACAGGTAAAAATAATAAAATAAAAATAAAAGAATTAAATTGCATAAACTAACCTTTATAATTTGCCACACTTTCTTTAACAGCATTAAATAGCTTTTTTATTTTCTCTCACCAAACTCACCGACCATATCGCTATCCCTGTTCCTATAACACTAAGCAGGATATTTACACTCAAAAGCGCTCTCATTCCCATATAGTCAAGTATTGCTCCACCAAACAGTGATCCGAGCACTGTGCCGGCCGACATCATTCCCGACATAAATGCCTGTCCTGTTGCATGGTCTTCTTCTCTTACTGCCGTACCTGTAAAATATACTGAAGCCGCAGCCATTATCGCAAAGCTGCATATCTGTGAAAGTTGAGTAATATATATTATTTCGATATTAGTTGAAGCAAAATAAAGTACCGCCCTCAATATATAGCCTGCACATGCAATAATCATAAGATTTCCAACTTTTATCTTCTTCATAATAAAAGAAAATGTAAACAAAACAGGAATCTCCACTACCGCCTGAATAAACATCGCAGTTCCGAGATTACCGCTGTTACCGCCAAGAGACTGTACAATTTGCAAAAGATATGTTCCTATAATATTGTGTGAGAAGAAAATAAAAAGCACTGCCAAAAGCATTATAGAAAAATATGGATATTTTCTTATAAAACTGATTACATTTGTTTGCTTATATTCGTCACTCTCAAATACGGATTTCTTTGTGTGTGGCATTGTACTTACAACACATAATAATAAGACCATAATTATAAGGCCTGAAGCAGGTATTATTTTTGTCCCGAATCTAAGTGCCATATTACCGATAAGAAGCGCCATAATTGCATACATTGCGGAACCTGTACCTCTGGCAACTCCGAAATTAAGTTTTACCCCTTCCCTCTCATATGCAAACAATGCCGTATTTATCATCGGCAAATATATACTTGCTATTATATACATCAAGCCGAAAAGAACTGCAATCAGCCACCTTTCTTTTACAATAAACAGCATAATACATATAAGTATATATGGTAATCCTAATAAAATAATCATTCTTTTCCATGTCAGAATTTTTATCCTGTCACATAAATTACCCGCCAAAGGTTGTAATATTACTGCGACCAAACAAAATACAGCTGTAATAATTCCTATCAAGCTGTTACCAAATCCGTTGCCCTGCAAATAAAAGGATATAAACCCGGCACTTGGACAAAACATCATCCAATATAGGCCTTGCAATAAAATATATTGGATATTTATTTTTCTATCTTTCATTTTCCTTGTTTTCCTTGCTTATCCAATCTATCACTTCATCAAGGTCAGCCTTTACATCATCAACTTTTGTTCTTATCTCATCTGTCGGTTCTATTGTATCAGGAACCATTATGACTCTCGCACCTGCTGCAATTCCGGCGTTTAAACCGTTTATAGAGTCCTCCAGTACCAGACTTTGTCCTATATCTGATTTTACCTTATCTGCCGCTTTTAAAAATATATCCGGTGCCGGCTTACCGTTTTCTATCTCATCACCGCATGTGAAATCATCAAAATAGTCATATACATTTGCCATTTTAAGATATTTTATTGCTACCTCTCTCTTTGTTGATGTCGCAAGACAGGCCTTAATATCGTTTTCCTTCAAATATTTAAGTAAATTATCAAGTCCCTTTTTCTTTGTAAGTCCATGCTCTCTTATATGCGAAACAATATATTCCTCTCTGGCATCTCTGCCCTTTTCTATATCAAATTCATCGCCTGCATCAGCTCTCAAAATCTCATATACCAAGGCTTTGTTGGCACCCTTTATCTTAAGTATAGCTTCATCACTTATTTTACACCCCTGTAATAGGGCCGCATTCTGCCATGCTTTTCCATACAGCCTTTCTGTATCAAACATCAGACCGTCCATATCAAATAAAACCGCTTTTATCATTATTATATCCACCTTTTTTACTTTATATTAAGATAACATTTTTTTATATTAAAAGCCATAAATTATATTAACAATGTGTACAACTTTTCAAAAAAAATGAGATAAACTTCCACTCTTTAAAGTGAAAGTTTATCTCTTTGTTTATATAGGTCTTACCTTGTTTCTTTTTTCTTTTTCACAATTACAATTGTTGCAATAAGTGAACTCATCAAGATAAACATATACTTACTGATATCCATAGTATCTGCTGTCTTTGGAACAGGTAGAGCTTCTCTTTGTGCCGGGATCATAGGTACCTTCTCAGGTTCCTTGATTGTAGGGGTTATCTCCTGCTTTTCAACAGTTGTATTTATGGCATCCTTATTTGTAACTGTATTTACAGTTCTTGCCTTCACAAGTCTGTCAGATGATCCGCCACCTGAACCGCCTCTGCTGATATTTGAAGGTGTTGCTATAGACGGTGTTGCTATCGGTCTGATAGTAATATCCCTGTTTCTGTCATTAGGAATTAGTATCTGACTCGGTGTAGCTATTCTTGAAGGAGTCGGTGTTGTAGATGTACCCGGTGTTATTGTACTTGGTGTTACAGGTGTAACAGGAGTTAACGGTCCCGGTATAATTACCTGGCTTGGGTCCTTTTGGTATATATAAGTAACCTCAGTTTGTCCTGTTGTGAATATTCCCGTAGCACGTCCTTGTACAAGGTACAAGTGATATCCTGATATATCTTTTTGTGTTGTTGAGTAAGGAAGTCCAAGACTTCTTGTTCCGTCCAGTACTTCATCACTCTCTATCGGTAACCCTGCAGTATTTACGTAATGGGCAATTACATCTCCTGCATCTTTTCTTCTATAAACATAGGTTACAGTTTGGGTTCCGCTTATAAATGTTCCGTTTGCATTTGCCGGTGTTATAATCAGGTCAAAATTATCAAATGACTTTGCACTCGATGTATATGACAATCCGAGTTTTTCACTACCGTCAAGTATTTCAGGTGTCTCAAGCGGTACATTTCCGTTCTCATCTATATGCTCAACAATAACATTTCCTGCATCCTGACGTTTATAGATATAGTCTACCGTAATCGGTGCTACTGTAAATAGTCCGTTTGCATTTGACGGTACTGTTATCAAATCATAATATTGAATAGTCTTTGGCGATGTAGTGTAGGGCAATCCTACATTGTCTGTTCCTGTAATTATATCTGTACTTTCAATATTGTTTCCATGATTATCAAGATAATTTATTGTCACTCCGCCTGAAATTTTTCTCTTGTAGAGATAAGTTACAGTCTGGGCTCCGCTTGCAAATGTTCCGTTTGCATTTGACGGTACTGTATCTATCTCAAAATCGGCATAAGACTCAGGATTTGTTGTATATGGTAATCCAAGTTTCCTTGTACCGTCCATTACATTAGGTGCTGTCAAATCGCTTCCGTCATATACAGACTTATGATATACTGTTACATTTCCTGCATCATTTCTTCTGTAAACATAGGTAACAGTCTGTGTACCTGTTACAAAAGTTCCTGTTGCATTTGTAGGCACTGTTATAAGTATAAAATTCGGTATATTCTTTGCAGTTGTTGTATATGGTAATCCAAGCTTTCCTACTCCCGATAATATATCGGAATTATCAATCTCATTACCTTCATCATCTACATATCTGACTGTAACATCTCCTGCATCATCTCTTCTGTATTCGTATGTGATAGTACGTACTCCATTTGCCGGATACACTCCTGTATGATCTGCAGGTGTTGCATTTACTACAGTATAATTTGCTATAGTTACCGGTGCGGTAGTATAAGTGAGTCCTGACTTTCCTGTTCCCGGTAAGTTTTGATCTGCCGCAAGTGATGTGGTTGTTCCCGCTTCATAGTGATGAACCAGTACATCTCCTGCATCATTTCTTGTGTAATAGTATGTAACAACTGTATTTCCGGTTGCAGGATATACTCCTGTATGGTTTACAGGCGTTGCATTTACCACTGTGAAATCTGCAAGATTTGCTGCCGCTGTAGTATAGGTAAGTCCTGACTTTCCTACACCGCTTAAAGTTTCATCAGGAGCAACCTCATTTGTTGTTCCGTTCTCATAGTGATGTACAATTACATTTCCAACATCATTTCTCTTATATTCATAAGTTACTGTTTGTATTCCTGTTGTATATACACCGTTTTTATTTGCAGGCTGTGCCACTAAAGTAAAGTCAGGTATATTATGCTCATTTGTAGTATATGCCAAACCAAGCTTTCCTGCTCCCGGAAGTGTCATATCCGGTACCAACTGATTTGTTGTTCCCTGCTCATAGTGATGCACTATAACATTTCCACCGTCATCTCTCTTATATTCATAAGTAACAACTTTGGTAGTACCGGCTGCAGGATATGTTCCGGTATTGTCTGTAGGTGTTGCATTAACTACAGTATAATTTGCTATAATCTCAGGGGTCGTAGTATAGGTAAGTCCCGACTTTCCTGCACCACTCAATGTATTCGGCGCATGAAGCTGTGTTCCGCTACCCTGCTCAACATATTTTACTATAACATCTCCCACATCTTTTCTCTTGTACTCATAAGTTACTACCTTGGTAGTCCCGTGTGCAGGATATGTTCCTGTATGATCTGTAGGTGTAGGATTTACAACTTCATAGTCTGTTATTGTAGCCGGAGTTGTATTATAAGTTGCTCCTGCCATTCCCACTCCGCTAAGATTCTCATCTGCTGCAAGTGAGTTGCCGGTTCCCTGCTCATAGTGATGTACTATAACATCTCCCATGTCTTTTTTCTTATATACAAGTATTACAACATTCTCACCCGGAGATAATGTACCTGTGAGAGGCTTTGATGTGGCATGTAATTCTACATACTCATAATTTCCTGTATTTGAAGGATCTGCCGGCACTGTCACATTATATGTAGCCATAAATGTATGTGTAGTAACGACATCCGCTACTGCAGTACCTGCATTATCTGTCAAAGGAGCTCCTGTCTGATCCTGATACTTTACTCTAAGTGTTGAATCTACGGCCTTTAATGCCGCATTTGCGGTTCTGTTATTTGCTTCAGGTGTAAGATTTACCGTATACTTAAATACATTTCCACCTCCAAATGTCTCATCAGTGAAATCATTTCCTATTACTGTAGATGATGACGGCACTGCCACATTTGATAATGTATCGCCTGTAGAAGGTGTAATTCTTATTGTATAGTTTCCCCTTGCACTGATATTATCAAACGAATAATTTCCGTCTGTATCCGTATTTGCAGTAGCGAGTACATTTCCTCCTGCATCATAGAGTTTTATCTCCCTTGATGCTGCAACTATATCTCCGTCAGCTGTATTATATGTTCCGTTTGACGGATTCATATCATAATAAACTTTTCCCTTAATACTGTATTTTGCAGGGACTATAGTATTTGCTACAGCCTCAAATGCTCCGCCGGTATTATTTCCCGGGAATCCGGCAAATGAGTTGTTTGCCTTATCTGCCTGTGTCAAATCAGTACTGTCAGGTACTTTAACCTTAAAATGTAATGTATCTGTTTGACCGCTTGCCAATGTATATCCCGGTCTCATGGTGATCTTGATCATCTTTACCTGCGACCAATCTGCTACCGTACTCACCCAGTTTGCAGCATAGTTTGCAGCTATATTTCCATTTACAGGCGTATCTGTGCTGTATTGATAAATATAATTCGGATTTGCATCCAACGGTCCCGTCATCTTTACGCTGAATGTAGAACCTCTATCATCATATGTAACACCGTCACTGTTTGGCGCTATCGCTTTATCACCTGAATATGGTAATATATCAAGGAATGTAAATCCACCCTCGGCTCTTTGAGAGTTATTGTAAATATTAAGCTGATAATCAACTTCCTGATTTGAATCAGCTGTTGTAACAGATGAATACAAAGTCGCATCCGCTCTCTTTGATCTCTTGGTTAAAATAAGCTCACGTGGCGGTGAGTACTTAAATTTTGTTGCCATGTAGGCAAATCTCTCTGTAGTATTTCCGTCATTATCAACATCCAGACGGTCAATATCCTTACCTGCAACAGGGTGATTTGTAGCTGTTTCATTATTACTCCAGTTTACTATACTTGAGATAGTATGATCTCCGCCATCAAGGTTCCTTGTTACGGTAAAATCTGTACTAAATTCCAATCTGGAAATTGCGCTTGAATCTGTATAGTTCGGTAGCTTCAATCCGCTTATACTATGTACATAGGCAGTCTTGCCTGTACCTTTGTAGTTTTGAATGGTTGTATAGGTATCCGGTAATGTTGTTGAGCTTACTACCCATCCGCTTGGAGCGTCTCCACCCCATGTATAATATGAATAGCTTGAACTGTTATACTTAAGTCCCGGATCTGCCAAAACAGTATAAGTCAAATTTTCAAGATCCCACTTACTTCCCAAATTTCCTATATAATCAAGCGTACTGTAGTGGCGTACATTTTGATTAATATAGTTTAAACCTGCATCCCTCGGTGCATTTTCAGGATAATCGGCTCTTCTTAGGCTTGCCCATTCCTTTGACCATGTTGTTTGTACACCATTTTGTGTTTTAGTACTTGTTCCGTTATCACCTATACCGCTTGAATTATTTTTGGTTGTAGTAGCTCCTGTAGACGGCATTGTACTCAATGTGTTTTTAACGGTATTATATGAATTCTCCGTTAACTTGAATGAATATTTTATAGATACACCTTCACCATAACTTGACCATGGACTTGTGGTTGTCGGAGCCATAAATTTTATCGGTGTATCAAAAACAAATTCAAGTTTTGTATAATGCTTTGGAGTCGGCAATGTTATTTCTGTTTCTGTCGAAGTAATGGCAACATTAGTTGCAATCACTTCCGTTGTTCCTCCGGGCAATGTACCTATAAGCTTGTTATGCTGCATATTTGCAATTTGTGTTGCATCAAATACAGGTAAATTTTCTTCAGCTCCGGCCGCATTTTTTACCCTAATATTTCTACCGTCATGACGTATTGCATACTTAACAAGTTCCAGACCTTCAACAGGCTCGTCAACTATTTTATCAACAGTATGATTGTATGCTCCGTATGTTACAAGCTGATTCGGGATACCCCCTGAATACTCCCATCCTGTTGAAAGATAGTATGAATGCAAGCTTTCTTCTCTTGTACTTAATATATGATTTTCATATCCACTCTTATAAAATACAAAACCGTCATCTCTTGGTGGTGTTCCCGGATATGAATAAAATGAATCTACAATTTTTGATTTTATAAGCGAAGCCGGATCCAAAGACCCGTCGTCATTTACAAACTGCCATGTTACCGGAAACTCAACTTTAGCAGCTGTTGCGTAGCTTGTCCCAACCGGCTGGTTATTATATCTCATGGTGAAACTACTGTAATCAGAATATGACGTTACCAACTCATCTTTGGTGATTGTCTGATTTGCCGCATTATACGTCCACTTTTCATTTCCCTGTATGGAAGTATCCCAAATAGTGTTCGCAGGTAATTGAACTGTAATCCTGGTTTTTCTTCTATCAAAGCCCTTTGATTTTATATCACCGCCAAGAGTAGTTCCCGGCGCAGGCCATTCAACTCTGTATGAATCCACTCTGATATATGTCTTGGTATCATTTGACAGTACTGTATTCGATTGCAAATCTGATGATCCCTGCAAATAGCTTCTTGTGTTTGTATCGAGTATTGCATTTTTAGTACCGATAGGGTAAGTATATGCCACAAAATTATTATGGGTTGTCGCCAACAATGTTCCGTCAGCTTTGTAAAACTCTATCGGTATATTGTAAGTTTCTCCGTTCACTAAACCGTTTGCTTTTAAAGTTGCCTTAAACGGTATAGTAATCATCGCAGATCCGGCATTAATATATTTAATTTTCATTATATAATAATCGCCCTGCTGAGTTACGCTTTTTGCATCGCCTCCTGTAGGCATGTTTATATAATCTGATATATCACTTGTTGATGGCCAAGCAAATATAGATTTATCCAAATATATAAGCGAATATGCACCGGGGTAGCTTGTGCTAACCGATGATACCACCGTATTGGCATAAAAAGGTACCTGTTCTCCGACATAGTACTTTGTAGTTGGTGTAGCTATGCTGGTATCATAAGTGACATTTGTTGTTATATCCGGATTGTTTTTCACCGGTGGTGGTGTCGCAGCAGCCCAGGCTGCCAGACATTGTGTAAATGTGCCTATGATCATATTAATGATCAACAAAAAAGCATAAATCTTTTTCTTTGAGTTTTTCATATGCAATTTTTCCTTTCACTCTATTTGAGTTCATAATAGCACATTTACAAAATATTTAAAAGAAGTTTTAATAAATAAGCAGAATTTTTAACAACATTTCATACTAAATTAGTAAACTTTCCGAATTAACTTTCACAAAATCAAACCGTTTTCTATCTCAGATTAATTTATCCTTCCAACCTATTACACGCTCTCTCATTCCCTCTATATCCAGTACTCCATAAGCAAAACCCTTTATTACAAGCTCTTCCGGTACAAATTCATCATATTTTTCAAATACAGGTACTTCCTTATCATAAACTAAAGACATGGGGTCTATTTCCTCGGCTGCTTTTTCACTTACTGTCTTATAGAATTCTTTTTCACCTACATTCATAGTAAATTGTATAAAATACGGTCTTGAAGGATTTAAACCTTTAAGACCAAGTTCTTTTGCGCAATGTACCTTTAAAAATCTCTCAAGTGCCAAAAATGCATAGCTTCCAAGCCATGGAAATAAAGCCCACATATTCCCACCAAGATGTATAAGCGGCTTATTTGACAACTCAGCCTTTTTAAAGCAATCTCTGGCTTGTGCCAGTCTGCCTCTACCATGACTCATCAAGTACATATATGTATCTGATGAGCTGAGTACGTCTTTCATTTTCTCCAGTACATGAGTATGTATATCTCCCGGCACGTCTCCAAAATAAGCCGGAATATTTCCCTTTACCAAGCTTACATATATATCTCTTCTTTTATGATCTACTTCCTCCACAATCCACACTCTGCCTGCAATTGCAACCTTACCTCCTCTTTCCGGCGGTCTCACAACAGTTCCAAGTTCTTGTGACTCTGTTCGTACGGAATATTCTATATTCTCCTGAAAAACAGCATAAAATTTATAGTTATTTACCACTCTTTCACCGGAAATCCCCACTATAAGTCCACCGTTTTCAGTCCTGTTTATATGATCTGTTTTCAGCAAATGAAGCAATAAAAGCCTAAAATCATCCTGACTTATTCTTCTGAAGGCCGACAGACTAAGGACTCTGCTTGCCAGATCGGCAGGTGTCATTTCTCCCATTGAAGCCAATGTGCTCATTGTTTGATGGTAGAGCAAACTGTATGGAAGCCTGTCAAGTCTTGGAGGCTCCACAAATTTTTCTTCCACATATAGCTGTACCAAAGCTATTCCCTGTATAAGATACCATGGTATCATCTCAGGCATCATTGCCCTGGGCTCAGGATGATCCTCCCTCATAACAAACCACATTTCCGAAGGTGCCCCTCTCCTTCCGGTTCTTCCGAGTCTTTGTAAAAATCCTGATACGGTAAAAGGAGCATCTATTTGAAATGCTCTCTCAAGTCTTCCGATATCAATTCCCAATTCAAGTGTCGCAGTAGCACATATAGATATCAAGGAATCGTCATCCTTCATCTCCTCTTCCGCACTCTCTCTATATGATGCGGAGAGATTGCCGTGATGTATTAAAAACCTGTCGGATTCATGATTTGCTTCACAGTATTGTCTAAGCTGTTGGCATACAATCTCACATTCTTCTCTTGAGTTTGTAAATACGAGGCACTTTTTTGCCTTTGTATGTTCAAATATATATGCAAGTCCCGGATTTGCACCTTTCGGCACGTATCCGGTATTTATCTCCTTTGCTGTATCCTCATAACAGACAGCTTGCGGCTCTGTATTGAAGAAATGTTCCATTGATAATCTCCAGGTTTCCTTGCCTCTGTCAAACTCAGGTATCAATGTTTTTCTCTTGCTTCCGGATGAAAGAAAATCACCGGCAAGCCTCGGATTTCCTATAGTGGCGGAAAGCCCCACTCTTCTCGGATTACATCCTGCCATCTTACAAAGCCTTTCTATAAGGCAAAATGTCTGTAAACCTCTGTCGGCTCTAAGCAAAGAGTGTATTTCATCAATCACTATAAATCTTAGATCATGAAAAAGAGATGATATTTCCATATGCTTATTTATCATCAATGATTCCAATGATTCAGGTGTTATCTGTAAAATACCCGAAGGTCTTTTTAACAGTTTCCTCTTACCTGTCTGAGTCACATCGCCATGCCATCTTGTCACCTTAATATTCGCTTCTTCGCATATAAAATTCAGCCTTAAAAACTGGTCATTTATAAGAGCTTTTAGTGGTGCTATATAAAGTACTCCTACACTACTTGAAGGATTTTCCTCAAGCAAAGTCAATATCGGAAAGAATGCCGCCTCTGTTTTTCCCGAAGCTGTAGATGCTGTTAAAAGAAGATTTTCATCCGTATTGAATAAAACATCTGCAGCGGCATTTTGCACACCTCTAAGCATCTGCCATCCCGAATTATAAATATATTCCCTTATAAAGGGGGCATATCTTTCATATGTGTTCATAATGTAAACTCCACAAAATTTTCATCGGTATTATCTGATACCGCCTCCGACTTCGCAAAAGAGAAATCGGAAGATTCCAAAAGTTCATTTATTTTCAAATCCGGATTTTGATATATAAGATCCAAAAGCTCAATAAAATCCCTTATCACTTCTCTTGGAGTAATGTTTTCTGCTGCTCCTATTCTGGAATACTCAAGTTTTATAAAATCACCCAACTCTATATCACTTAGTTTCCTATTATAGCCATAGAGTCCGGCATGCATATCTGAGAGCTTTTCACATAATACAAGCATCTCCTCCGGAGTCAGTGCTTCAAGCCTTATCACAGGCGAGAGCAGATCTCTCATACCGGGCTTTGAAAATTTGCCTTCCGAGAGTCTTGAACGAAGAGCCTCATAGCTGTATATTCCCCTTCTCTTATCTTCCAATGTCTGTGGCGTTGCACCCATTATAATTCCGAGATATTTTGCCTTACCCTGCAATGTGTCATTATACATTGTAAGCATCTTTTCATAATTATATTGTCTGGTAACAGCATTAGGTATCTTATATATATTTACAAGTTCATCTACCATAACCATCATTCCGCTATAGCCCGCAAGTCTGAAAAACATAGCAAACAACTTTAAATACTCATACCAGTCCTCATCTGTGATAATTATATTGACTCCAAGCGCTTCCTTTGCATCTGTCTTTCTGCTGTATTCACCTCTAAACCAACGAACAATTTTCATCTTTGTTTCATCATCCCCGTCTATATAGGCATGATAGTATTTAGACAGTAGTGAGCCGAACTCAAATCCATGAACCATCTCTGAAAGTCCTGCTATTACAGTGTATATTTTCTTATCCACCTCATCTAAAAGTTCTTTGCTTCCCGGTAATACCCCATTTGTTTCTATACAATCAGTCTGAATATTATTTATCCATCTGTCTAAAAGTAATGTTATTGCTCCACCTTCAGGCTTTGTTTTTGTAGACAAATTTCCTATAAGCTCTCTATATGTCGCAAGTCCCTGTCCTTTAGTTCCCTGCAGTCTTCTTTCCGGCGATAGATCCGCATCCGCTACTATAAAGCCCTTATCCATCACATAATTTCTTATAGTCTGTAATAAAAAGCTCTTTCCGCTACCGTATTTACCTACAATAAATCTAAATGAAGCACCACCTTCTGCCACTATATCCACATCATGCAGCAATGCCTCTATCTCGTTTTTTCTGCCGACTGTAATATATGGCAAACCTGTTCTTGGAACCACACCTCCCTTAAGTGAATTAATCAATGTTTGAGCAATTCTCTTAGGTACCTTTTTATCTTCATTCATATATCTCTCCTATGATATTCAAAATATCCTCTCTATAATCCTCTACCAAATATATTTCATCGCCTTCACATTCCAATATATTGTCACCTATATCTTCAAAGAAAGTCTCATTTATATTGTCGGTAATAATTGATGTAAACAGATTATTTGACTTTATCAGACTTTTATAATCCTTTCCTGCAATAATAAACTTTAGGATCTTTAAATTTATATTATCTGATATTTCCGGCGGTTTATCAAAATCTAAGTTTTCTGATTTACTCTGATTACCGTCATTATATTTTATAGAATTCTTTTCGATAGTATTTTGTATATCAGCCTTTTCAACTATATCTGTATTTATCACCTGAGAATGTATACAATCTTCATCTACAAGCAAACTTGTCTTTGTAATTTCCGCATCGTTTCGAATCTTTTTTAATGCCGAAAAGTCTATATTTATCAGGTTTCTTTCATTGTGTTTTATTTCCTTAAGAGCTTCGTTAAATGCAGCTGCAATAATGGTGGCAATCCTGGTATCTTCCATACTTGGTTTCAAATAATATCCAAGCTTAAATTCATCTCTGATCAATCTGTCAATTTCATGAACTATAGATGCAAGTTTCTTCTTATCAAAATATGCCCTTATATAAGATTTTTCCTTCCACCTGCCTGCTTTACAATGATACGACCTCACTCCGTTTACTATATAGTCTGCATCTTCCTCTGTTTTATCATTCAAATAAACCGCATTTAATAACGGATATATGCTTCTGTTTTGCATCCTTCCAAAGCAATGTGTAAATATACTTTTGCCGTCAATATTTCCGCTCTTTAATATATATTTCCACACATAGGCATATATAATTATACTTTTCTCTCTTTCCTTTTTAATACTTACGGAATTTAAAAATCTCTTACCGGCAAAAAAACATATGGCATCAAATATTTCTATATCATCATAATCTCCGGATTTTTTCAAAATTTCAAGTGCATGATCTCTGTCTAATATCTCTTTATCAATATATTTTTTTACCTCATCCACCGGAAAGCCTTTAACAAGCGAATACTCAAAATACCATCTATGTAAATTCCTTTTTATCTGTGTATTATCTTCTAAAAAACCGCCTTCTATAAATTTTTCTTCAAATTCTTTAAGTTTGTTCAAACTCTCAACAGATGAAGAACTGCCTATACCGCAAAGAAGCTCATAGATATATAAGTATATAAAGGATGTAAATGTTCTGTTATATACGCCATTCCTCAATTCGGTTCTCCATGTGAAATAAGTTCTCAATTGTTTATCACTCAAATCATGGTATGTAGTAAAATAACCCGAAATATCACATACCTGCCCATGATAATCATCCTCATAATCTTCCATAAACTTGGCCTGCCTATAGAAGTTTTTAGCTCTTAATTGTCCGGAATAATCATCATATCTATACAGTTTTCTCATTTCAGTGATTTTCTCCGGGATATACTCCTTTTTCTTTAGAAAATCACTCCCTTTTGCAAATGGTAAAGGCGTATCCGTATATACAGTATTACTTTTACCGGTATCCGATAAAGCTGTGTCTTTAGACGGATTGCCTTGCAATATCGCATTATCAAATAATTCAAATATATAATCTTTGTCCGTTTTATCATTAAATGATATGCCTATCCAGCTGCTACCATGCATACGCAAAGGATCAACTATATACTCTTTCATCCTGTCAAATAAACTTGCTTCATATTTCAAATCACAATGTTCCATCCATCTTCCGGTATCGGAATTCCACTCCTTTATAAGAAGCGCAATCATCTTTCCCGTTAAAGGATGGCACAGTCTTGACATAGTTAAAGAGCTATCCCATCTGTCGGACTCTTCAATATTATGTTTTTCTTTTATATAATCTAACAGCTCCTTTAATTCCATTTATCCATCCTTCTTTAATCACAAAAAGGTCTGAATCCTCTTACAAGAAAACTTGTATCAGGTTTCAGACCTGTAGGCATCACTAATATTATGCAACAGCAAAACTTGACAAATCAAACAGACTGCCTAGAGATGTTCCAAAATCTGTAGGCCTCATAGCTTCCGCTATCTTACTTAGTGTATTATCAAACAGTTCACGATCTTTAAAAATATGGAAAAGCTTTGCTGTATTTCTTGCATCATCTACACAAAGACACCGGTTTGAAAACATCTTTATTGCCTCGTCAAATTTAGGTGCATTTATAACCATATCGTAGGTAATTCCTGTCAGATCCCTCACTATTGATGTAATTCTTGTATTGTACTCAGGTTTTACATAGGTTCTGAATGATGATATCTCCTGAAAGTTTTCATCCAACATTATAGCACCTATTTCAATAGTCTCCATAGTACATCCAAGATTTCTATGCTCTTTTCCAACTTTGTTCATTTCCAAATCAACTACGATATACTTCATAACAGCCTCCCAAATATTTTATACTTATATAATATATAAAATGCTGTACTATAAAAATGCCTTGTAAAGGTGATCTTAATGTTTTAACCGATACTTATAATACTATATTTATAATCTTTGAACAAGAAAATAAGGCATATGGTCTAACCATACGCCTCAAACTTTACAGTACCGGAATAATAATTTCTACACGTCGATTCAACTGTTTTCCTTCAGCTGTCTCATTTGTTGCCACCGGTCTGCTTTCTCCATATCCGTTTGTAGTAATATTGGCAGTAACACCTGCAGATTGTAAATAGCTCTTTACAGAATTTGCACGATTCTCTGACAGTGTCTGGTTATGTGCATCATCCGCATCGGAGTCGGTATGTCCGTCTATTTCAAAATCGGTTATATTTGCCTCTATTAAAATCTTTGCAAGATTGTTCAGAGTTTCCTCCGCATCAGGTCTGATATTATATTTGTCAACATCAAACAACACTCCCGAATCCAGAGTAATCATTATACTATTGGCCTCTATTGCAGGCACTGCAGGAACCGCACTGAGTAAAGGCAGTTTATATGAGAAAACCAACGGCTTTGCATCAACTTCCTTCTCTTTACCCTTAAATGTGATAACAGCTTTTCCCTTACCGTCATTTTCTATTCCGAGACCTGTTTTCTTATTCTTATAACTTCCCGATCCGTCACCGTTTACTTCAATATCCATATTTTGATCTCTGTATATTACATACTGAGTATCTACAGATATACTTAAATTGGTTTCCGACTTGGTATACAAACCTGTTCCGTCTGCATCTACCATCAAATGTATACCATATCTGTCATCTGAATAATTTCCGGATCCGTCTGCTTCCACTTGCAATGTAATTCCTTTATTAGAATCCAAGTATTGTCCCGATCCGTCGGTTTCTCTTTGTATAGTAATTCCTTTTTCACTGTCAATGTATTGTCCGGAACCGTCTCCTTCGGTCTGAACCGTAGTATTTCCGTCCGCATACTGTCCGGACCCGTTTTCACCCACCTGCACCGAGGTTGTACCTCTTATAATCTGATCATTTTCAACTTTAACAGGTGTTACTGTAATACCTGGCACTGATGAAAGGCTTTTTGTAGCGTCCATCTTTATTTTTGCATCAGCATTTTCATCTATACCAAGTGGAGGCAATACTACAACCGGAACCTCAGGAATCTCTCCAAGTGCATACCCCGGGACTTTTAATTCATCCTCATTCACCTTACTCTCAGCTTTTGTAGTCTCTGCAGTAGTTTCTTCCTTTGATGATTCAACTACAGCACTGCTGCTCTCTTTGCTTTCTGTCTTATCGGCTCCTTTTCCACATCCGGCAGCTAAAACACTGACAGCTAAGACACTTGCCAAAATAATTGATTTTTTCATAGACAAACCTCCATATCAATTTGAATTTTAGTTTTAAACTTTAAAGATATTTAGATATTTATTATCACAGTTCAAACCGATTTTCTTAACACTGTAATTGTACAATGTTTCATTTGCAAAATGAACTTACAATTTTTATAGTACGTCTTAATAATTTGATAATAATTCAAGATTTTAAAAGTAAAAATGAGTTGAAAATCAACCCATCAAAGTATTTATTCATATATTTATATAAATTTAATTTCCGCCAAACAGCAATACATTTACTTTCAGAAGAATTAAATATAGCCGGGTATGATGCCCTTAATATTAAATACCCGGCTATGTATGGAAAATAGTCGGTGCACCGACATGTCATGATGTTTAGAACTTTGTAGAATTTTAGAAAATACAGATTAGAAAGCTGGCTTTCTATAAGAAAAAAGATATCAAACCAAACATCATGTAAAAGGTTTGATAGTTTCATTATACAAACTATCACCATATTGGCAATACCTGATACCACGTTCCGTTGTATTCCGATTAATTTTAGCGTATTAAATAAATTTATTTCTTAAAACTGTGCATATATACAATTTTCTTATGGTAATATTGCCATAAAAACAGTTGTTATTTTTTATATTACATCATTTAAATTTAATATTTAAACTTCTATTATGCAAAAACCGCGTACCGAGTCGGTATCGCGATTTTTTGTTCAATATATTTACTTTCCGTAATCCCTTAAAAGATTGTACTTTTTTAAAAGCTCATTGCGATATTTCTTATCCGTATTGGCTTTTATTATCTTGTCCAGATCGCCTTCCTTAGCAAGTATCGTATTTAACCTGCTTATTAAATCGGCACCTTCTTCCCTACCTTTTTCTATTCCTTTTTCTATCCCTCTTGCCTCAACTATATCCAATACTTCGCACATATTCACAACCTCCTTCGTATTTGCTTCGTCTATGATCTCCTCAAACCTTTTATCTCCTGTCATTGCAGACATAAGCATCAGTAATTCCTCTATATGACCTATTGACCTCTTATCTGCAACATAATTCTTATTTACCCGCATTTGATACAAATAATCTGCAAGTATCCAAAAGTCACTTGTAAAAGAATCTATTATTTCTCTGTCCAGATATGCTATCTCAAATAAATTAATTTTATAATCATTTACATATGGCTTAAGCTCTTCATCCATATCTAAAACCCCGAATAGATTCTTCGGGTATGTCCATTTTTTATCATAACCAAGATATAATACCAAGGTAATTACAGGGTATTTGCTTTCACCATTACATTCTTTTCTGACCTGTCTTGTATACTCCAATCCGTCATATCCCATTACTCTTAGCGGCATAAATTTATCCGGATTTGTCTGATTTTCTATTCCTAAAAGTGCTATATTTATCTGACTGTCTTTCCAATATTTTGCAACATCTCTGTCTTGAAACCTGACTCTTCCGTCTATTTTTAATGCACTGTCTGTAACGGCATCAAAAAGTGTTTCTTCCTCTACCACTTTCTTTCCGCCAAACAACAATACATTTACTATATCCGAAAAAACATCATTGTGTCTTTCAAGCATCTTTTGAGTTATATCTTTTTCTTGCATATCTGCTCCTTTATTATATCAGAGAATTATTTTTGATTCCATTGTCTTTAGAAGTTTTCAGAATTGATTTCAGAAGTATTAAATATAGCCGGGTATAATGCCCCTACTATCAAATACCCGGCTATGTATGGAAAATAGTCGGTGCACCGACATGTCATGATGTTTAGAACTTTGTAGAATTTTTAGAATACACAGATTAGAAAGTTTACTTTCTATAAGAAAAAAGATATCAAACCAAACATCATGTAAAAAGTTTGATGCTTTCATTATACAAACTATCACTATTTTGGCAATACCTGATACCACGTTTCGTTGTATTTTGATTAATTTTAGCACATTAAACAATTTTATCTCATAAAACTGTGCATATAGACAATTTTCTTATGGTCATATTGCCATAAAAAACACACTGAATTTTTATAGCTCATCATACAAATTTAATATTTAAATACCATTATAAAAAGGGACTGTCGGGAAATAAGTAATTTTACTTCCCGCAGAACAAAATAGAAATATCCTGACAAATACAAGGCATTTCGGCTTTGTAACTTTGTCAGGATATTTTACTTTTCTATAATACTGTCTATTTTTGG